>NZ_JBGONQ010000014.1:0-95262 GCF_041439145.1 Vibrio sp. 1F255 | reverse complement strand
TTCTTCTTGAAGATAAAAGCGGCTTTCCCCGGAAAGCCGCGATGAACCTTTTTTTTATGGATACAGTAATAGTAATCAGGATGAGCAAGTGACTGGTTGTTACGTAGAAGGTTGAGTTAGAGCAAAGAACAGATACAACGATAGTTAGAACGAGATAACGGACGTAAAACAGGATTTTTGAATACTTAGAGAGGGTGTTGCTAATGGAGAAGAGTGTTGCGGTAAAACTGAGGGGGGAAACAAATTTGAGAGAGAAAGTGACGCAAGTTGCTGTTGCAACCTGCGCCGACTTAAAATCTTATAGAGCTACAACGTTTGCAGCTTGAAGACCTTTTTGGCCTTGCTCTACTTCGAAAGACACTTGTTGGCCTTCTTTAAGAGTCTTGAAACCTTCAGAAGCGATTGCACGGAAGTGTACGAATACGTCAGCGCCGCCGTTGTCTTGAGTTAGGAAACCGAAACCTTTCTCTTCGTTAAACCATTTTACTACGCCGTTTGTTTTGTTAGACATGATGTGTCCCTTATATAAAAATAAAAAATTAATCGCCAAAAGTGCGATGCGCTGAAAGCTTGAATTATTTAATGTATCTATGAAGCCAAGGGAAACACTGAGAATAACAATGAAGCAATACTAAGGGTTTTACTTTACAACTGATGTTTCATTTAATAACTCTGAAAACAGAGCGAGGCCATTCTTGGTGATCTGGGTCGGGTTGTAAAGCTTTATTTGAAAATAATTGATGTTTTTTTGTTCGGTTGGCTTGAATTCAAGCCCAGCTAGGTCACCGGGCTTGATTTGTAAGACTTTGATCTCAAAAAATTTACTCGTCCGGCTGCTTAGTTCTGAGATCGACATATGGCCAGTAATGGTGACCGACTCGAATCAACAGAGTTGCTGCTGCTAAGATAAATGCCGCTAAAGATAACCAAACGATCAATACCGCATCGAGTTCTTTCATGCCCAAAGTGATGTAACGAGCAATCGCCATCATCGCGATATAGATTGGGTATCGCACTGGGATCTTACCGTTCATCACAAACTGCTGAACCATCGCCAACACTTCTAAATAGATAAACATCAGCAGAATGTCGGTCAATTGCACTCGGCGTTCAGCGAAGACATGCATGAACTCTTCGACCATCGCAAACAAGGTCGCGAGCGTGATCGCCACCAGCAATACCGCTTCCATAATGTGGAATACTTTTAAAAACGGCTTACTAAAAGATTTAGGTAAGTGAGAAGGCATAGTCACTCTTCAAAAAATAATTAATCCAGTCTCTACAATAGCATGCATCAATATAAGTCGCGTACTGTCAAAGCACCGACTTTAGGCTAACGCCATCAACTCATCGGTAACCAACATTAAGAAGCAACGGTAAAAAGCAACAAATACAAAAATGGCCCCGCATTCACTGCAGAGCCATCTGTTTGTCTTTTACTTAGCGACTTCTTAGTGACTAATTAGCTTTAAAGCAGAATCAGGTAAGTTAAGAACACCACACACAGTCCGTAGATAAGCGGGTGTACTTCTTTGCGCTTACCTGCCACAACCATTGTGAATGCGTAGCTGATGAAGCCCATCGCCATACCGTTCGCTGGAGAGAAGCTTAGCACTGTGAACATGATGGTAAAGAAGGCTGCAATGCGTGACTCTTTCTTTTCCCAGTTGATCTGACCAAGACGACCTACCATGTAGATGCCGACTACTACCATCGCCGGTGCAACCATTGCAGCCGAGAAGATAGAGAAGATTGGGTATAGGAATAGCGAGATTAGGAACAGACCAGCCACCATGACTGCTGCCAAACCCGTTTTTGCACCTTGAGAAGAAGCGATGCCAGACTCAGAGAAAGCAGTGATCGATGTGGTACCAAGAATTGAACCAATCACAGTACCGCCCGCATCTGCTACTAGAGCCGATTTCGCGTTTGGCACCTTGCCGTCTTTATCGATGATACCCGCATCACGGCCAACGCCGACAATGGTGCTCAAGCCATCAAAGAAATCGACAATCAAGAAGATAAGTACGATGAACAGTAGGTCGAACATTTTCTCTGGCGTGAAAGCAGAGAAATCGAAGATAGCGCCGAAGCTGCCAGCCATGCTTGGTGGCATAGCAATGAACTGCTCTGGGATTGGTGCGTTTGAAGTGCCCATGAAGACGTCAGCAAGAATCGTCAACACGATAGCAGAAACGAATGAGATGAACGTTGCTAGCTTGATGTCACGAACCATACAACCCAGTGCGATGAAGATGCTCACGTAAGCGATGATCACTTTTGGATCAGAAATGTCGCCTAAGCCTACCAATACGAATGGGTTAGAAACGATGATGCCCGCATTCTTAAGACCTAAGAAAGCAATGAACAGTCCGAGAGACACGGTAATCGCCAACTTCAAATCTTCAGGAATCGATTCAATCATCGATTTACGAATATTGGTCAATGAGAACGCAAGGTACAAAATACCAGATAGGAAGATACCGAACAGCGCTTCATTCCAAAGCACGGCAACAGATCCACTTAACAGCAGACCTTTGAAAAAGCCGTTCATACTCATGCCCGGCGCTAGCATTACAGGGTAGTTGCCCCAAATGCCCATAATTAGGGTTGCGATTGCCGCAGACAGAGCCGTTGCAGTAAACACGGCACCTTTGTCCATGCCTGGAATATCACCCAAAATTGCTGGGTTAACCGCCAGAATGTAACTCATCGCCAAGAAAGTAATGAAACCCGCATACAGCTCAGTGCCAATCGTGGTTTTTCTTTCAGTGATTTTAAACATCGAATCAAGCGAGCCAGAGGTGTTCTGGGCTTTCAGGGTGGAATCGGTACTCACAACAAAACCTTTGCAATAAATTAAGAATTTGGTGATTCAAATGCTGTGAGAATAGAGAGGTCTCTACACTAAAAACTGTAGTCACCAAGGTAGGCTCGGTAGTAGAAACATCTAGTCCATATCACTAGATATATACAGCATTTAATCGTTTGCGCGGATTGTAAGGATTGAGATTAAAACTTCAACAAATTTTGTCCAGATCACATAAAAAAGTACCGATGACGAGTCATTACATTTATACAAAGATCTTTGAGAAGATCATTTGCTGACAAATAACGATCAAGCCAGTTGTTCTCAATCATCTAAATATGCTACTCTTCGCCTCCATTTTTCTGACCTAATTTTCACCAGTTGCTTCTATTAGTTTTACTCGTTATCTCTTTATAGACGTAACCAACGGCACAATTAGTAGATGCGCCATCGGAACAAAAATTAGAGTCAGTGCTATCTTTTAAAGTGTAGGTTTATTGCCTTCACTCAATCCAACCAACAGTGGAAATATACAGATGGGCAAAGGTACTCTTTACATCGTATCTGCACCTAGTGGCGCAGGTAAGTCGAGCTTGATCTCAGCAATGCTAGAAACCAATCCAACCTACGCAATGAAGGTATCTGTTTCACACACCACTCGCGGTATGCGCCCTGGTGAAGAAAATGGTGTTCACTACCACTTCGTAGAGAAGCATCATTTTGAAGACCTTATTACTAAAGGTGAATTCCTAGAGTACGCTGAAGTGTTCGGCAACTACTACGGTACTTCACGCGTTTGGATTGAAGAAAACCTAAACCGCGGTATCGATGTATTCCTAGATATCGACTGGCAAGGTGCTCGTCAGATCCGTGAACAAATGCCTCAAGCGAAGAGTGTATTCATTCTTCCACCATCAAATGGTGAACTAGAGCGTCGTTTGAATGTTCGCGGTCAAGACAGCGACGAAGTTATTGCGAAACGCATGAGCGAAGCAAAATCAGAGATTTCTCACTATGCAGAATATGATTATGTGATCGTGAATGACGACTTTGATGCAGCCCTAATGGACTTCAGAGCTATCATTCGTGCGGAACGCTTAAAAGAAGATAAGCAAGCAGCGAAATACAACGGCATGCTTACTGCTTTATTAGCGGAATAATCTAGATCCCCTAGATTTTCTATTGAGATAAGTATACGGTGATCTAGAAAGTATCTAGTTAAACTTGTATACTTTCTCGTCATCAAAAATTTATTAGTTAATTACTATTTGGAGTCCTCATGGCACGCGTAACTGTTCAAGACGCTGTTGAAAAAGTTGGCAACCGTTTCGACCTAGTTCTTATTGCGGCTCGCCGCGCACGTCAAATGCAAACTGGCGGTAAAGATTCACTAGTGCCTGAAGAAAACGATAAGCCAACGGTTATCGCTCTTCGCGAAATCGAAGAAGGTCTTATCACTAAAGACGTACTAGATGCTCGTGAACGTCAAGAGCAACAAGAGCAAGAAGCGGCTGAACTTGCAGCAGTAAGCAGCATCGCTCACACTCGTTAAGAACGTCATTCGAACTAATTAACCTTCCGGGCCTTTAATTTGTATCTATTCGATAGCCTCAAAGACGTTGCCCAAGAATACCTAACAGAGCCTCAAATTGAGGCTCTGCGTCAATCTTATGTGGTAGCGAGAGACGCCCATGAAGGGCAAACCCGCTCAAGCGGTGAACCATACATTATCCACCCTGTAGCTGTTTCAAGAATCCTGGCAGAAATGCGTCTGGATATCGAAACCCTGCAAGCTGCTCTGCTTCATGATGTCATCGAAGACTGTGATGTCACTAAAGAAGATCTAGAGGAAAAATTTGGCAATACCGTTGCTGAATTGGTTGATGGTGTATCTAAGCTGGATAAGCTTAAATTTCGTGATCGCAAAGAAGCGCAAGCAGAGAACTTCCGCAAGATGGTTCTCGCCATGGTGCAAGACATCCGCGTTATCTTGATCAAATTAGCTGACCGTACTCACAACATGCGCACGCTTGGGGCACTTCGTCCTGACAAAAAGCGTCGTATTGCTCGTGAAACCCTAGAGATTTATTCTCCACTAGCTCACCGTCTTGGTATTCATAACATCAAGACCGAACTAGAAGAGCTGGGCTTTGAAGCCCTCTATCCTAACCGTTATCGCGTACTTAAAAACGTAGTGAAAGCTGCGCGTGGTAACCGTAAGGAAATGATCCAACGTATCCATAGCGAAATTGAAGGCCGCCTTGAAGAGGTCGGTTTGCCTGCTCGCGTACTTGGTCGTGAAAAAAACCTGTTCTCCATCTACAACAAGATGAAAACTAAAGAGCAGCGCTTCCACACCATTATGGACATCTACGCTTTCCGCGTCGTGGTTGATACCCCAGATACTTGTTATCGCGTACTTGGTCAGGCTCACAGCCTGTACAAGCCTCGCCCTGGCCGCATGAAAGATTACATTGCGGTACCAAAAGCCAACGGCTACCAATCTCTGCACACGTCAATGATCGGCCCTCACGGGGTGCCAGTTGAGGTTCAGATCCGTACTGAAGATATGGATCAAATGGCAGACAAAGGTGTCGCAGCGCACTGGTCTTACAAAGGCAACGGCTCACGCAGCAGTAATGGCACAACCGCACAGGTTAAAGCACAACGTTGGATGCAGAGCTTACTTGAGCTGCAACAAAGCGCGGGTAACTCATTCGAATTCATTGAAAACGTTAAGTCTGATCTGTTCCCAGATGAGATCTTCGTGTTCACGCCGAAGGGGCGCATTGTCGAGCTTCCGGCAGGCGCAACAGCGGTCGATTTTGCTTACGCGGTGCATACCGATGTCGGCAACATGTGTGTAGGTGCTCGTGTAGACATGAACCCTTACCCACTCAGCAAATCGCTGAAGAACGGTCAAACTATTGAGATCATCAGTGCTCCGGGCGCACGTCCGAATGCAGCATGGCTCAACTACGTGGTGACATCACGTGCGCGTACTAAGATCCGTCAGGTTCTGAAGACTATGCGCCGCGAAGAGTCGATTACCTTAGGTCGTCGTCTACTGAACCACGCACTTGGCGAACACTCGATTGGTGATATCGGCCAAGAGAACGTTGAACATGTATTGTCTGATCTTCGTCTCGACAGTATTGAAGACTTGCTAGCGTCAATTGGTCTTGGTGAGCTGATGAGTATCGTGATTGCTCGTCGCCTGCTAGGTGATGCTGACGAACTGACTGAAGTAGAAAACAACAGTGACACACCGAGGAAGAAACTTCCGATCCGTGGTGCTGAAGGTCTACTACTGACGTTCGCTAACTGTTGTCACCCGATTCCAGATGATCACATCATTGCCCATGTATCGCCAGGTCGTGGCCTTGTGGTTCACCGTGAAACGTGTCCAAACGTTCGTGGTTACCAGAAAGAACCAGACAAATACATGGCGGTTGAATGGTCTGACGATTACGACCAAGAGTTCACCGCTGAACTTCAGGTTGATCTGCAGAACCACCAAGGTGCACTGGCTGAGTTAACTAACGTTATCTCAAAAACAGGCTCTAACATTCACGGTATTTCAACCGAAGAACGTGATGGACGCCTGTACACAGTGACTATCTTGCTGACCACCAAAGATCGTGTTCACCTTGCAAGTATTATGAAAAAGCTACGTGTGATGCCACACGCGCTGAAAGTAAGACGTCGTAAGAACTAACGTTTAAACTTGATAATAGTTTTGCCAA
Source organism: Vibrio sp. 1F255 (assembly GCF_041439145.1). NCBI lineage: Bacteria > Pseudomonadati > Pseudomonadota > Gammaproteobacteria > Vibrionales > Vibrionaceae > Vibrio > Vibrio sp. 1F255. The sequence continues at coordinate 88,707 of NZ_JBGONQ010000014.1, read as the reverse complement.
GAATTTAAATCCCCTTAATGCTTTATCGCTTAAGGGGATTTTTATAACCGTAATCCTAGTATTTACCGCGCTCCCTCCCATTCCTGCCTGTACAAAAATCCAGTAAAATGCTTGAATAGATCATCTCTCTTACGTTTATGAGCCTTGTTATGTCACAGCTTTTATCTGCTATCCCTCTCAACTCTTTATCTGGAGTCGGCGCTAAAGTCGCAGAGAAACTAGAGAAGGTTGGGCTTAACAATGTACAAGACCTGCTATTTCACCTGCCTTTGCGCTATGAAGATCGAACGCGTATCTATCCAATCGTAAAACTGCATGCTGGTTTATGGGCAGCAGTGCAAGGCAAGGTAATGCACGTCGATACCATTTTCGGTAAACGTAAGATGCTCGCAGTAAAGATCAGTGATGGTAATGGCACTATTACACTGCGTTTTTTCAACTTCACTGCAGGCATGAAGAATAACTTTGCCGAAGGCAAACAAGTGCATGCTTATGGTGAGATCAAGCGCGGTAATATGGGGCTTGAGATCGTCCACCCTGACTACAAATTCTTTGCGCCGAGGCAACAGCCAGACGTTGAAGCCAATCTGACTCCGGTGTACCCAACCACCGAAGGGCTAAGACAAGTCACGCTGCGTAATCTTACCGATCAAGCCTTAGAGCTAATCGACAAGGCCGCAGTTAACGAGCTTCTCCCATCAGGTTTATACGACCACCAAATTACCCTCGCACAAGCACTGCATACCATTCACAGGCCGCCACCGGGCATTGACCTAGAGCTGTTTGATGAAGGCAAGCACCCTGCGCAACTGCGCCTAATTATGGAAGAGTTACTGGCTCAAAACCTGTCTATGTTGTCTGTTCGTAGCAAAGGGCAGCAAGACAAGGCAATGCCTTTTCCTCCAGTAAACACCCTTAAAGATAAGCTACTGGCTCAGCTGCCGTTTTCACCAACCAATGCCCAAGCACGAGTGACCAAAGAGATCGAAGCTGACTTGGAAAAGCCGCATCCTATGATGCGTTTAGTGCAAGGTGATGTGGGCTCTGGTAAAACCTTAGTCGCTGCACTGGCGGCGGTTCGCGCATTGGAACACGGTCAACAAGTAGCACTTATGGCACCCACTGAACTACTCGCAGAACAACACGCGATTAACTTTGCCAACTGGTTTGAGGCAATGGGTATTCAAGTTGGATGGCTAGCAGGTAAGCTCAAAGGCAAAGCTCGTGAAACTGAACTAACACGTATTGCCAGTGGCGAAGCGCAAATGGTGGTCGGTACTCATGCCCTGTTCCAAGAGCATGTCGAGTTCAAAAACCTTGGTTTAGTGATCATTGATGAGCAACACCGATTTGGTGTCCACCAGCGATTAGAGCTACGTGAGAAAGGCGCAAAGCAAGGCTACTACCCCCATCAGTTGGTCATGACCGCTACCCCAATCCCACGAACGTTAGCAATGACGGCCTATGCCGACCTCGAAACTTCGATTATTGATGAACTGCCACCGGGACGAACCCCAATTCAAACCGTGGCAATTCCTGATACCAAGCGCGATGACATTGTTGAACGTGTGAAAAATGCGTGTCTCAATGAAGGCAAACAAGCCTACTGGGTATGTACGCTGATTGATGAATCGGAAGTACTGGAAGCTCAAGCTGCAGCTGATACAGCAGAAGAGCTACAACGCAAACTGCCTGACGTAAAAATTGGTTTAGTCCATGGCCGTATGAAACCCGCCGAGAAACAGGCGGTGATGAGAGAGTTCAAAGAGAACAAGCTGCATCTATTGGTTGCGACAACCGTGATTGAAGTGGGCGTGGATGTTCCGAATTCGAGCTTAATGATCATCGAGAACCCAGAACGTCTTGGCCTAGCGCAACTGCACCAACTGCGTGGCCGTGTCGGCCGAGGTTCGGTCGCAAGTCATTGTGTATTGTTGTATCACTCTCCGCTGTCTAAAACCGCTCAGAAACGCCTAGGTGTGCTACGTGAAAGTAACGATGGCTTTGTGATTGCACAGCGCGACTTAGAAATCCGTGGCCCCGGTGAATTGCTCGGTACCAAACAAACTGGCTTGGCTGATTTCAAGATCGCCGATCTAATTCGTGACCAACGTTTGATACCTGAAGTGCAGCGTATTGCGCGTCATATTCACGATAGCTACCCAGACAATGCTAAGGCGATCATCAACCGTTGGTTGGGTGAACGCGATGTTTACTCTAAGGCGTAGTTAACACTAAGGCATAGTTAACACTGAGACCGTGTTCAAACGTAAAAAAGGCTTCCTCAAGGAAGCCTTTTTAGTGTGCGTTACTTTCATCAAGCAAGAGCGAGATTCCCTATTCGCTCGTTCCTCACGATAGGGAATGACGATCAAAGTAAACTTTCATCATCAAAGTCCATGGTTAGCAATTCGTCATCCTCGGAGAGGGAAGAATGACCGAGTCGGGGATCTCTTAACCGTTCCCCGAACCGAACTTATCGTCATCAAACGGACCGATGATAACTAGGGCTTAACCGGGAAACTGATCTGCGCTTTTAAGCCACCTTCACTGCGGTTATTGACCACAACAGCACCTTGATGCTGGCTAACGATACGTTTCACAATTGCTAAGCCCAAGCCCGTTCCTTCGCTACCACGAGCCGTGTCACCACGCGTGAAAGGTTCAAACAGCTTTCCGATCTGGTCTTGTGGAATACCCGGCCCGTTATCTTCTACCGTCACCCAAGCAAGCTTGTTATCCGCCGTCATACCAGTTGATACCTTGACCCAACCATTACCGTAACGCAGCGCATTCACCACCAAGTTGCTCACAGCACGCTTCATCGCGATCGGATTACCTAGCGCTGGCTTCATCGATTCTGGAATATCGGTTTCAATCTGAACCTCGTAGCCACCCTCAGAGCTCGATACCTCACGAGCAATATCATCGACAAACACCGCTTGGAATGAATCTCGGTCGACAGGCTTTAGGTAATCCATGAACTGGCTGATGATTTCATTACACTCTTCGGTATCACTGATAATCCCCTCAGCTAAGTAGGCATCCTCTGGTGACATCATCTCAGTCGCTAAGCGAATACGCGTTAACGGAGTACGTAAATCATGGCTGATACCCGCCATCAACAAGGCGCGGTCTTCTTCTAGCTCTTGGATGCCTTTCGACATCTGGTTAAAGGCTCGAGTTACCGAGCGAATCTCTTGTGCGCCTTGAACTGGCAATGGCGGTGGAATATCACCTCGCCCGACACCTTGCGCCGCTTTCTCTAGCGCTATCAACGGACGGTTTTGCAATCGGATAAACAGCCAACCACCTGCGACAATCAACAGCGCCATGATCAGACTGTTACGAAACAGTGGTGCAAAATCCTCTTCTTGCAGCTCTGATAACGGAATACGAATTAAAGAGTTGGGTAACTGCGCAATGTCCATCCAAAGCACATAGCTCTCTTTACCCAAGATCAGCCGCACTTCAGTTTCAGAACCCAGCTCCTTGGTCATCTCCTCACTCATCAGGTCGATTGCGACCGCATGGTAATACTCACCCGCCGCTTCGCTGCCCTTGGCGTGAACGGTTACCCCGAGCTGTTCAAGCACACGCTGACGCAATGGCGCATCGATCTCGATATCACTGCCTTGGTCCAATACCAGGTTTAGCTCGTGAGCCAAAATCTTATTAAACTGCTGCAAACTTGGCATCAACGCATAGTTAAACACCGCGTAATAAGAAAAAATTTGGCTAGCGACCAATAGCGTTAAGAAAAGCACTATCGACTGAGTAAAGGAGCTACGTATACGCATGGGGCACCCGAGATGTAGAAAGATAAAGAAAGTGTTATATGACTATAACTCTAAACCATTGTGCTGAATAGAAAACGGGCCATCGCATATTAATGAGATGACCCGTAAGATTCACAGAATCGATAAAGCTACTGTAGAGCTTATTAAGCTGAATTACACAGCTTTGCCATCTGGAACGAATACATAACCCAAGCCCCACACCGTTTGGATGTAGCGAGGTTTGCTTGGATCTTCTTCAACTAGACGACGCAGACGTGAAATCTGAACATCGATAGAACGTTCCATTGCTGAATACTCACGGCCACGAGCCATGTTCATCAGCTTATCGCGAGACATTGGCTCACGAGCATTCGTTACCAAGGACTTAAGAACCGCAAATTCACCCGAAGTAAGCGGCATTGGCTCTTCACCGCGGAACATTTCGCGAGTACCTAAGTTCAAGCGGAACTCACCAAACTCAACCACAGACTCTTCTGTGCTTGGTGCACCCGGTGCTTCAATGACTTGGCGACGCAGTACAGCTTTAATACGAGCAAGCAGTTCACGTGGATTAAATGGTTTTGGCAGGTAATCATCAGCACCCACTTCCAAGCCCACAATGCGATCCACTTCATCACCCTTTGCAGTAAGCATCAGGATTGGTAGCGAGTTGTTTGCGTTTCGTAGACGACGACAGATCGATAGACCATCTTCGCCCGGCAACATTAAATCCAATACCATCAAGTGAAAATTTTCACGGGTTAACAGGCGGTCCATCTGCTCACTGTTTGCCACGCTACGCACTTGAAAGCCCTGCTCTGACAGATAGCGCTCTAACAGTGCACGTAAACGAGCATCGTCATCGACCACTAAAATTTTGTAGTTTTCTTGCATGTAATGGTTCCACCTATTAAAGCTTAAACCTAAGGTTAAGCATTCTTGGTAAATTGTATATTGGTATAAGACATTAAAAATGTAACATTATTGGAGAAAAAGTCGCCTAAATAATTGTTAACGTATGTTGCCTTTCTATATATTCTATCTTAGATCATCATTTCATTAAGTCAGATTTATGAAAACCAAACTTATCACCCGAGAAGGTTATAACAAACTCAAAGCAGAACATGACCACTTATGGCACGAGAAGCGTCCAGAGATCACCAAAATAGTCACTTGGGCTGCAAGCCTAGGAGATCGTTCAGAAAACGCAGATTACACCTTCAATAAGCGTTTGCTTCGTCAGATTGATCGCCGAGTGCGTTTCTTAAGAAAGTTCCTACCTGATGTCACGATCGTGGATTACTCACCTCAACAAGAAGGTAAGGTCTTTTTCGGTGCTTGGGTCGAAATTGAGAATGATGATGGGGAAATTAAGAAGTTTCGAATTGTCGGCCCAGAAGAGATCTACGGCGATGCTAAAGGCTATATCTCTATCGACTCACCAATGGCTAGAGCTCTGCTCAAGAAAGAAGTGGATGATGAGTTTACGGTAAAAACACCAGAAGGCGACAAAGAGTGGTTCATTAACTCAATTTGCTACGCAGACAACGAATAACCAAACCTAATAAACACCTAGCGATGAGCTGAGTGTTCAAGCAAACCCAAACTCCAGATAAAAGAAAACCCCGCAAGGCTTTCGCCTAGCGGGGTTAAGTCTCTATCGCAGCAATCCGGCTACTGTTTATCTCTTCGAGATAAGGTGCTCCCTGCATCTTTCCTTGATAGTGGCTAAATCCTTTAACCAATTTCCTTTTTGTTCATCGCCATCCTAGCGGTGTCCATTCTAGCCTGTCATCCTGACTGGCGAATCTCATCCAGAGATTATCACTTCCTTGCTGACCACTCATCCTAAGTAATCAAATCTTCATCCTGAAGATACCTAGTCCATTAGGCTTTTTCCTGTTCCTGCCAACTCCCTGTCGACAAGTTAAATATTACGGCAAATGGCCGTGTTTCCTAGATAGTCTTAAAAAACATTTCAGGTGAGAAATACGCCCACAAACACACAATCAAATAAAATCAGCAACTTAGTGTAACATCAAGACGATTTCATCGGTCTAAAGCGACTTACTCTCACATCACTTGTAAGAGATCTCGCACAAAGCGGGTATCAGAAACGGAAATTCGACTTCTGACAGGATAATTACACAGCCAAAGCTAGAAAAAGCGTACGCTCACCCCCATGTATTTGTCATGATATTAAATAAGAGATTCATCGGATGAGCCAAGCTATCTGTCGACTGATTGCTGAAGAACTGAATGTTCGTTCAGAGCAAGTCACCGCCGCAGTAAACCTAATTGACGACGGTAACACCGTTCCCTTTATTGCCCGCTACCGTAAAGAAGTCACGGGTGGCTTAGACGATACCCAACTACGTAACCTTGATAGTCGCCTTTCATACCTTCGCGAGCTCGACGATCGTCGCCAAACGATTCTTAAGTCGATTCAAGATCAAGGTAAGCTCACGCCAGAGTTAGAGCGGGATATCACTCAAGCCGACAGTAAGACGCGCCTAGAAGATCTATACCTGCCATACAAACCAAAGCGTCGTACCAAAGGTCAGATCGCGATTGAAGCGGGCCTAGAACCCCTAGCCGATACGCTATGGAATGAACCACAGCACGATCCTGAAACTGAAGCCGCTAACTTCATCAGCAGCGATAAAGGCATCGCCGATACTAAAGCCGCACTCGATGGTGCACGTGCGATCATCATGGAACGCATTGCGGAAGACGCAAACCTACTAGAAAAGATTCGCCAACACCTAACACGCAACTCAGAGCTAGTCGCTCGTGTAGTGACAGGTAAAGAGCAAGAAGGCGAGAAGTTCAAAGACTACTTCGAGCACAACGAAGCGCTTAGCAAAGTACCGTCTCACCGTGCGCTTGCAATGCTGCGTGGCCGCAATGAAGGCTTCCTAACACTGGCAATGAACGCAGACCCAGAGCAAGAAGAAGGTGTACGTGGTTCATACTGCGAGAACATCATCTCTGATCACTACGGTATTACCCTAAGCAGCGCACCTGCGGATGCATGGCGTAAGCAAGTGATCAGCTGGGCATGGCGCATCAAGGTTTCTATGCACATGGAAACTGAATTGATGGGCGCAATGAAAGAGCGTGCAGAGATCGAAGCGATTGAAGTATTCGCAACCAACCTAAAAGACCTACTCATGGCAGCGCCAGCTGGTCCTCGAGCAACCTTAGGCTTGGACCCAGGTTTACGTACCGGTTCGAAAATCGCTGTCGTGGATTCAACCGGTAAGGTTTTGGCAACAGAAACTATTTACCCTCACCCACCTCAAAAGCAATACGACAAATCGGCACACGTGGTTGAGCAGATGGTTCGTCAATTCAATGTTGATTTGATTGCGATTGGTAACGGTACGGCTTCACGCGAAACCGACAGCTTTGTGGCTGACGTAATTAAACGCGGCAACCTAAAAGCGCAAAAGATCATTGTTAGCGAAGCAGGCGCATCGGTGTATTCTGCGTCTGAACTAGCAGCAAAAGAGTTCCCGAACATGGATGTATCAATCCGTGGTGCGGTGTCTATTGCTCGTCGTCTGCAAGATCCACTGGCAGAACTGGTGAAGATTGACCCTAAATCGATCGGTGTGGGCCAATACCAACACGATGTGAGCCAAACCATGCTTGCTAAGCGCCTAGATGCGATTGTCGAAGACTGTGTAAACGCAGTTGGTGTTGATGTGAATACCGCATCTGCCGCGCTACTGACTCGTGTTGCTGGTCTGTCTAGCACCATTGCTCAGAACATCGTGGATTTCCGTGACGAGAATGGTCGTTTTGAAGCGCGCACTACGTTGAAGAAAGTGGCTCGTTTAGGTCCAAAAGCCTTTGAACAGTGTGCCGGCTTCCTACGCATTATGGATGGCAAAAACCCACTGGATGCATCATCGGTTCACCCAGAAGCTTACCCAGTAGTGAAAAGCATCGCTGAGAAAAACCACAAAGACATCAAATCTCTGGTGGGTAACACAGACTTCTTACGTGGCTTACACGCCATCGATTACACCAATGAGAACTTCGGTGTACCAACGGTCAGCGACATCATCAAAGAGCTCGATAAACCGGGCCGTGACCCTCGCCCTGAATTTAAGACTGCAACCTTCGCCGATGGCGTAAACAGTGTTTCAGATCTAGAACCGGGCATGATTTTAGAAGGTGTGGTATCGAACGTGGCTAACTTTGGTGCCTTCGTTGATATTGGTGTTCACCAAGATGGCTTAGTGCATATTTCAGCGCTCACCGATCGCTTTGTCTCTGACCCACGTGAAGTGGTTAAAGCGGGCGACATCGTGAAAGTGAAGGTGATGGAAGTGGATGTTCAGCGTAAACGTATTGCACTAAGCATGCGTATGAAGGACGAGCCGGGACAAGACAACCGTGCTCAACGTTCAAGTGCACCTCGCACACAAAACCGCTCGCATCAAAACTCGCAAGGTGGCCAACGCCGTCGTGAAGAGCCGCAACAAAACGCTGCAATGGGTGGAGCATTCGCTGCCGCTTTTGCTAAAGCGAAAAAGTAATCCATTAGCTCATCTAAAAAGCTGATGTGCTTAAAACAGAAAACCTGCATCCCTTAGGGTATGCAGGTTTTTTTATTATGTGTTCAAAAAAGACATCGAAGCTTGGTTGACTCGTAAACTTTTGATTTATAAGACCACCAACATCTCTGATGGAGCATGAGGCGCAACAGCATGACCATAATGATACTTTATGACCTTACGTCGTTTCTCCATCTGTCCTTCCTGAATCGCCGCATCTAAAACATGCTTTGGCAGGCGGAAACGCATGGTATAGCCTTTGCCTTGATCAGCACTGTATGTTTTCAGTGCCAATAAGCTGAACAGCCGATCAAAAGGGTCTTGTGGCTCTTCTTGGCTAACCGAATTGGCCTCTGACTCGTTCTCCATTTCATAACCTGGATGGTCTGAAGGATCCCAAGCCGACTGCTGCCTTCGTTTATCGTCTGATTTTACCTTACGCTCTGCATTGGTTCTCGCCAATGCTACTGCGGGAGCAATAGGTTCTCGGACTCTATTATCACGCGCAACTTGCTCTGTTTGCACATTAACGGACGGGGCGATTAGTGGCACACTCACTGCAGTTGCAGGTGACACAATCATCGCGAACTCTCCTCAAGAATCGCCCATCAATATTGCCATAACACTGTTGTACCGAGAACGCACAACAGGCATAGCCCAACTTAGCGCAATCAGCTCTGGAGAGAGTGAGGTCTGAGTATCATGCAACACGTTGGTGTTATACCAATCGTAGTAAATAACTGATCATCCTAGCTTGTTAAAATGCTCGATAACGGCGTTAGATTTTTTGATTGTAGAATAACTACTTATCGAAACTACTTGTCAAAAAAAAGCTGCCTTGTTCTCAAGCCTTTTACCTACGCTATTTTTGAACACTTACTTACTGTGATTGGTATTAGCTTATATATCGACCAAGCCGGATATATATTTAGCAATTATTTTTGTGCGAAGCTGACAAGCTCACTGCAAAAGGCATCCGCTTCGGTCATAAACGGTGCATGCGAAGACTGGGTAAATATGTATTGCTCGGTATGAGGCAAGGCTGTGCCTAAGTCTTTCGCAACCTTGATTGGCACCAATCCATCTAATCGACCATACAAGCGTAGCATTGGTACTGAAATCTCAGGCAGTTGTTCACGCAGATCGACATCCGACAGCATCTTTAATCCTGCCAATAATGAGTCAGGGTTCGGCAACGGGCGAGACAGCACCGCTTGCTTGAGTTGTTTTACATCTTGCCTTGCTGAAGGGCTGCCCATGGCTTGCAATGCCATAAAGCGTTCGATGGTGGTTTGGAAATCTTCAACCAGTTGCTCGGTGAATGCGCTTAATACGTTGGGCTGAATGCCTCGCCATAACACAGGCTCTTTTGCAGCGGCGAATTTGGGAGAACTGGCGACAGTCACCAGCTTGCTCACGTAATCTGAGTGATGGAGAGCCATGTGCGTTGCGACCAAGCCTCCAAGTGACCAACCCACCCAAATCGCTTGCTTTGGTGCTTCGGCCAAAAGCTGCTGAGCAATCTCTTCAAGATCTTGAGCGTGGCAGTGCGCGCTGTGTCCATACCCTGGTAAATCGACAACATGCACTCGAAAATCAGCTTGTAATGCATTAACGGTTTGTTGCCATACCGCACCGTTCATTCCCCAGCCGTGAACCAGTACTAAATCAGGCCCTTGCCCAGAAACATGCCAATATAACGCGTCACTCATTCTCAATATTCCCTACTTTTTCCATCAGCGATAATCCGCGCTTTTCAGTATGGTGAGCAAAAGGAACACCATAACCCAAAAGCATCACGAGCTATGTTATCCGATTGGCTACAAAAACACACACCACGTCTGGTCACACCTCAATGCCACCTGTGCAAACTTGATAAACTGCCCAGTGATACACATCCTCGATGGTGCAATTCTTGTCTCAAACTCTTTCAGCCAGTACCACGCTGCCAACGATGTGGTTTAAAAACACTGCTCACAGTAGAGCAGTGCGGACAGTGCTTATCTCAACCTCCACCTTGGCATCGCCTCTACTGTGTCGGCGATTACACCTTCCCTACAGCAGGTTACATTCAGCAAATGAAGTACGCTGATAAGTTTTGGTTTGCACGTGATCTATCTAAGCTATTGGCATCACGTATCGAATATCCTGCTCCGCTGATCACCAGCGTGCCGCTGCATTGGCGTCGATATACTCATCGCGGCTTTAATCAAAGTAAGCTGCTAGCCGACTACACGGCTCAAGAGCTTGGCGTTGAAAGTGATGTGCTCTTTCGTCGAATTCGCTCAACGGCTTCCCAGCAGGGGCTGACTAAATCCGCACGATTACACAACCTAAAGAGCGCTTTTGCGCTGCGAAAACAAGACGTTCAAGGAACTATCCCCTCTCACGTCGCGATAATTGATGATGTTGTAACCACCGGCAGTACTGTGTATCAATTATGCCAATTACTACTTGAAGTGGACGTTAAAAGGATTGATATTTACTGCATCTGCCGCACTCCTGAGCCCTCTGGATAAAAGCTGTGAATCACTACTTGTACAGCAATCCAACAAAAAAGGGCTGAATTACAAATCTGACAGGAGTAGAATGGCGCTAATAACCTACAAATCTACTCAGGTATTCGTCGTGTCAAATATTACTATTACAGAAACAGCTCAAACTCACTTTGCCAATCTGCTGTCACAGCAGCCTGAAGGTACAAACATTCGTGTGTTCGTGGTAAACCCAGGCACACAAAACGCTGAGTGTGGTGTTTCTTACTGCCCAACAGATGCTATCGAAGCGTCTGACACAGAGCTTAAATTCGAAGCTTTCTCTGCATACGTAGATGAGCTAAGCCTACCGTTCCTAGATGAAGCTGAAATTGACTTCGTTACTGACAAAATGGGCTCTCAGCTAACGCTTAAAGCACCAAACGCTAAGATGCGTAAAGTCGCAGACGATGCACCACTTCTAGAACGTGTTGAATACGCAATTCAAACACAAGTTAACCCACAACTTGCTGGTCACGGCGGTCACGTTAGCTTGGTAGAAATCACTGAAGACGGCGCAGCTATTGTAGCATTCGGTGGTGGTTGTAACGGTTGTTCTATGGTTGATGTAACGCTAAAAGAAGGCATCGAGAAAGAACTTCTTCAACAGTTTGAAGGTGAACTGACTGCTGTTCGTGATGCAACTGAGCACGATCGTGGTGAGCACTCTTACTACTAATCACTGATTTAGTGTTAGTTGTTATTTGAAAGGTTGATGCGCAAGCATCAACCTTTTTTGTTATGTGGATAAGCAAGTTAGGACTATCGCGTTCTCTCTATACTCTCTTGCTATACAACCATATTTTCACCTCGTTACCATCTTGAGTAAGGTATTCAAGTGATCGTAATCGATTCCTGCTTCAATAATTTTCGGATATGAAAACTCGGATCTAGGAACTCAAGGTCATTTCCCCTATATTAGAATGACTTTATAAGAAAGAATTCCAATGAGCTAAGGAGCGAGCGCAATGACGAAAAGGACCAAGCCAGAGATTTTGGCTAAACAAACTGTCGCTCAATCAAGACTATTCTCTATCGAGTCTCTCGACTTACGCTTTTCAAACGGCGAAGAGCGCACTTACGAACGCATGAAGCCCAGCGGGCGCAACGCAGTGATGATGGTTCCTATTACTGAGCAAGGCGATATTCTATTAGTACGTGAATATGCAGCGGGAACTGAACGCTACGAACTTGGCTTTCCAAAAGGGCTGATTGATCCAGGTGAGCAGCCAAACGAAGCCGCCGTTCGCGAACTCAAAGAAGAGATAGGCTTCGGTGCCAACAAGCTTACTCCGCTGAAGGAAGTGATCCTTGCACCCTCTTACTTCTCTAGCAAAATGACGCTGTTTATTGCAGAAGACCTCTACCCAGAAAAGCTAGAAGGTGATGAGCCAGAGCCTCTCGATATTGTGCGCTGGCCACTTGCTCAAGCCGAAGAACTGTTAACACATCTCGATTTCTGTGAGGCTCGGAGTATTACAGCCCTGCTTTTAAGCCTTCGTGTATTAAACAATAACTAGAACATTCAGGCTCGCTCTAAGAGTAAGAGAACATTTATGCCAATAACAAAAGATTTGTCTCACCTCCTACCCTCTGTCATTGAGATTGCTCGCTCTGCTGGTCAACTCATCTTAGAGATCTACGAGAAAAAGGATTACGAAGAGTTCATTAAGAGTGATGACACTCCAGTAACCAGTGCCGATCTTGCAGCACATAAGCTGATATTAAAAAAACTCAGTGAATTGACGCCTGATATTCCCGTATTATCCGAAGAAGACGCCGACATCAGCCTAGAGCAACGCTCTCAATGGGATCGCTACTGGTTAGTTGACCCACTGGACGGCACCCAGGAGTTCATCGCACGAAGTGGTGATTTCGCGACAATTATCGCCCTAATCGAGCATAACAAGCCAGTGATGGGCGTGGTATACGCACCCGTTTCAGGTGTGAGCTATTACGCTTACAGTGGCAAAGGCGCTTGGAAGATCCCAGACCTTAATGACAGCGTGAAAATCAAAACGCATCGTCACGAGCTGCCAAACCAGTCAATCGCCATGGCGATCAGCCGTCGCCAGGACATCAATCGCATCACTAGCCGTATGAGCTCAGCATGGAATTATGATTTGGTTCCTCTAGGCTCAGCAGCGCTTAAGGCCTGTTTAGTCGCAGAAGGCGCTGTGGATTGTTATCTGCGCCTTGGACCAACCGGAGAGTGGGATACCGCCGCAACGCAGTGCATTGTTGAAGAAGCTGGCGGACGTATCTTAAGTACTCAACTAGAACCGCTTTCGTACAATGAAAGAGAAACGCTAGAAAACCCGAACTTCATTGTACTCGGTGATGCAGATTTACCGTGGGTAGAAATTTTGCAAGGCAAAGACTAGGCGAGTTTGCTCCCTTTAACTGTCAGATATCCTCTAGATTCTCAGAACAAACAAAACGGGCACCTCAGTGAGGTGCCCGTTTTTTATATCTCGTAATTTAGTGACCCTTAGCCGTTTAGCTAAAAACGACCTTGATAAGTAAACTGGTACTTACCTTGGCTATCAGGATTACCCAACCATTTAAGCTGATTTTGCATCGTTGGCGGGAATTCAACACCCGGTTTAAACCACGCTGCAGATGTGTAGCGCTGGTTAGATGTTAGACTCGCTGAGAACTCACTGTCTACTTGAGTGCTCTTCTGAACGCCTTTGGCTGCAATTGTACTGTCTTCACAGGTTATGTCCGCAATCACAGGACCAAGGTCTAACGAACCAACAGGTGAATCGACTGCAGCACCAGACCAAGCCACAGTACCTTCACCAGACTGACACCAAGGTTGAGCATGAACCGCATGCTTGATCGTCAGCTCAACCTTTCCACCAATTGAAACCGGGACTGGAATGGCTGGAGCATATTTCATCACGTTAGCAGCGGGCATTGATGCGACTAAGTTTTCCGCATACGCACCACTCATGCTGTACCCAACACGCCCTTTTCCTGACAAGTTCATGTCGCTATTACGACCAAAACGAACCGCTAATTCAGCTTTGGCTTGGAAGAGTTTAGAGAACTGAAAGTCCCACTGTACTGAACCGTAATTAACACGCTGCCAGGCGATATTATTGGCGCTGCCCTGCCAAACCGTTCCTTCAACACCTTCAATATTCAAGCCACGCACAGCCGGTGCATGTTTGAGTACAAAAGAGGCCGGTAGATGCAGCAACAGACTAACCGAGAAAAAGACAATAAAGATGCCGCCAAAAAGTAAACCTAACTTCAAAGATAAACCGCGTTTCACATTAACCTCGTTTAAACTGTAGTCGGTTGACCTCAATAACCCCTGGGTTATCGGAGCGATCAATGTCCATAAACTCAACCTCCACACCCTGTTTTTCTTTCAGGTATGTTAGCCAGTCAACGAACTTATTAAAAGGCACAGGTTTTACCCACACTTGCAACATTTCGCCACGTGGTTGCACGCGTATTAGCTCGATATTAAAGCGACGCATAGAAGCTGGCACAGATTGATTCAGAGGTTGACTGGCACTAATGCCGCCACTGCCTCGTAGTTCAACCACTTCATTGGCTTTATTGGTTACCCAAGCCAGTAGTTGCTTCTCGCTTTGAATGCGGGTCTGCGCAAGTTCAGCTCGCTGACTGAGTGGCTGGATTAGCCCCCAATAAACGACACCGACCACCAATAGAATTGAGCAACCAATCACTAGTCGTTGCTCTCTTTGACTTATTGAAGTCCACCACGCTTGGAGTGGCTCAATCATATTTCTCATCACTGATCTCCTTACGCAGGTTATTGATGGGGTTTAAGAGTAAAGCTGCCAAATACGGCATCACCATTACGATTCAATGGCCCTTGCTCAACGGTAAACTTCTCTTCAAGTTTCACTCGCGCAGTCTCGAAATATTGGAAGTCAGAACTTTTCGCCTGTAGTCGAATCTCAGAACGATTGCCATCGTAGCGAATGCTTTCGACTTCAATTGACTTCACCTGACCTAAGGTTTCCGGCAGCAATGCTAACCACCCCAACAAAGAGTCACCATCGCCCGAGCCGCCATATTTCTTGGCTTCATCGTTCATCTGGCGCTTAAGGTAGCTGACCGTCGGAATACGTTGCTTGCCCGGAAGTACGCTTCTAAAAATACGTTCACTCTCCGTTCGGTACGCTTCGGCTTGTGCTTCGTACTGCTGAACCTTTAAGACTTGCTGAGTGACGATCACCGCCACCAGCAAACAAGCTGCGATCGCTACTTTTTGCCATACACGCCAGTACTTACTGAATGAAGATTTGGTTTTAAAGGTGCCAGTCAGTAAATTCACACTGCTTGCGATCGCTTGTTGGCTCAATAGAGACATCACCAACTCAGCAGGCTTAGCTTGCCAATTCACACCACTTTGCTGTTGAACATCGTCACTCGGCATCGCTGTATAGCTGAAGATAGTCGTAGGTTGTTCTGCATCGTCAGCAACCCAGTCACTTTGCAAAAACATCGGCAACCATGCTTCGCTGATCGATACCGCTTGATAGTGACCTTGGCGTTGAGAGTTACCTTGGCGTAACAGCCAATGTTGGTCTATCTGCAATGCACTAATGCCGTGCTCTTCCAAAGGCACAGCGAGTGTATCTGGCAAGACCTTGCGAAAGATAATATTGGCTTCACGAAACTTACCTAGCGCTTGTCTTAACCATTCATGCTCAACACCACATACCGTGGCATGAGTGGTATCTTTATCTAAAATGGTTAAGTGCAAGTCTTCGATATCTTGTGCCACTTCGTCTTCTAACAAAAATGGCAGCATAGAGTCGAACTGGCGAGCAGCACCTTTCGGGATCTCAACACGCTTAATTAAGCACTCATTTCCCGGCAATAAAGCAATACAACTGCGCTTTTCAGCGTAAGGTGTTAATTCACCAAGCTGTTCCCAGCTCGACAATTCACCACTTGCTATCACTTCTTGTTGGCTTGTCGACCAAACTAACCACTGCACAGGGCTTTGTGGTTCGCTACTCAGTCGAACGGTCAGAAACTCGCTCACTGATTCCTCCAAAACGACGGCGTACTACCGTCACTGTTTCTCGATTACTACTATAGAAAAGCGACCGTATACGTACACGTGACTGCTCAACTAATACCTCTGCATCTAGCTCAAAATAGGCGCTATCTACAGTTAAATATGCTTTCGCTTTCTTGCTAACTTCGGCACTCACACCGACAATGGCAGACTCCGCCATAAATGCATCTACCGTATCCCAACCATCAAATGGGCGTTTATCTATCAGCTGTTTAGCATCCGATTCACTTAAGCCCGGCGCGAACATCGCTTCCAATAAAGGCGCCTGATTTTCCGTGAGTGTATTCACATTCAATCGGAAGTCGTCGGTTGGTAAAGCGCAAACCAAAGGGCGAACTTTATTCATCACATCACCAGTGACCTGATACACCGCTCGTAGCTCCGATTCATCGGCCATTAAACCATTGGCCGCCAAATACGATGGCTTCATCGCTTCATAGGTGCTGTCTTCTACGCCAGACGAAGAAGTGGTTCGGGTATCAGCATCAACAAACTCCCAGCTTGAATTCGCGATAACCTCAGCCTGATAAGGGTCAATATCTTGGTTTTCCAATAAGGTTTGCCAAACTGTCACTAAATAAGGTGTTTGGTTACTTGAAGTTGTCGTAACACCCGCTAGCGCATTAAGATTAAAGCAAGCTTGCGCATCCACGATACGGCCTTTGACTTGCCCATAATCTAATGGATAGACCTGCTCCTCTAACGCCCATGGTTGGCTTAGATTCACAGTATCACTGTCTTTATAGCTTTGCCTAATACCGTCTTGTACAAGCGCTTCTACACCAATGCTATACCAGTAAGCTTGTTGGTAATTTAACTGATTACCAACGCGTTTGAATTGAGTAAACAGACGCTCAGACATACTGCCTGCAATGGTTGCCATGATCGCCAATAGCATCAAAATAACGATCAATGCTACACCGCGTTGTTTACGCCCTATGACCGAACGTCTCTTAGCAGGACGATTGATTCGATTAGCCATTGCTGTCCTCACTACTTGAAGAGTCATCAGCTTGGTCTAACGTACCACTAGGCGTAAGATAAACACGTTCTATCTCACCATAATCTTTCAATGTTAGCTTGAGTCTTACCGCTTTAGGCAGAGACTTATCAGTTTGCCACTCTTTCCCCCAACGACTGCCGTCATAAAACTCGAACTCCAAGCTTTCGACATCATCAAGTAAGGGAGTCATCACGCCTTGCTGGCCTGCTGGTGTATCTGGGTAGCGCCACCATACTCGCTCAAGCGTTTCTTCTTTGATGCGGTAACCCACTTTAGTCACCTCACCCCGAGGGAACTGCTGCTGCGGGTTATGCCAACCCAAACGAGTAAACATGATGCCAACACTGTCGGAATCCAGTAAATACTCTTTCAATAAGATCAGCTTAGATGATGCTTCTTCACCATCGGTGCGAAATTGTCTCGCTGCCATCTGACGAAAATCATTATCTAAAATGACCAAGCTACGCTGTAATTGATTCAAGCGCGCACTGCGTTCAATTGAGATTTCATTACTTCGTTGAACTTGGTTTACCACTTGATAAGCCGCCATGCTTAACGTGGCAAAGATAGCGATCGAGACCAAAACTTCGATTAAGGTAAAGCCTCTCCCTTTCGAGGATAGTCTTTGTTTGCGTGACAGACACTTAGATGAAACCTTAGCTGATGGCTTGACCCTACTTAACGACATGCTTTTATTTGACGACATGCTCTTATTTGACAACATAGCTGCGCACCGTAACCACTGGAGAGGCCTTCTTACTGGTTGCCGCGCTTACATCAAACGCCTTTAACAAATCACCGCTAGTATCAATTGGCGTCACTTTCCAGAACCACTCTCTTCCTGCTAACTCTTGCGTGCCCTGCGCTTTTTTAAGCTTGTCAGGATGCAGCATGACGAGAGCCATTTGATTGTCTACTACCATAGCTGCGAAGGTTTTTTCTTCTAGATAGCTAAGGGTATTAATGTGCTGAGTGACGGCACGAATAACACTGATCGCTGCCGTTGCGAAAATAGCGAGCGCAACTAATACTTCAAGCAGGGTCATACCACGAGAACGATAAGGAGAGCCGTTATTCCTCTTCATCTTCTTCTCCTGGCTCAAGCAATCGAATAACGCCATTATCCAACACTCGAATGCGCCAACCATCTTGTATGGTGTCACCTGTATTTGGATAAAACGACAGCACAAATGGTGTCATTTCAGCACTCGATAAGATGTAGATCTGTGGTGGCTTAGGCTTTTTTTCCTCTTCAAGATCAGCAAACATATCTTCATCAAACAGGCTTCCTGGATTGAATAACCGATCATCGTCTTCCCATGCGCCACCCCCTAAGGTCAGTGACAATGCGAGATCTTCCGGTAGTTCAGTTAAAGAGGGGATTTTTTCGAACTCAGTTTCTTGCCAGCCATCAGACTTCAAAGTCATCAGAACGTAAGTCGATTTCTTTTCATCAACACGAACACCAAAATCTAAGCCACTCAAAATAGCCTCTTCATTAAGCAACTGAATTCGTTGATAAAAGCTGTGGGCATACTTTTTGGCGACGTCTTTACTATTGGTAGGAATGGTCGCGATCACCGCAACCGCCGTTACTGACAGTAGTACCAACACCAAGAGAATCTCAATCAAGGTGAAACCTGGCTGTGTTTGCTTAGTTTTCACCTTTAGACTCCATCTGTTTACGTCCTACCATCAATAACGTATCAAGCATCAATAACGAATCAAACAATAAGCTGAAGCTTATTGGAAATCCTGCATGTTCCAGTTGCCGATATCCGCCGCAATACCTTCACCACCTTCTTGGCCATCAGCACCAAGAGTGAAAATATCAATAGTGCCGTTATCACCAGGGCTTAGGTATTGGTACTCGTTACCCCATGGGTCGTTTGGCAGACGCTTGATGTAACCGCCGTCACGGTAGTTACGAGGCTCTGGGCTGCTTGGCTTGGAAACCAATGCATCAAGGCCTTGATCCGTTGTTGGGTAAACGCTGTTATCCAGTTTGTACATATCCAGCGCGTTCTCTAGCGCCACGATATCAGTGATCGCTTTCTGTTGATCAGCCTTCTCTTTGTTACCCAGTAGGTTAGGTACAACAAAGCTCGCCAATACGCCGAGGATAACCACAACAACCATCACTTCTAGTAGGGTAAAGCCTGATTGTTTCTTCATTTTATTTTTCATTGTTTTCTCCAAATTACAGACAACGAGTGAAGGTAATAGTGTCCTTCTTCTCGCTCATCCAAAAACTAACGTCTTATGAGCAGTTGGTTAACCACTCATCAAATTATTCATTTCAAGCATCGGCATCAGCGTCGCCATCACAATGAACAGCACTAAGCCTGCCATCAAAGCGATAAGTGCTGGCGTAAAAATACCTAGCGCGATATTCACGGTCGACTCAAAGCTTTGGTCTTGGTTATCCGCCGCTCTTGTCAGCATCTGTTCCAGCTGGCCACTCTGCTCACCACTGGCAATCATATGCAGCATCATCGGTGGGAAGAGTTTGGTTTGATCGAGCGCTTTACGCAGGCTTGCCCCTTCTCTAACACTGTCTGATGCCTGCAGTACTTGTTGCTTCACATGGTGATTCGACATCACATCCACCGCAACCTTCATCCCTTCAAGAATAGGAATCGCACTCGAGGTACAAATAGAGAGTGTTCGTGCAAAACGAGAGGTATTAATTCCTTTCGCGATCTTGCCGATCAGTGGAATGCTTAATAGCTTGCGATCCCAACTCATGCGAACACCCGGCTTTTTCAGAGCGGTCTTAATCAACACAATCACACCGATGATCAACAACAGTAATTGGATGCCCCAATTCTGGATAAATTCACTCGATGCCAATAAAAATTGTGTCGATTGAGGAAGTTCTTGACCCATTTGGATAATCGGTTCAACGATCTTAGGTACCACGGTTGCCAGCAGGAACGAAACAATCGTCACCGCAAACACCACCAGCACCACAGGGTAGATCATCGCTTGCAGCAACTTAGAGCGCATCTTCTGACGGTTTTCTGCGTAATCAGCCAGTCGCTCCAATACCGCATCTAAGTGACCCGATTTCTCACCAGCCGCGACCATGGCTCTAAACAGTTCATCAAAGATATGTGGGTAATCAGCCAAGCTATCGGCTAGCGAATAACCTTCCGTTACCTTCGAACGAACCGCCAGTAACATGGTTCGAATACGTGGCTTTTCAGATTGCTCCGCCACGGCTTTCAAGCACTCTTCTAGCGGCATGCCTGATTGCACCAAGGTGGAAATTTGGCGAGTAATCAAAGCAAGGTCTGGCGTGCTGATACCACGCTTAAAGCTGGTCGAAGGCTGTGCACCTTTCGTCGTTTTAGCTTTAGCTTCGGTCATCTCAACCGGCATCAAGCCTTGTTCTTTGATTCTTTGGCGAGCCTGACGAGCATTATCTGCTTCAATTGAGCCTTTTTTACTTTTGCCTTTGGCATCCAGTGCTTTGTATTCAAATGCCGCCATACTAGACTTCCTTGGTCACTCGCATCACTTCTTCTAGGGAAGTTACCCCTTTCAGAACTTTGCTCAAGCCATCATCTCGAATACTTGGTGTTGTGCCACGAATTGCTTTATCAATCGCCTGCTCACCCGCTTCACTGTGAATCAGCTCTTGTACCGAATCGTCAATCATCAATAGCTCATGAATACCAGTACGGCCTCGATAGCCTTTGTGACTGCAGCTTTCACACCCTTTGGCATGGTAAAGCGTTAGGCTGTCTTTCTTCTTCAACCCAAACAGTTTTTTCTGTTCTTTATCCGCTTCGTAAGGTTCTTTACAGTCGTTACACAGGGTGCGAACCAAGCGCTGAGCCAAAACACCCAGCAGCGAAGAAGAGATCAAGAAGGGTTCGATGCCCATATCACGCAGACGCGTAATTGCACCGATTGCCGTATTGGTGTGAAGGGTCGACATCACTAAGTGACCGGTCAAAGAGGCTTGAACAGCGATCTCTGCGGTTTCCAAATCACGGATCTCACCAATCATGACCACATCAGGATCTTGACGAAGAATGGCACGTAAACCACGCGCAAAGGTCATATCAACCTTAGGGTTCACTTGTGTTTGACCAATGCCATCAATATCAAATTCAATTGGGTCTTCAACGGTAAGGATGTTGCGTTCGTTGCTGTTAAGCTCTTGCAGGCCAGCGTACAAGGTCGTTGATTTACCTGAGCCTGTCGGGCCAGTCACCAAGATAATGCCATGTGGGCGCTGAATCAGCTTACGGAAGTTTTCATGGTTTTCTGCTGTCATACCTAAACTGTGCAAGTCTAGACGAGTGGCGTTTTTGTCCAACAGACGCATTACCACACGCTCACCGTGCGAAGAAGGCATGGTTGAAACACGAACATCAACCGCTCGGCCACCAATACGCAAAGAAATACGACCATCTTGTGGCACGCGTTTTTCCGCAATATCCAATTTAGCCATAACCTTTACACGTGACACGAGCAGCGGAGCCAGTTTACGGCTTGGCGCTAGAACATCACGCAGCACACCATCAACTCGGAAACGGATACAAAGTGACTTTTCAAAGGTTTCGATGTGTATATCCGAAGCACCCTCTTTGATCGCCTCACCCAGCATCGCATTGATTAACTTGATGATTGGTGCATCATCTTCTGATTCAAGTAAGTCTTCGTCTTGAGGCAGTTCTTCCGCTAGTGAGAAGAAGTCATCACTATCAGCACCAATGTCTTCCATGAGCTGACGAGCTTCCGACGAGTCACGCTGATAAGCATCGGTCAGTTTTTTATCAAACTCATCGAGAGTAATCGCTTGTGGCGTGAAACCATTTTTCACAACACGACTCACTTCAATGATCGCCGCCGATTTCAGTGGCTCAACATAATAAAGTATCGGTGCGCGCTCTGGATGTTGATACTCCAACACCATCTTATAGCGATTCGCAAAGCTAAACGGCAAGCGCTGATAAGTACGTGCCGCCCCTACCAATTCAGCCATTATTCTGTTTCCATCTGATCAATGAAGGCTTGAAGTTCAGCCGGGTAATTCATGCTTTCGCCAAATTTAGGCAATACCGGGATGTTATCGTCTGCCATTAATTTCAGTCCTTGCTCAGCCTTGTACAACTGCTCAGCACGGATGAAGTTGTATTTACGCTGCGTGATACCATCGGCTGTCATACCATCACGAATAATGGTTGGTTTGATGAAGACCATTAGGTTCTTTTTCTCAACCTGAGTACTGGTTGATTTGAACAGGTGTCCTAGAACAGGGATATCGCCCAAGAACGGCACCTTAGATTCACTTTCCAGCGCTCGCTCGTCAATCAAACCACCCAGCACCAGCATTTGACCGTCTTGAACAATCACTGACGTATTTAGCTGACGCTTAGCAAAACGAACATCTACTGCCCCGTTTGCGCCTAATACGTTCGATACTTCTTGTTCTATTTGCAGCTGAACTGAGTCACCTTCATTGATTTGTGGCACGACTTTTAGCTTGATACCCACTTCTTTACGTTCAACCGTTTGGAATGGGTTATCGTTACTTGAGCCTGCGGTCGAGCCAGTTAAAACAGGCACCTCTTCGCCCACAATGAACGACGCTTCGCCGTTATCCATCACGGTGATACTTGGAGAAGATAGGATATTTGAATTTGAATCGGTCGCTACTGCACTGATCAAGGCAGTCCAGTCACCCATCACTACGCTCATTGCCGCGCCATTAACGCCAGAAAGAGCAGAAGCTAACGTTGAGTAGTCACCGGATTCTGTGGTCGTTTCATTACGCAAAAAGGCGCCATTATCATCATAGACTGCGGTGGTCGTTTCAGTGTCTTTCGCTTCTTCTAAACCAACCATTACGCCACCGATTGACGCACCTGTGTTGCCATACTGAATCACAGCACCAGTATCAAGGTTACCCCATTGCACACCAAGGTTAATGCCATCACCCTCTGCCATCTCGACAATTAGGGCTTCAATCAATACTTGAGCACGACGAATATCCAACTGTGCGATCACATCTTGAAGCGCATTCATGATGTCCGGTTGTGCGGTAATCACCAACGAGTTGGTATCACTGTGAGCGGAGATCATCACTTGGTTACGTTGCGATGAGCTGCCTTTGGTTGAAGATTGCTTTTCTGATTGCAGGTTGTCCGACACGCCTTTCAGCACATCGACTAAATCTTCTGCTTTGGCGTATTTAAGGTAAATTACTTGGTTGTTGCCCTTGGTTGCCATTTCCACGTCAAGCTGTTCAATCAACCTTCTTAAACGGCTACGTACCTTAGGGTCACCTGAGATAAGAATCGCATTGGTACGTTCATCGGCAACTAATTTAGGTTGTAGAAATGCAGGTGTGTTTTTCGCATCAGTGGTTTTGCTTAACGCATCAACGATACGTACCATTTCTGCCGCAGAAGCATTCTTTAGCTCAACGACTTCAATCTCTTTATCACCCGCTTGGTCAACACGCTTGATGATTTCAGCTAAACGGTTTACTACCGCCGCTCGGCCTGTAATAAGGATGATGTTGGCTGGGTCGTAGTGCACAACGTTACCCGCGCCTGCATTGTCGTTTAGTTGACGAAGCAGAGGAGAAAGTTCACGTACCGAGACATTACGAACCGTCACAACACGTGTCACCACATTGTCGCCTTTGATCGTATCACTGTCTCCAACGACTGGAATTGCCGATGTTTTCGAATCTTTGGCCTTGATGATCTTAAGAACACCTGAGTCCATTTCGACAACCGCGTAGCCATACACTTCCAATACGTTTAGGAAGAAGCTGTAATATTGCTCTTCATTGAGTACGTCGTAGCTGCGTACATCGATTTTTCCGCGCACCGAAGGGTCAACGATGATCGTCTTCTCTAGGTTACGACCAACAATATTAATAAACTCTTGAATATCAGTGCCTTTAAAGCTGGCACTAAAATCACTCGCGATGGCTGCGGGTGTGCAGATTAAGCTTCCTGCCAATAACCATGCACTTTTCTTAAACCAATGCTTCACGTACTTCTCCTACACTTTCGTCCTTCGTTAGACGCAAAGTTTTAAAATTCAATAAACACTTCATGTTGTTGACCATCTCTCTCGACGACGAGGTTTAGCTCTGTTAGTTCTGAGATGGAACGGAATATGTTGCCCATAGCAGCAGGGTCTGTCAGGTCTTGTCCATTTAACTGAGTGGCAATATCTCCGTTTTGGAGCCCAACAGAGTTAAAAAGTTCTGAATCTTTGCCAGGGCTCACACGATAACCGATCACTTTATCGTCACGCTTCACCTGAGACAGTCGTACATATTGGAAGATTTGTTGCGGATCTTTCATTATCTTCGCTTTAATTTCATCAAGCTTCTCTTCTGCTGAAGCCGGATTATTACCACGAACCGAAGAAGAGCTACGAGGTGGCGCAGGCGCTGATACAGCCAAACGCTTGTACTCAATACCTTCAAGCATCAAGGTTTCGTCTCGTCCTGAGTTATCAATGATAACGCGGTCGATTAATACCGCTTTTAACTTGGCTCGAGTGCCTTCAATCTCTTCATTAATTCCGTAGGTCGCTTGCGTGCCGCGATTGGCGATCACCGCTAAGCTCAGTTTTGGATTCGAGCTCGCGACTGCACCCACTAAAACGAGGTTTAATCGCGTCTTAGGCGCATCTTGGATAACTTGCTGTTCAACCACAGCGGGCGTGCTTGGGTTGTAAGCACCAAACATGTTGCTCTGCTGCAAAGAAGAGATATCAAGGGTCGATTGAGGTGCTGAAGACGATGAAGCCGTTGCTGTCCAAGGCGCGATAGTTTGCTCAGCAGGTTCGATAAACCATGCAAGCTGCCCTAAGATCCATGCGGAAGCTGCAATCAATACACAACAGGTCGCTAAGCTTAGTTTCTGCTGAAGTACAAATCCATTCTCTAATAAGCGGCTCAACATAGGAGAACTCCCTACGCGATTTTTGAGCTCTAAAAAGTTCACTTTCCTAGTCCCTTTTCATGACGACAAACGCTGCAAATCATTAAACTTTCAGCTTTTTTATTCATTCGTTCGATACCAAGCTTATTTAAGCAATAAGATCCTGAACTATATCATAGCAAATCGATAAATCGGCATAACATGGCTATTTTGTATTATGACTTGAAAAAAATGCCAACCGCCTCCACTTTAAGCTTCTACTTAATGTGATAAGCATCATCAAAAACATGTTGCGCACTGTTCGTTACAGTTAAACCGCATTCATTTCTCACTTAATAAGGCACAGCCCTATATGAAAACTGCTAATGAAGCTGTCAGACTCGATAAATGGTTGTGGGCAGCTCGTTTTTACAAAACCCGGTCTATTGCTCGCAACATGGTCGATGGTGGCAAAGTCCACTATAATGGTCAGCGCAGCAAGCCAAGTAAAATTGTCGAACTTGGGGCTGTGATTACACTGCGCCAAGGTAATGAAGAAAAGACGGTAACGATCGAGAAAATCTCAGCCCATCGTGGTGGAGCCCCGATCGCTCAAACCCTCTATGAAGAAACCACCGAAAGCTTGGCAAAAAGAGAAGAGTTTGCACAACAGCGCAAGCTAAATGCTCATAGCCCAGCACCAGAACGTCGCCCAGATAAAAAGCAACGTCGTGACATCATCAAGTTCAAGACTCAATAAGCTAGAAGGAATAGCCAAATGGCAGACCCAATGTCTACAAGTAATGTTTTAAATCGCTACCTATTTGAAGACCTATCAGTACGTGGTGAATTGGTACAGATGGACGAAGCGTACCAACAGATTATTTCTAGCAAGGAATACCCAGCTCCAGTACAAAAGCTGTTGGGTGAGCTACTGGTTTCAACGACGCTACTAACGGCGACCCTAAAGTTTGAAGGTTCTATCACGATGCAGCTGCAAGGTGACGGCCCAGTATCTCTAGCAGTTATCAATGGCGATCACGATCAGAAGATCCGTGGTGTTGCTCGCTTTGAAGGCGATATCGCAGACGACGCAGGTCTACACGCCCTAATGGGTAAAGGTCATCTAGTGATCACTATCGATCCTAAGAAAGGTGAGCGTTACCAAGGTATCGTTGGTCTTGAAGGTGACACGCTTGCACAAGTACTTGAAGGCTACTTCGCTAACTCTGAACAGCTTAAGACTCGTCTATGGCTGCGCACTGGCGAGCATGAAGGCAAAGCACACGCTGCAGGTATGTTGCTACAAGTAATGCCTGACGGCACCGGTACGCCAGATGATTTCGAGCATCTAGAGCAACTAACAGACACCGTGAAAAACGAAGAGCTATTCACTCTAGAAGCGAACGAACTGCTTTACCGTTTGTACAACCAAGAGAAAGTACAGCTATTCACACCACAACCGGTTGAGTTCTTCTGTGGCTGTTCACGCGATCGAAGTGCAGCAGCAATCATTACTGTTGCTCAAGAAGAGATCTACGACATCCTAAGCACCGAAGGAAGCGTTGGTCTACACTGCGATTACTGTGGCACAAATTACTCGTTCGACAAGAATGATGTTGATGCACTGTACGCAGAAGCAGCAGATAAAGGCAGCAATACGGTTCATTAATTTACGGCGTACCAAAAACACGTAATTTACCCCAAAAAGGTCAGCACTCAGCTGGCCTTTTTTGTGATCAAAATAGCGCAAACTCCGTAACATCTCGTAATAAAATCACCGCTTAATTTTAATCAATTAATAATGTTCTCGCCCCTAGCGCAAAGGTTTGCGTACAGGATAGACTAGTTGGGCCAATATGTGACGAGACGCTTAAAACCCCATGGCTAATATGGATATTTTTTGAGCTATATCCCTGTTTCCCCCGAGTCTCGTTGCTAGCATGGTGAGCAGATAACAATAAAAAATTAATACAAAATCCCTACAAAATATCCTACAAGGAGCACCTATGACCGTTATGGAACATACAAAGGCTGCACAAATTGATCTAACTAAGCACGGACTGACTGGCGTTACTGAAGTTCTTCGTAATCCTAGCTACGAGCAGTTATTCGTTGAAGAAACACTGCCAGGTTTGGAAGGCTACGAAAAAGGCGTAGTAACGGAACTAGGCTCTGTTGCGGTAGACACTGGTATCTTTACTGGCCGCTCACCAAAAGATAAGTACATTGTTAAAGATGACACGACCCGCGATACCATGTGGTGGTCAGATCAAGGCAAAAATGACAACAAACCGATTACAACTGAAGTATGGAATGAGCTGAAAGAGCTTGTGACAACTCAGCTATCTGGCAAGCGCCTGTTTGTCATCGACGGTTATTGTGGTGCTAACCCTGATACGCGCTTAAGCGTGCGTATTATCACTGAAGTAGCGTGGCAAGCGCACTTCGTTAAGAACATGTTCATTCGTCCAACTGACGAAGAGCTAGCAACGTTCGAACCTGATTTCGTGGTAATGAACGGTGCTAAAACAACTAACCCTAACTGGGAAAAGCAGGGTCTAAACTCTGAAAACTTCGTTGCTTTCAACCTAACAGAGCGCGTTCAAATCATCGGTGGTACTTGGTACGGCGGTGAGATGAAGAAAGGCATGTTCGCAATGATGAACTACCTACTACCTCTACAAGGTATTGCTTCAATGCACTGTAGTGCAAACGTTGGCGAGAAAGGCGATGTCGCTATTTTCTTCGGTCTATCAGGCACTGGTAAAACAACCCTATCAACCGATCCTAAACGTGAGCTAATCGGTGATGATGAGCACGGTTGGGATGACGATGGTATCTTCAACTTTGAAGGTGGTTGTTACGCGAAGACAATTCGTCTATCTAAAGAAGCTGAACCTGAAATCTACAACGCAATCCGTCGTGATGCACTACTAGAGAACGTAACGGTTCGTGGCGATGGTTCTATCGATTTTGATGACGGTTCAAAAACAGAGAACACTCGTGTTTCTTACCCGATTCATCACATCGACAACATTGTTAAACCAGTATCAAAAGCAGGTCACGCTCAAAAAGTTATCTTCCTGACCGCTGATGCATTTGGTGTTCTACCGCCAGTATCTAAACTGACTCCAGAACAAACGAAGTACCACTTCCTATCTGGCTTCACAGCGAAACTAGCGGGTACAGAGCGCGGTATTACTGAGCCAACTCCTACGTTCTCTGCTGCGTTCGGTGCTGCATTCCTAACTCTTCACCCAACTCAGTACGCTGAAGTGCTTGTGAAACGTATGGAAGCGGCGGGAGCAGAAGCTTACCTAGTGAACACTGGTTGGAACGGCACAGGCAAACGTATCTCGATTCAAGATACTCGTGGCATCATTGACGCTATCTTAGATGGCTCAATCGACCAAGCGGATACTAAGGTTATCCCTATGTTTAACCTAGAAGTACCGCTAGCGTTGCACGACGTAGATCCTACGATTCTTGACCCGCGTGATACGTACACTGATCCATTGCAGTGGGAAAGCAAAGCGAAAGATCTAGCAGAGCGCTTCATCAACAACTTTGACAAGTACACAGATAACGCTGAAGGTAAGTCACTGGTTGCAGCTGGTCCTCAACTGGACTAATCCAACCATCTGCTCGGGCTTAGCCAAAAGCAAACGCCCAATTTAAAATGATATTTTTGTAGCAAGCCCCTCTTTTGAGGGGCTTTTTTGTTGATGCTTGACCCTTTTTGTTCCACTCTGTTTTAAGACTATTGAAATTTAAGGCTTTCAGGGAATGAAAAAGGTATTCATGGTGTTCGGCATTGTGTTGGCTATCGCCGTTGCAACTATCGCAGCGCTGCTATTAAGCCTGCAGACCCAATACCGTGCGGATGTTGCCAACTTTTTTATCAAACATACGATTGAACAACCTGTATTCATTGAAGATGTTGAGTATCAGGCGCCTTATCACATCACCTTAATGGGCATTACCCAAAGCCAACCAGAAAAGCAAACACCTCTGTATATCGACAAGATCGATCTTTGGTTCAGCCCCAGCTCGATGACAGAGGCCAAACTGGTCTTTGAATCTGTTTTGATCAGCGGCCTACAATTAGAGGCAGACGATCTAAAAACACTGACTTCTTTATTTACCCAACCAAACATCAAGCTCCACCAGCTGGCCATCAACAATCTCGACTTTTCGACGCCAGAGTTTAATGCGCGAGGCATCGACCTACAGATCTCCGCCCCAACGTGGAACAACGATAACTCGCTTCTCCCTTATGGAAAAACCCAACTCTCTGCCTCACAACTGTATTGGCAAGGTGAGGCATTCGATAATCTGTTGATTGATCTAGACCTCAAGCCGAGTGACAGCACCCTTTATGGTGCTTCGTTTGACTGGCGTGGCGCCAAGATTTCTGGGCAAGCTGAACAATATCAACAAGATTGGTCGTTGGTGAATGTGACCGTCGATGGCTTACGACTCAATCAGAAACAGACCCAAAACCTACTAAGCAAAGAGTGGGATGTTGCAGGCATTAAGATTAATCACATCAATAGCTTAGATATTCTGCGTAGCGACGTAGAGTGGCAAGATGGCCACCTCGCTGCCTTTGATGCCTCATTAGAAAATATCCAACTGCCTTTTGAAATCTGGAAACAACAGAAAGCCATTTTTTCTCTACAGGCAGAAGGAGTGACCATTGATGATGACATGTTCATCGAGCCAAGCCTCAAGCTCAACCTAGAAGCAAACCGGATTCTGATTGAGGATTTCTATACTCAATTCCTGCAGGGCACTGTTCAGCTCAATGGCGAAGTCGCCCCTAGCAGCATTCAATTGGCGCAGCTCGACCTGCAAGGCATCAAGTGGATTACCGAAAACCAAGATAGCCCTCTACCGGCCGCTCGCCTATTGCCTTGGCTCACACAGCTCCAGAACGTCGAGATTAACCGACTTAATATAGAACGCAGCCAACTTATCCAACTAGCACAAACGCCTTACTGGCAGGTCTCTGGATTACATGTCGAGGGGCATCAAGTTCAACTGCTGCAAGATAGAAAACTGGGCTTATGGCAAGGGAAGCTGATGGCGAGCGCCAATGATGCCAGCTACCAAAATATTCTCAGCGCACAGCCTGTGGTTGAGATGAATAGCGAACAAGGAAAATGGACGCTGACTCGTCTGTTTGCACCACTCAGGAATGGCTACATTGAAGCCAATGCAACGCTCGATTTTAACCAAATCAGCAAGCCATGGAGCTTAGATATTTCTGCCGATGGGTTACCCATTGCGCCTATGCTGCAGCGACTTGAATTACCACTCGATGCAACCGGCTATGGCGAGTTTGAACTTCAAGCCGCAGGTTTATATGGCGACTCACTGATGCTCGGTTACTCAACCACAGGGCAACTCACTGGCAGCGTTCGCCAGGGTGTGATGACCTTTAATGACAAGCTTTCTGAAACATCGACTGATAACGTGTTTGAAATTCCAGAGCTTAATGCGCATTTTGACCGTGGGCGCTTCACTCTCGAACCGATGCATATTATTGGTGCATCATCAGCAGAGCAAGGCGAACAAAGGGTTCAAACGCTCAATGGCGAGGCTTCTGGAGAACTCGACTTGCTTAAAGCTGAGCAACACACCCTCTCGATTACCCTATCGGACCCATGCCATCAAATCTCAGGAAAGCTCACCCAAGCTGAGTATTCGGAGATTAACGACTGCCAACAAAAAAACGCCACTCCTCAGGAGTAGCGCTTTCAATCAATAATTCTATCTATCATCAAGCGAGCGTGAAGTTATTCACTCGCCTTGCTATCCGTCGATAGTATTTTCTTATAATCAGGGATCAGCATATAGGTTCCCGTAAACTCTACCGCTTCCACATCGCCGCTATGAATGGTCACGTGAATGATGATACGTGCCTTTCTTCCTGACGCAAGGCGGTCCAAGTCACCACTGATCCCATCCAATGAAGTAGAGGCAACAGGGTTTTGCTCAACCGGGTGACGATAACGAATATTACTGTCTGCCAGCACGATATCACCGGTCAGCCCGCGTTCTTTCATCAATAACCAAGTCATCCCCCAACCAGTTAAGGTCGCTAAGGTAAAGGCAGAGCCTGCAAACATGGTATTATGCGGGTTCAAGTTGGGATTCAGCTGAGCACTACACTCAAATTGGTAACCCGTGTATTGGTTGATCTTGATGCCCATCTTGTCACTGATCGGGATCTGATGTTCCCAGCGCTGCTGAAGCTCATTACACCACTCAGGCTTACGCAGAACGTCTGCCATTGGGTCAAGATGCTTAACCATCTGTTGGTGACGCACAGGGCCACGTTGATCGTTAATCTCACCGCGACGTTCAAATTCATTCTTCTCATAGAATGAGATCGCATCTTCACGTGCATTACACACCAAGCGCTTAGCACCCTCTTGGCGAGCCAATGACTCAAGTGCGACTAGAATCAACGAACCCATGCCTTTACTTTGGCGAGATTTCTTCACCGCCATATAGCGGATCTGACCTTCCAGATCTGGGGTGATATACAGACGACCAATCGCCATCGGGCGACCACGACCATCAACAATCATGCGATGGTGACTCATTGGGTCATATTCATCGCGCTCAGAACCTACCGGCATTCGCCAAGGTTCACGGAGCATCTGCCAACGAAAATGGTAATACTTGTTTAGCTGATTTTCGGTGGTTGGTGTTATGAGTTTAAACATGCTTATTCCTTTAAGCCTAAACCTGCAGCCAGAATGTCACTGGGCCATCATTAACCAAAGACACTTTCATGTCGGCTGCGAATCGGCCACGTTCCGTTGGTAACACTGATTCACACTGGTCAGAGAAATAGTTATAAAGACGCTCAGCATCTTCTGGGTGAGCACCACGAGAGAACCCTGCTCGAGTCCCTTTCTTGGTATCGGCCGGCAGAGTGAATTGAGACACCACTAATACCTTACCTTCTACTTGCTTCACGTTGAGGTTCATTTTATCGTCTTCGTCTCCAAAGACACGATAAGTGGTCACTCGTTCCATCAAACGTTTGGCTTTGGCTTCGTCGTCACCTTTTTCTACGCCTAACAAAACTAATAAGCCTTGTTCAATCTCACCAACTACTTCGCCATCAACACGGACGGCAGCTTCACTTACTCTCTGGATCAGTGCTATCACTGTTGTTTCCTTGCTCTGTGATTTTGTCTTTATCCGACGAGTGTACCATTTCTTTCGAGTCACTCCACTGTTCCTGCTCACCCAATGCAGCGGTCACCTCAGCACCCACCAGCACAATCAACCAGCACAAATAAACCCAGACAAAAAGAATTGGTATTGCCGCCAATGCGCCATAAATCAACTGGTAAGAAGGGAATTGAGTAATGTAGGCCGCGAAGCCTTTCTTACTGAGTTCGAACAACAGAGCCGCCACTAGAGAACCTGCAGCCGCATGAGAAAAGTGTATCTTTTTGTTGGGAACCAACAGGTACAGACCGAAAAACGCAAAGAAAGAGAGAATCAAAGGCAGTTTGCGAATTACGGTATTAAAGGCGCCAGATACGACTTCATTTTGTAGCAGACTGAGCGATGTCACATACGAAGTGGCAGCAATACTCGCCCCAACCAAGATCGGCCCAAGTGTTAGCACCATCCAGTACATTGAGAACGACAATACCGCACGTCGCTTCTCATTAACACGCCAGATGTAGTTTAGGTTCTTATCGATATTCGAGATCAACATCAGTGCCGCAATGAACAAGAACACACTACCGACCGCCGTCATCTTACCCGTGTTGGCAACAAACTCGAGCAAGGCACCGTGCACCGCATCTCCTGACGCTGGAACAAAGTTGATAATAACGAAGTTTTGAATCACGATACCAACATCAGCAAAGATGGAAAATGATGACAAGATAGAGAGCAGAACCGTCAACATCGGTACGATCGAGAGCAAAGTAATGTACGCCAAGTAGCCCGCATTCACGTTGACTCTATCGTGCGTCATTCGCGCCAAAAGATAGCGAGAAAACTGAATACTGAGTGTGGCGACCTTTTTTATCTTCAACTTGTAACTCCCTTGTAACTCGTTCATAGTCCTAATTAATATTCCGTTACTTAACTATAGGAAACTAGGATGCCTTATTTAATAGTTATAGTCCTCTCTATTTTTACTCTTACTGGATGCCAGTCAGCTTATTACTCCGCCATGGAGCAAGTGGGTTACCACAAGCGTGACATTATGGTCGATAGAGTGGAAGACGCTAAAGAGTCGCAGCAGGATGCTCAGGAAGAGTTTACCAGCGCACTTGAAGCCTTGAGTAGCCTGACTAATTTCAGTGGCGGCGACCTTGAAGACATGTACAACCAAATCAATGATAAATACCAAGACAGCGAGAAAGCCGCGCAAAATGTCAGTGACCGCATTGCTGCGATTGAAGATGTGTCGGATGCGCTGTTTGAAGAGTGGCAGAGTGAGTTAGATCTCTACACCAGTGATTCACTGCGCCGCTCGAGCGAGCAAAAACTTCGTGAAACTAAATTGTCTTACCAAACGATGCTGTCAGCAATGAAGCGCGCCGAGAAGAAAATGGACCCAGTGCTCAATACCCTTCGCGACAACACGCTTTACTTGAAGCACAACCTCAATGCGAGCGCTGTCGGCTCGCTGCAAGGTGAGTTTATGAGCTTAGAAAAAGACATCGCCTATGCAATAGAGCAGATGAATGCGGCAATAGCAGAGTCGGATAAATTCCTAGCTCAACTCAATCAGAAGTAGTGCCATTAGAAGCGAATTAAGATAAACCCGTATGAACCCAATCATTGTTACTGGCGGCCCAGGCGCCGGAAAAACCACACTAATTAATGCCTTGGGTGACATGGGTTACCCGATATTCGCTGAGTCCTCTCGCCAGTTAATCGAACAGCAGAGTCAACTTGAGAACGGTATCTTACCTTGGTTAGACCTTCCAGGCTTTGCTCGCCTATGTTTAACCGTCATGAGCGAACACAAAGACCAAGCCAGTCAGCATCCTGTTGCCTTTCTCGATCGCGCCATTCCAGATATCTGTGGCTACTTGGCTCAGGCGAAACTAGAGATAAACACAACCTACCGAGAAGCGAGCCAAGGTTATCACCCCCAAGTGTTGTTCTGTCGCCCTGAAGCTTCAATTTATGTACAAGATGATGTGAGACCTTATCCGTTTGAGGAGGCGTTAGAGATTCACCACGCGTTAGAAAGAGTCTACCAAGAACTTGGTTATGAGGTGGTTGAAGTGCCGTTTATGCCAGTCGAAGAACGGCTTCAATTCGTTGAGCGTTACTTAGGTGTCAAAAGCTAGATCCCCAACTCGGTCGTTCCTCCCTCTTGAGGATGACGAAATCTCGTTTAACCGTATCTAAACAAACTAAAAAACAAAAGCCCCGAGCAGCTAGGCTACTCGGGGCTTTCTTACTTATTCTAAAACGTATTGCTTGTTAGCTAGAAGCTAGTCAGCTGGCAATTAAGCCTTAGCTGGACGTGCTGCACGCTTACGTTCGTTTTCAGTAAGAAGCTTCTTACGGATACGAATGCTTACTGGCGTTACTTCTACTAGTTCGTCTTCGTCGATGAACTCAAGAGCTTGCTCTAGAGTGTGACGGATAGGTGGCGAAAGAACCTGTGCTTCATCAGTACCAGATGCACGAACGTTCGTTAGCTGCTTACCTTTCAGACAGTTTACTGTTAGGTCGTTTGAACGGTTGTGAATACCGATGATTTGACCTTCGTATACTTCATCCGCGTGCTCAGCAAATAGACGACCACGTTCTTGTAGGTTGAATAGTGCGTAAGTCAGAGCTTTACCAGTTGCGTTCGAGATTAGAACACCGTTGTTACGTTGACCGATTACGCCGCCTTTGTGAGGACCGTAGTGATCAAATGAGTGGTAAAGAAGACCAGAACCAGACGTTAGAGTTAGGAACTCAGTTTGGAAACCGATAAGACCACGAGAAGGCATCATGAAGTCCATGCGAACACGGCCTTTGCCATCTGGAGACATATCAGTTAGCTCACCTTTACGTAGACCGATGTTTTCCATGATGCCACCTTGGTGCTCTTCAAGCACGTCGATAGTCACAGTTTCAAACGGTTCAGTTAGGTTGCCATCTTCGTCTTTCTTGATGATAACTTCTGGACGAGATACAGCTAGCTCGAAACCTTCACGACGCATGTTTTCGATCAGGATAGATAGGTGAAGTTCACCACGACCTGAAACACGGAAACGATCTGGGTTATCAGTTTCTTCAACACGTAGTGCAACGTTGTGTACTAGTTCTTTCTCTAGACGCTCAAGGATGTTACGTGAAGTAACGAACTTACCTTCTTTACCCGCGAACGGAGAAGTGTTTACTTGGAACGTCATTGTTACTGTTGGTTCATCAACAGAAAGCGGAGTCATTGCTTCAACATTGTTTACGTCACAGATAGTGTCTGAAATTTTCAGCTCACCAAGACCAGTGATTGCAATGATGTCGCCAGCGTTAGCTTGCTCAACTTCGTGACGGTCAAGACCTAGGTAACCAAGAACTGTACCTACTTTACCGTTACGTTTTTTGCCTTCTGCATTTACGATAGTTACTTGTTGGTTTGGTTTAACAGAACCACGAGTAACACGAGCAACACCGATAACACCTACGTAAGAGCTGTAATCAAGTTGCGAAATTTGCATTTGTAGTGGACCGTCAAGGTCAACTGCAGGCGCGTCTACTGTATCAACAACAGCTTGGAACAATGGTTCCATGTTCTCGCCAGTTTCGCCTTCAGTCATTGTTGCCCAACCGTTCAGAGCTGAAGCGTAAACAACTGTGAAGTCTAGTTGCTCATCAGTAGCACCTAGGTTGTCGAAAAGGTCGAATACTTGATCCATAACCCAATCAGGACGAGCGCCTGGGCGGTCAATCTTGTTGATTACAACGATTGGCTTAAGACCGTGTGCGAATGCTTTTTGCGTTACGAAACGAGTTTGAGGCATTGGGCCATCAACTGCGTCAACGATAAGCAGAACAGAGTCAACCATAGACATGATACGCTCAACTTCACCACCGAAGTCCGCGTGTCCCGGAGTATCTACGATGTTGATGCGGTAATCATTCCAGTTGATTGCTGTGTTCTTAGCAAGAATGGTAATGCCACGCTCTTTTTCGATGTCATTCGAATCCATGACACGCTCTTCAGCTTCACCACGAGACTCAAGAGTGCCTGACTGTTGTAGCAGTTTATCAACCAAAGTCGTTTTACCGTGGTCAACGTGCGCGATGATCGCGATATTTCTTAACTTATCAATCTGTGGAGTAGACATGGATTCTCGATTCACTCATAAAAGTAGCCGTCACTTATCTCAAAAGTTTGGATAATAACCGCTAGCTTGATTTAAAAAACGGTCAATAATATACCAGATTCTAGACAAAAACCCAGAAATATGTGATCTGAACCGGGGCTTTTTTCTTTATTAGCGATTCATATCCGCTTAACTTTGATTCAGTACAGTGTTGAACAGCCCAATTCGTAGGACTCTAAAAAAGTATCACCTGCGAGTGGCGAACCAAATCTCCCGCAAAATAACAAAAGTGGATTGACAACTTAGGCAATTCATTGCTGAATGGTGCTCGCTTATGTCTCATATTGGTGCACAGACAAACAATTGCACCAATAAGGTGCGCCCGGAGATCATTTTGGTGCAAAAACCAAATTAAGCAAAACCGAAAAACAAGTAAATCATTGAAATTAATGGAATAATTTTTTTGGCACGTTTTTGGCTATAGATAAATCAGCATCGATTAATGCACTTATAGACATTAATCAATGCTAGTTTCAACCGAATCGAGCTAATACCGAATTAATAACACTGGAGGTTATCCAAGATGTCAGTAGAAAATGTACTATCCCTGATCCAAGAGAACGAAGTTAAATTTATCGACTTACGTTTTACTGATACAAAAGGTAAAGAGCAGCATATCTCTATTCCTTCTCACCAAGTTGATGCAGACTTCTTCGAAGAAGGCAAAATGTTTGACGGCTCTTCAGTAGCTGGTTGGAAAGGCATTAACGAATCTGACATGGTAATGATGCCAGACGCAGCATCTGCTGTACTGGACCCATTCACAGAAGACGCAACACTAAACATCCGTTGTGACATCCTTGAGCCTGCAACAATGCAAGGCTACGACCGTGACCCACGCTCTATCGCTAAACGTTCTGAAGAGTACCTACGTTCTACAGGTATCGCAGACACAGTTCTAGTTGGTCCAGAGCCAGAATTCTTCCTATTTGACGACGTTAAGTTCTCAAACGACATGTCTGGTTCTTTCTTCAAGATCGATGACGTAGAAGCAGCTTGGAACACAGGTTCTGACTTCGAAGGCGGTAACAAAGGTCACCGTCCTGGCGTTAAAGGCGGTTACTTCCCAGTAGCTCCAGTAGATTCATCTCAAGACATCCGTTCAGCAATGTGTCTAGTAATGGAAGAGATGGGCCTAGTTGTTGAAGCTCACCACCATGAAGTAGCAACTGCGGGTCAAAACGAAATCGCTACTCGCTTCAACACGCTAACAGCGAAAGCTGATGAAACTCAAATCTACAAGTACGTTGTACACAACGTTGCTCACGCATTTGGTAAAACAGCGACATTCATGCCTAAGCCACTAGTTGGTGACAACGGTTCTGGTATGCACGTTCACCAATCTCTAGCAAAAGACGGCGTTAACCTGTTTGCTGGTGATAAGTACGGCGGCCTATCTGAAATGGCTCTTTACTACATCGGTGGTGTAATCAAGCACGCTCGTGCAATCAACGCGTTTGCTAACCCATCAACTAACTCGTACAAGCGTCTTGTACCTGGTTTCGAAGCACCTGTAATGCTTGCTTACTCAGCACGTAACCGTTCTGCTTCTATCCGTATCCCAGTAGTACCAAGCCCTAAAGCACGTCGTATCGAGCTACGTTTTGGTGACCCAGCAGCTAACCCATACCTATGCTACTCAGCAATGCTTATGGCTGGCCTTGACGGCATCAAGAACAAGATTCACCCAGGCGAAGCTATGGATAAAGATCTATACGACCTTCCTGCAGAAGAAGCAGCTGAAATCCCAACAGTTGCAGAATCTCTACAAGAAGCTCTAGCAGCGCTTAGCGAAGACCGTGAGTTCCTAACAGCTGGCGGCGTATTCTCTGACGATTTCATCGATTCTTACATCACTCTGAAATCTGACGACGTACAACGCGTGAACATGGCTACACACCCACTTGAGTTTGAACTGTACTACTCAGTTTAATCTCCTGTAGAGATAAGCCATTTCTTACTGCAACCTTGTAAGAATCGCTGACTAAATATTAGGCTCGCCTCGCAGGCGGGCCTTTTTTATATTCTCCCTCCCCCCGCTTCCTCGTACCATACCTTAGACAAAAGCCCTCAGAGGCTGTCGCGCTAAATACAATAAAACCAACGCCAAACGTGAAATCACCTAGCGGTGAAAAGAGGCTAAAGATATGAAAAACATACTGTTCCTAATCGGGTTAACAGTCGCGCTCTCGTGCTCTGCTCAAACTGTGTATACCTGGGTAGATGAAGATGGCGTGCTCCACTTTAGTGATAACCCTAGCGCTCAAGATGCCGAGGCTCTTCGCCTGCCAGATGTGCAAGCTTCAGCACCCGCCCCTAAATTTGAGGCCTCAACTCCGGTTGACGCTGCTGCTTCCTCTACAACTAAAACGGCAACGCCAGCCAAAACTCAGGCAGAAACCGAAACCACAAAGCGCGAGGTTCCTACTCAATTAGCCCTCACCATGTTGACTCCAGTTCATGATCAAACCATTCGTAGTAATCGCGGCTTAATCCCGATTCAGATAGAACTCAACCGAAAGCTTGGTATAGGTGAGCAATTACAATTGATGCTCGATGGCCGTCGATATGGCGCCCCACAGACCCAACCTATTTGGGAATTAAAAGGTATCGAACGAGGTACTCACACCATTGCAATTCAAGCACATAGAAGCGGCAAGCTTATTGCATCTACTAGTCCAGTCACCGTGTATTTACATCGAGCGACGCTCAAGTAGGCCAATGTGTTAAAAGAGGCCAAATAACCTCTACTTTTCACCTAATCGAAGCAGCTTTCAGCGACTCTAATGAATTATCTTTAGCTTCTGGTTGATATGCGCCATACTTGAACTTAGCTACGCACCAATTTGGTGCAGTGAGAAAAACACCAGTTCAAGGACGAAATAGTGAATCGATCAGCCAAAAGCGACAGCATAGATACACACCATCTTTCCAGCGCCATTCTCGACAATATGGTGACTTCGACATTAATGCTCGATGAGCAATTGTATGTCCGATACGCAAATCCGGCGGCTGAGCAGCTCTTTTCACAGAGCGCACGACGCATCGTTGATCATCCACTGAGCCAACTTATCCAACACGCTTCACTTGATTTGGCGCTTCTGACGCAACCGCTACAAAGTGGCCAGAGCATTACCGACAGTGACGTTACCTTCGTTGTTGATAACCGCCCACTGATGCTTGAAGTCACGGTTAGCCCAATATCTTGGCAGCGAGAGACGCTGTTATTGGTTGAGATGCGCAAGATAGACCAGCAAAGACGCCTTAGCCAAGAGCTCAACCAACATGCACAACAACAAGCGGCTAAGTTGCTGGTACGCGGGTTAGCACATGAGATCAAAAATCCACTCGGTGGCTTAAGAGGTGCGGCGCAGTTACTTGGGAAAATGCTTCCTGATCAGTCTCTTAATGAATATACGCAGATCATTATTGAGCAAGCCGACCGCCTAAGAGCTTTAGTCGACCGTCTGCTTGGCCCACAGAAGCCGGGGACTAAATCAGAAGAGAACCTTCACCAGATACTTGAGAAAGTCAGGCAGCTCGTAGAGCTCGAATCGGGTTCAACGCTCGCCATCGAAAGGGATTACGACCCGAGCCTACCGGACATCTTGATGGATTCGGCACAGGTTGAACAAGCGATGCTCAATATCGTGAGCAATGCAGCGCAGATTCTAAAGACTCAAGATTCTGGCAAAATCACCATTCGCACCAGAACGGTGCATCAAGCAAATATTCACGGGCAGCGACACAAACTCGCAGCTCGTATTGAGATCAGCGATAACGGTCCGGGCATCCCCGATGATTTAAAAGACACGCTGTTTTACCCAATGGTCAGCGGACGAGAAGGTGGAACAGGGCTGGGGCTATCGATTTCTCAAAACCTGATCGATCAACACAATGGGAAAATTGATGTTGAAAGCTGGCCAGGCAACACCACATTCACGATTTATCTACCGATTTAGGTCATAAGAACCTCGCTATTGGACAGCGAGATGAAAGGCTTAGCTCGGTAACACAAAGATTAAGACATCATAAAAACAACAATGATTATCACAATAGATTTGGCTGCAAAGGAATTGAATTATGAGTAAGGGATACGTTTGGGTCGTCGATGACGACAGCTCTATCCGCTGGGTAGTAGAGAAAACACTTTCATCTGCGGATATTAAGTGTGAAACATTTGCTGATGCTGAGAGCGTGTTGCTTGCGCTTGAGCGCGAGACACCGGACGTATTGGTGTCTGACATTCGCATGCCCGGCATTGACGGGATTGAGCTATTGCATCAGGTTCATCAACGCTCTCCCGACCTGCCCGTGATCATTATGACCGCGCACTCAGACCTTGATGCGGCGGTGAATGCTTATCAAAAAGGCGCCTTTGAATATCTTCCAAAGCCGTTCGATATTGATGAAACACTGACTCTAGTCGAACGAGCGATCGCGCACAGCCAAGAGCAGAAACGCGAACAAGCCAGTGAGGTCGCTGAAGACACCAACGCGCCAGAAATCATCGGTGAAGCACCGGCAATGCAGGAGGTTTTCCGAGCGATTGGCCGTTTGTCTCGCTCATCCATATCCGTGCTGATCAATGGTGAATCGGGTACCGGTAAAGAATTGGTCGCTCACGCTCTGCATCGTCACAGCCCAAGAGCTAAGAAGCCCTTCATTGCCTTGAACATGGCAGCAATCCCCAAAGATCTGATCGAGTCTGAACTGTTTGGCCACGAAAAAGGTGCCTTTACCGGTGCTAACAGCGTTCGCCAAGGACGCTTTGAACAAGCCAACGGCGGCACCCTATTTCTGGATGAGATCGGTGACATGCCACTCGATATCCAAACTCGCTTGTTGCGTGTACTTTCTGATGGTCAGTTCTATCGTGTCGGCGGTCACTCTGCAGTTAAGGTAGACGTTCGTATCGTTGCCGCAACCCACCAAGATCTTGAGCGCTTAGTGCATGAAGGCGACTTCCGTGAAGACCTTTTCCACCGACTCAACGTTATCCGAATCCATATCCCGGCACTTCGCGAACGTAAACAAGACATTGAAAAGCTGACTCATCACTTCCTAGCATCCGCCGCCGAAGAGCTCGGTGTTGAAGTGAAGACACTGCATCCTGAGACCATTTTGAAGCTCAACCAGCTCAATTGGCCGGGTAACGTGCGTCAGCTTGAAAACATTTGTCGTTGGCTTACCGTGATGGCCAGCGGCAGCGAAATTCTTCCTTCAGACCTGCCACCAGAGCTGCTAGAAGAAAAAGTGGTGACCACCTCAGGAACTGGAGATAACTGGCAACAACTGCTCGCTAATTGGGCAAAGTGTGCGCTTGATTCAGGAGAAAAAGAGCTGCTAACTTATGCTCTGCCAGAATTTGAACGTATACTGCTAGAAGCTGCACTCCACCACACTAATGGTCATAAACAGGATGCAGCTAAGGTTTTGGGATGGGGAAGAAACACCCTAACTCGTAAACTCAAAGAACTGTACTAGACCTTATATGATTCTCGATGCAGCTACTTTTTAACCAAAAAAGTGTCGCTTGGTTTGAATAGTGTCGGTACAATTACAGTACACTATTCACCAAAGTTGTAGCTAAAGATGTCTTTGAAAACACAAATTACTTTGAGAACCGCAGTGGTTCTGCCATTCGTGATGATTTTTCTATTCACTATGGGTGTAATGGTTTTCACTCAAAAGCTAAGCTACAAAGAGATGGTGAGTGATGTTAGTGCACGCCAGCTGACATCACTGACTGACAATGTTCATCAAAGCCTGTCTAATTTTTTAGAAAAGCCATTTCACGCCAACCTCTCGCTCAGCCATAACATCGGCTACCACCATCTTTATCAAGCAGGCAATCTTAGTAAGGTCCAAGACTATATTTTTTATACGTTTTCAGACCATTACACTGCTGTACCTCAACTCGATGCGATCGGCTTTGGTTCTGAAGATGGTAACTACGTCGGTTTCCGCAAAGAAGCCAACAAAGGCTACACCTTGATGGTGCAAGACGAACGCACCAATGATCAGCTGGTCATTTACCGTGGCAGCAAAATTAGTGAAGACATTCGATCGGTGATTTCAGGTTACGATCCTAGAATCCGTCCTTGGTACACACCCATTGCGACACAGAAAAAACCGTTATGGTCACCAATTTATGCCAATGCTGACGAACGTCAAGAAATCACCTTATCTGCTCTAGCGCCTATCTATGATGATAATGAATTCAAAGCCGTCGTAGTCAGCGACATCAAAATCAATACCTTCAATGCGTTTCTCAGAAAGCTCAAAGATAGAACGGATGCCTCTGTTTACATCATCGATAAGCAGCAACGCTTGGTCGCGCACTCAGGCGGAGGCAGTGTCGTTTCATGGGGCACAGGACAAACCAACAAAGGGCAACGCAAACTAGCAACAGAGAGTGCTAATCCAGTCATACGTGAGAGTGCTAGCTACGTAGAGCAATTCCACCTAATCGAGAATTTGGGCGAGCAGCGCTTTAGTTTTAGCCTAGACAACGAACGCTACTTCAACCAAATCACCCCATACGAAGATGAGCACGGGCTCACGTGGTTTATTGGGGTGTCGATCCCTGAAAGCAATCTGCTCGGTGAATTGCCAGAAAATCAAAGAAACAGTTGGTTGCTTGGGCTAGCACTGAGCTGCATTGGGGTCATTGCAGGATTAATTGCCTTTAATCGCGCAACCCAACCCATCACCTCGACAGCGGATGCGGCAAAACGCCTTGCTAAGGGCGATTGGGACGCGAGCATGCCAAAAACAGGGCATATATATGAAACCAGCATGTTGGTCGAGTCATTCAATGAAATGACCAACAACTTAAAGGCTTCGTTTCATGCATTACAGTCTCAACTTACCTATGACTCATTAACCAAGCTATACAGCCGTGAAGGCTTTATTGACGCTGCCAAGAAACACCCCGACAACGAAAAAGGCACACTGTATTTGATTGGTATTGATCGCTTCCGAGACATCAATGACAGCCTAGGTCATTACAATGGCGACCAGCTACTTATCATTGCGGCCGCTCGTTTAAGAGGCACACTGCCATCCGAATACCTACTAGCTCGCACTGGTGGTGATGAGTTTGCCATCTACGCGCCAAACGTAACGCAAAGCGATGATGTTCAGCTGCTGACTAACCGCTTACTTCAAACCTTCGCTTCCCCATTTTCAATGGAATCGGAAAGCGTGGTGATTAAGGTATCGATGGGGATAGTGAATGTCTCGAATCTTCACGACATTACACTCCTGCTACGCAGCAGCAGCATTGCATTGAGCAATGCGAAACAAGACAAAACCAGTGTCTGTATTTATAGCCTTGAAATGGGCAAAGCATCGAGACATCGCACCAAGATGTTAGCGCGGATGAACCGAGCGATTGAGCTTCAACAGTTCGAACCGTTTTATCAGCCTATTATTGATCTGGAATCTGGCTCGACCATAGGAGCAGAAACTTTAGCTCGCTGGATAACGGATGAAGGGGTGATCTCGCCACTCGAGTTCATTCCTCTCGCGGAGGAGAGCGGGCTCATTGACGATATCGGAAAACAAATTCTGCATAAGTCGTGTCGAGATACTGCCATCGCGATTGAATCAGGAAAGTGGAGCAAGGACTTCTCTATTCACGTTAACCTGTCGGTCGATCAACTGAGTGAAAGTGGCTTTGTGGAACAAGTAAAAGGCACGTTGCGAGACACAAATCTGCCAGCAAGCAACCTGACACTAGAGATCACCGAATCACGCATCGTCGACAACGACCCGACCATCATCGATAACATGCTGACTCTAAAAGCACTAGGGATATCAATTGCGATTGATGACTTTGGTACCGGCTATTCGTCACTGGCTTACTTACACAAACTGCCATTCGACTGCCTTAAGATCGACCGCAGCTTTGTCAGCAAACTTGATAAAGAGAACCTAGATAGCTCCATCGTCGCGGCCATCGTTAACATCACTAAGGGCTTCAAAGTAAGCTTGGTGGCAGAGGGCGTTGAAACACAGCAACAGGCTGAACTTCTCAAGCAGCTGCAGTGCCCGCTTGCTCAAGGCTTCTTATACAGTCGCCCAGTTCCGTTTGACCAATGGCCTACCGACCTCATCAACTCCAAGCAAAGTGCCAAGGTCAAACAAAATACCACTGAGAGTCTCACCTAAACCAGGCAGAAATCGAATGAGTCAGATACAAAAATGCCAGCATG
This sequence comes from Vibrio sp. 1F255, assembly GCF_041439145.1. Classification (NCBI taxonomy): domain Bacteria; kingdom Pseudomonadati; phylum Pseudomonadota; class Gammaproteobacteria; order Vibrionales; family Vibrionaceae; genus Vibrio; species Vibrio sp. 1F255. The sequence continues at coordinate 44,236 of NZ_JBGONQ010000014.1, read as the reverse complement.
ATGCTGGCATTTTTTATTGTTCTATTCTCTATCGAGCGATTAGATAACGCGAGAGAATTGCTGCTGGCGAGCCTTTGCACGTAAGTATTTATCAAAACACATACAGATGTTACGGATCAGCAAACGGCCACGCAAAGTCACGCGGATTTCTTTGTCATCCACTTCAACCAACTCATCATTGATGAAGGTTTGCAGTAGCCCTAAGTCTTCTTTGAAGTAACCATTAAAGTCTACAGAAAACTCAGACTCGATCATGGTTTTATCAAGCTTAAAGTTACAGATAAGCTGTTTAATGACCTCACGACGCACTAGGTCATCACTGTCTAATACCACACCTTTCCAAAGTGCATGACGCAGGTCATTCACCTGAGCGTAATACTTCTTCAGCTCTTTTTGGTTTTGAGCGTAAGCATCACCGACCATAGAGATAGCAGAGACACCGAAACCAATTAAGTCAGCTTCACCTTGGGTCGTGTAGCCTTGGAAGTTACGATGCAGAATACCTTCACGCTGTGCTACGGCTAGCTCATCTTCAGGTAGTGCGAAGTGATCCATACCAATGAACTGGTAACCCGCTCCCGTTAGCGTCTCGATGGTATCTTGCAAGATAGCCATTTTCTCTTTCGCTTCAGGTAGATCTTCGTCTTTAATCTTACGCTGCGCCGCAAACAGCTGAGGCATGTGTGCGTAGTTAAATACCGATAAACGGCCCGGCTTCATTTCTAACACTTGCTTCAATGTTTCAGCGAACAAAGCTTGAGTCTGCTTTGGTAGGCCGTAGATCAAATCCAGGTTAGTTGAACGGAAGCCTAGCTCTTTCGCTCGTTTAACCATCGCAATGATGAACTCTTCATCTTGCTCACGGTTAACCAGTTTCTGCACTTCTTTATTGAAGTCTTGCACGCCAATGCTCAGGCGGTTGAAGCCTTCGTTACGCAGGTGGTCAAGTACGTCTAGCTCAATCTCACGCGGGTCAACTTCAATACTGATTTCAGCGTCAGCGGTGAAGTTAAACTCTTCACGCAAAATACTCATCAAACGAGTGATTTGTGTTTTGGTCAAGAACGTTGGCGTACCACCACCGAAGTGCAATTGCGTCACTTCACGGCCATTCAATAAAGAGGCGCGTTGGCGGATTTCATGTTCAATCACATCAAGGTACTCATCCGCTTTATGCGAGTGACGAGTAATGACTTTATTACAACCACAGTAGTAACAAAGCTTGTGGCAGAACGGGATATGCACGTAAAGAGAGAGTGGACGCTCAGGATATTGAGTACACGCCATGTCGTAATCAGCGACGGTAAACGCTTCATGAAACTCCAACGCAGTTGGGTATGAGGTGTAACGAGGTCCCGAATAGTTGTACTTGTTTAAGATCTCTTGATCCCAAACGATTTGCTGATTCGTTGTTACTGGCTTGCTCGACATAGCGGTATTTCCAATTTAGATCCGCGAGAACCTAAGGTCTCTCAAATCATTTTACATACATTAAAATATAGACGGGTTATTTTGCCACACGACCTGTAAGGTCGTTCCAAGACAAAATCAATTTTTTAGACAAAAACTCAGAACTGCTAGCTTGATCACTAACAAAGCGTCGGGATTAACGAGACGCAAAAGGTAAGAAGGCTCATTTAACACTATCTATAAAGATAAGGTGTCTCAAGAACACCCTGTATTAAACAAGCCTCTATTTTAAATAGTCTTAGAGACTAGATCATCTGAATGTTGATTTGGTTGTTGAGAGGTTTAACCTTCTCTTGCAACCTTTTCAGATCTTCAATGACCGCATCATTCAAGCGAGTCTCTGCCTTATGGCGCGTGAGATTCTGCTGCATGCGCTCTTTCTTCGTCAGTTCCTGTCTTGCCTCTCCGCGAGCCATATCTTTTACGATATGGTACAGCTCAGAAAGAGCAGGATACTCAGAATCAAAATCGACACGCTCATCACCCTGAACATTATCCATAATGATACACACTCGGATACTGATCTCAGGTAAGTCACATTGCCCTTGAATGCCCGCTAAGCACAAAGTATTTACGTTTTCGTAAATCGTCGCGTTGCGTTTTTCAATGGCTAGTGCTTGATGCTGCTTTTGCAACTCCGTCTGCTTCTTCACTTGAAGTAGAAGGTAACCTGCGTAAGAGCCCAAGCCGAGAATGATAATTCCACCAGCAATTGCTAATAAGGTTACGTTCACTGGCTATTAACCTTTAAAGCTGTCTAAATCGAAATCTTCGAATTGAGATAGCAAGTCTTCGTCAGAGCTCGCTTTCTTCTTAGAGGCAACCGGTGCTTCTTCGAAGATCTCTTCTTCATCATCTTCTGGCTCTAGTAGACCTAAGCGGCCCATTAGGTGTTCGATACGATCAAGTTTCTCATCAACAAACTTCTGTAGACCAGCACCTAGATTTTCACCATTTTCGATACGATCTAGGAGTGTGTTCAGTTGAGCGTCATTCTCAAGCATCTCTAACTCTTGTTCGTTAGATAGCTTGCGCTCTTGTTTAGTCGGCTTCTTCGCTGGTTCAACGATCAGCGGAATTTTTTTCTTGCTGCCTAAACGTGGATCACGAGCTTGTGCAGCTTTACGCTGTTTTGCTTCGCTACCATCTGAGTGACGGCTGCCAGACTTAAGGCCTTTACGCTTTTTAACACGCTTACGTTCACGACCTTCAACATCAGATTCACTACGGTTACGAGTAACCATAGGCTCCGGAGCGCCAAGTGCTCCCGGCTTTCTTGATTTCTTACTACGACCCATTACTGCACTTTCCTCAGTAAAATTACATCATTTCCAAAAAATTCTAGTTCGAGCTTATCCCGCTCTGCCAAAAACTGGAATGTTTGACGACTAAAGAAGACGACATGTGTCGGGTCATTCTTGTAGTGCCAACCAGCAAACGCGTCTACGTCTATTACTAGTTTAGTCATAAGACCAATCCAGCCCTTGGGTTTAACTAAATTCAACCATTGCTGCCACACTTTGTCTGGGTGATAAAGATGCTCTATCACCTCCGTGGCAGTCATAAAGTCATACGTTTTTTCCAACACAGAGGGTTCTGGGTGGTAATAGATATCGTACAACTCCATGGTGTGTCCGGCTTCTTCTAACATAATAGATAGCGTAGGGCCTGGGCCACAACCAAAATCCAACCCGTGTGAGTTAGATGAAATTTTGTCTGTTAGTGGATCCGCGATGCGAGATAAAAAGCGGCGATAGCCTGCATCACTAGGATCGTTCTCATGGAGATCATAGTGTGCTTTTTCTTCTTTTGCTTCTAACCTTTGTTCAGGTTTAACAAATACCAGTTCACATTGCTGACACTGCAGATAGGCTCTGCGTTTGTCTTCAAAATAGTGATTCACGCCTTGGTGATGGCATAAGGGACAAGTATACATAGCACATCCTTAAACAGGGATGCGAAACATACCAGAAACTGAGTTTATAGTGGAGAGGTATTGGGTGTTTTTTCATCAAATCAATAAAAAAAGCGATAGGAAAACCTATCGCTCTCTAAATCTGCCTATATCGGCCAAAATTTGCATACTCAACTTGGTACACAAATCTCCATTTGTTATTGGTGCTTTCCATGCCAAATTTGTTTGTTGTTCATCGTCCTGATGAGTTTTGGCTATCCTTTTCTAACACCTTGTTGCTGGGCTGTCCTAGCCTGATCCATTTCTGTCTATACCGTTAGACTAGATGATCATCCATATCTAAGTCAGCTCCTAGCTGATGGCGGTTACTTTACCGTGTTACAAAAAGACTACAAGAGTGCGACTTCACACTTTTGTACACAAATCGATCACACATTGATAAATCAGACATAAACACAAAACGCATTAATAAAACCAATACAAAAGAAAACGCCCCGACCATTACTGATCGGGGCGTCTCTTCAATCTCGCTCGAACGTACATTCCTTTACTCTGGCTAAGAGCAAGAAACCGACAAATTAGTGTAAACCACCAACGTACTTCGATAAGGTATCAATATCAGCGTCTGTTAACTTTTTAGCTACATCACGCATCATCGCATTCATGTCGTTATTACGGTCACCATCGCGGAATTTTTCAAGTTGAGCCTTGATGTAATCTGCGTGCTGACCTGAAATCTTAGGGAAACCAGAAAGTTCGGTACCATTACCACGAGGGCCATGACAAGCAATACACGCCGTTACGCCGCGTTCTGCGTTACCCGCTGTGTAAAGAACCTTACCTTCATCTACTACATTTTCAGGAGTAGAGTTACTAGAGATAGGTAGAGAGGCGTAGTATGCCGCTAGGTCAGCCATATCTTCTTCAGATAAAGGCATCGCCATTGCACCCATTACAGGTTCGTAACGACCTTGCTTACCACCACTTGTCATACCTAGCTTAAGCTCTTTTAACTGCTTCTCTAGATACTTCTCATGTTGACCAGCCAGCTTAGGGTACTGAGTGATCAGGCTGTTGCCGTCAGCACCGTGGCAGGCAACACATGTTTGTGATTTGGCTTTACCAGCTTCAATACTACCTTGAGCCCATACTGAGCAGCTGGCTAAAAGACTCAAAATTAGCGCTAATTTCTTCATGACATTCCATTATAATTATCAAGCTTCCAGTACCACTCTATGTTGCCACTCATGGTACAATAGGCGACCTTATGCCGAGCACGGTTATTTTACACAAATTCACAAAAAAGTAATCAATCGACTACACAAAGTCGAGATGGAGTTAACAGTGAGCGTAAAAATTCATTATCAAAACACGCATTTCATTACCAGTGCACCTGATATTCGTCATTTACCAGAAGACGAAGGGATCGAAATTGCGTTTGCAGGACGCTCCAATGCTGGTAAATCTAGCGCGCTAAATCGCGTTACAAACCAAAAAAGCTTGGCGAAAACCAGTAAAACACCCGGTCGAACTCAGCTAATCAACCTATTTAAGGTAACGGACGGTTGTCATATCGTCGATTTACCTGGATATGGCTTTGCTCAAGTACCACTTGAGATGAAGAAAAAATGGCAGAAGTCGCTAGGTGAATACCTACAACGACGTGAAAGCCTGAAAGGTTTAGTGGTATTGATGGATATCCGTCACCCAATGAAAGACCTTGACCAACAAATGATCTACTGGGCTATCGATAGCCGCATCCCAGTACAGGTTTTGTTAACAAAAGCAGACAAACTGAAAAGTGGTGCGCGTAAAGCACAGCTACTGAAAATCCGTAACGATGCAAAATCTTTCGGTGGTGATGTTGCGGTTGATGTCTTCTCTTCAATGAAGGGCATCGGCGTTGACCAACTGCGTGCCAAGATGGATGAGTGGTTTGCGCCTGCGCTTGCTGATCAAATCATTGATGAGTTAGCAGACGAAGAGCACAACGACTCAGAGTAGTTCCTCTACTTATCGCTATAGGTTAGAGCACTTACAACACGTGATTTAGCCTTATCAATGCCCCTCCTTATATAGGTGGGGTATTTTTTTGCCCAAAAATGAGTGAGTTAAGCATAAGTTTTTAGTGTTAAAAATCGGATTTAGCCACTAAAACCAATAGAAGTGAACCATACTAAAAGACACATCTAAATAATCAGAACAATGAGAAAGGAATACTCATGTGGAAAACACCATTGGCCATCATTGCACTTATGTTGGTCTCACTGACAGGGTTTGCCTCTGAAGCAGAACAAGAACAAGCCCCACTGATCAATGTCGATATGACCTTAGACCTAGATGGCATGGAAAAGTACGCCCAAGATGCGAGTGAGTCTCTTGAGGTGATATCGCAATCTTTGCAGGCGATAGTCAACAACCCCAACCTAAGCGACGACCAGCAACAAGCCCTCAATCAAACCGTTGAAAGCATCAATAAGCTTGCGAGCTCCACCAAGACATCACTCAATCAACTACCACAAGCCTTAGACCAATCTCGACTCGCCTTTAAACAAACCAGTCAAATGCTGTTGGATGATGTTCAGACCAAGATCATCATTGCGTTAGCGGCCGTTATCGCCGTCATTATTATCGCTTTGACCGCTATCTATCTGCTTATCCTGAAACCCATGCAGCAAACCTTGGTAAAAGCGACCAACAATATCTCTTCGATGGCACAATCCATCCAGATCACCGCCGAAGCACTGAAATACAGCACCGAGAAGCAACAGAAAATCATGGATTACATTGAGCATTCACCGACTCAATACACTGATAAATAAGGCGTGAGCCATCAATCCTTTATCGATAACTTGTAAAATAAAAGTTATTTCAAGTGATAAAACAATCGACTTAGAGACGGATTTAAATTACCAAAAGCTGATCGAATTCCAGATCTAAGGCAAATCAGGGGCTTATCACTGTGCTTGAGAAAGTGTAATAAAAGGCACTAAAAATGAGAGGTTTTACGGGGGAATGGTAGGTTGGAAATATTTTTCTTTCGCACAAGAAAAAACGCCCCAGTCAAATACTGACTGGGGCGGCTGAATCAGCCTAATCCAATAACGTGAAACAAAAGGTCTGAAAGATAGAACATCTTACCTCTGTACCCTACAAGATTTAATGTACAACAATTGCTCAGAAATGAAAACAATTTTTGTAGTTTTTTTTCATGAATGTTTTATTAAAACATCTAAGTTCTTTTCACAGCTTATCTTTATTCGAGACAAAAAAAAGCCAGTGTTTGTGCACTGGCTCATACTAATTTGCTTAATAAGGTCAAAAACTGATTAGTGGGCTTGATCCCAGTTATCACCGTGGCCAGCTTCCGCCACAAGCGGCACTTCTAGCTCTGCAGCGGATTCCATCAATTCTTGTACTTTACTTTCAATTTCGGCTAAAGCTGACTCTTCCACTTCAAACACCAATTCATCGTGTACCTGCATAAGCAGTTTTACACGACCATCGCCTTCGGCTTGAATCCACTCATCGACTAACAACATCGCTTTCTTGATGATATCTGCCGCTGTACCTTGCATTGGCGCGTTGATCGCTGCGCGTTCAGCCGCTTTACGACGCATAACATTACGAGATTGAATTTCAGGAAGGTGCAAACGACGGCCGTAAATGGTTTCAACGAAGCCTTGCTCTGAAGCAGCACTGCGCGTGTCTTCCATATACTGCATTACGCCAGGGTAACGTTCAAAGTAAGTGTCCATGTAGTGCTGTGCTTCCCCACGAGGAATACCCAGTTGCTTAGCCAAACCAAAAGCACTCATACCGTAGATAAGACCGAAGTTAACGGCTTTAGCACGACGACGCTGCTCAGTCGTTACCTGCTCAATATCAACACCAATGATCTCAGCAGCCGTTGCCGCGTGAATATCTTTGCCTTGTTGGAATGCTTCCAGAAGCGCTTTATCACCCGACAGGTGCGCCATGATACGCAATTCAATTTGAGAGTAATCGACCGCTAGAATCTTCCAGCCATGTTGTGCAACGAATGCTTGGCGGATACGACGACCTTCTTCATTACGAATTGGGATGTTCTGTAGGTTTGGATCTGTTGAAGACAAACGACCCGTTGCTGTCACCGCTTGGTGATAAGACGTATGAACACGACCCGTTTCAGCGTTGATCATCTTCGGCAGTTTATCTGTGTAGGTAGACTTGAGTTTCGCAAGGCCACGATACTCAATGATCAGCTTAGGTAGCGGGTAATCAAGAGCCAGCTCTTGCAGCACTTCTTCGTTGGTTGAAGGTGCACCTGATGGCGTTTTCTTGATAACAGGCAGACCCATTTTCTCAAACAGGATCGCTTGCAGCTGTTTTGGCGAGTTCATGTTGAACTCTTGCTCTGCAATCTCGTAGGCTTTCTGTTCTAGCTCATCCAATCGAACCGCAATCTCTTGCGATTGAGCGCCTAGCAGCATGTCATCGATGAATACGCCAGTGCGTTCAATGCGAGACATAACAGGGATCAGTGGTACTTCGATTTCTTCATAGATGGCTTTTAGCTTTTCATCTTGCTCAATATTTTCCATCAAACGGTTATGAAGACGTAAAGTCACGTCAGCATCTTCTGCCGCGTATGGAGACGCCTCACCCAGCTCAATCTGGTTGAAAGTAAGCTGCTTCTTACCTTTACCTGCGATTTGCTCAAATGAGATGCAGCTGTGCTGAAGGAAACGCAGCGCTAGGCTATCCATATCATGCTTGCCGCCAACGCTATTAAAAACATAAGACGCTAGCATGGTGTCGTGCTTGATGCCTTTCATCTCGATACCGTAGCGCGCTAAAACGCTCATATCGTACTTCAGGTTTTGACCGACTTTAGCCTGTGCGTCATCTTCAAGAATCGGCTTAAGCTGTTCAAGTACCCAATCACGGTCGAGTTGTTGAGGTGCATCTAGGTAATCATGGGCAACCGGTACGTAAGCGGCAACGCCTTCTTCGGTTGCGAATGATAGACCAACAAGGTTAGCCACCATGTAGTCCAAGCTATCCGTTTCAGTATCAAAGGCAAACACCTCTGACGCTTTCAGTTTCTCTAGCCACGCATTAAAAGAGGCTTCATCTAGGATGGTTTCGTAGTTGCTGCGATCAATCGTCACTGCAGAGGTGTTCATTTCTACAGTAGATGTAGTTGATGCCTCGCTGCTGCGCACTGCACCCGACTTCTCATCCGCCTCAACCACACCGCTGCCGCCTTCAAGTAGCTCGTTCAACCAAGATTTGAAGACCAGTTGACCGTATAGCTTAATCAGCTCATCCGTATTTGGTTGTGCTTTTACAAGCGACTCAGGTGTCTCTTCTAACTCGACGTCCAGTTTGATCGTTGCAAGCTCGTAAGACATCTCAGCGTTGTCTTTATTATCAATCAGCTTCTTAGCCATGGTTTTTGAACCACGGAAGCCAAGAGCGGCAATATCATCCAGGTTTTGATACAGCTTTTCGATGCTACCAATGCCTTGTAGTAGAGCAGTTGCTGTTTTGTCACCAACACCTGGAACGCCAGGAATGTTATCCACTTTATCGCCCATCAGTGCAAGGTAGTCGATAATCAGCTCAGGTGGGATGCCAAACTTCTCTATCACGCCTTCGCGATCCATAACCACGTTGGTCATGGTGTTGATCAAAGTAACGTTGTCATCAACCAGCTGCGCCATATCTTTATCGCCAGTACTGATCAAAACCGGCATGCCCGCTTTAGATGCTTGAGAAGCTAGCGTACCAATCACATCATCCGCTTCAACGCCTGGGATCGAGATAAGTGGTAGACCCATTGCGCGAATCACGTTGTGCAAAGGTTCGATCTGACAACGTAGATCATCCGGCATAGGTGGACGATTAGCCTTGTACTCTGGGTACATGTCATCACGGAACGTCTTTCCTTTTGCATCAAAAATAACCGCAATACGATCAGAAGCAAATTGACGCATCATGCTGCGCAGCATGTTAACTACACCGTAAACCGCGTTAGTCGGGATATCACCATTGCTCATGGTGCCAGGGTAAGCATGAAACGCGCGATATAGGTAAGAAGAGCCATCGATCAGAATCAATGGATTATCAGGAATACGAGCCATAATGTTTGTGTATCCAGTAAGTACAGAAATTATCTGTTAAGAATGCCACGTCTGTTGGTTGGATTCCACGTTGTCGATCTGTATCCGTTCACTCGGTTGTGTTCGTTATAATCGATTTGTTGTTATTTTTTGTTCTTAGACGCAAGCGTTCTGTGGATAACTCTGTTTATATTATTTATCCACCCTGTTGAGAACTACGGTGAACAACTCAAAAAACACCAATAAACAACTGAAAATAAAGAATAATTTTACAGATCGAACAGATGATCAACGATCTTTTCTCGATCTTGCGTTGTGGAAAAGAATGCTGATGGCGTTTTATTCATAAAAATACGTGCCACTAAATATGCATCTTGTTGAAATGGTAGGTATAAAAAAAGCGACACCCGAAGATGTCGCCTAGCAAAAACCGGTAAAGCCATTCAAATTGAATACCACAGCTTTACCTAAAAGCTATAAATTACACTGGAAGCAATGTGAGCAATGTCGTGTCAAAAAGAACTTAGTACAAGTTCGCGAGAATTCTGTTGGGTAACCAAGTAGATACTTGAGTACTTAACATCCTTGTGAACATTTCCTCATTCCCTAAGACGAAGTTAATAATAATGATTCTCATTTAATAGTCAACAATTAAATGATAATAAATCTCATTTGATTTATAAACCGTTAACAGCAGTGCTTAAATTTGCTTCAAAAAATGGATTCTATGGTCATTAATGTCTTCTTTTTCTTCAAATCTTTCGATTAGGTAACCGTTTCTCAATAACAGGCGCAACATTGCAGGGAACTGGTTACGAGACTTAACCTTTAACTGTCTGTAGCCCTGCTCTTTCGCCCACTGTTCCTGAACGTCTAATTGCGCCTGTGCAACGCCTTTGTTCCTCGCGAGCGGTGACACGCCACCAAACCAGCTGTAAAAAGTATCTTGATCCAATTCATAGCCGATCTTAAAGCCAAGCAACACGCCAGCTTCTTCAGCCACTAAGATAAGGCTCTTTTTCCCTGCCAGCCGCTCTGACAGAGAAGCGACACTCTCTTTTTTAGCGAACTCAGAGATCTGCTCGACCACAGACACCACTTCTTCTAAAGAACCTTCACGTACGACAACTGACATCTTATTCATCCTTATAAACGAAAGGGCTGGCACAATGGCCAACCCTTTACTGATCACTTAAGTGAGATCTACACGGTTACTTTTCTTTTAAATGCTCAGCAGCTTGTGCGTTATCTTCAGCAAGCCACTCTGCGACATCTTTAGCGAAGTAAGTAAGAATGCCATCAGCGCCAGCACGCTTAAAGCACAACAGTGATTCCATGACGGTTTCGCGCTCTTTCAGCCAGCCGTTTTGAATCGCCGCTTTGTGCATCGCGTATTCACCAGATACTTGGTAAGCAAACGTAGGCGCTTGCAGTTCGTGCTTAACACGACGAACAATATCAAGGTAAGGCATGCCTGGTTTCACCATCACCATGTCCGCACCTTCATTAAGATCCATCGCGACTTCATGAATCGCTTCATCGCTGTTGGCTGGATCCATCTGGTAGTTCTTCTTGTTACCACCTTTCAGGTTCGAAGCACTGCCAACTGCATCACGGAATGGGCCGTAGTAGCACGATGCATATTTTGCAGAGTACGCCATAATCTGAGTATTAATATGGCCCGCTTCTTCTAACGCTTCACGGATCTTACCAATGCGACCATCCATCATATCCGATGGGGCAACTACGTCAGCACCCGCTTCAGCGTGTGATAATGCTTGCTTGATCAAGACTTCAGTCGTCTCGTCATTCATCACGTAACCATCTTCATCGATGATGCCGTCTTGGCCGTGAGTGGTGAACGGGTCTAGTGCTACGTCAGTAATAACGCCAATGTTTGGCACATGCTCTTTTAGTAAACGTACAGCGCGCTGCACCAAACCTTCTGAGTTATGAGCTTCAGCTGCGCATAAACTTTTAGCATCTTGGTTCACGACTGGAAATAGAGCAATCGCAGGAACACCCAGCTTTGACAGGTAATCTGCTTCCTCAAGCATGTAGTCGATCGACAAGCGTTCAACACCTGGCATTGACTCGACAGGCTCGCGGCGGTCTTTACCCATCAGGATAAACATTGGGTAGATTAGATCATCCACAGACAATTGATTTTCTGCCATTAGGCGACGGCTAAAGTCGTGCTTACGCATACGGCGCATACGGCGACCTGGGAATTGACCTTGAATTGAAACAGACACTAGATTCTCCTTGCCTAGTCTAAGCACCGAAATACTTAGATATGAAAAGTGCTAAATACAGGCAAAAGCATATCACTGATGGCTCAGGACGCTAGCAGTAAAATATGAAACCCACTCAAAAATAGGGATAAATGGCAAAAAATGACCTTCTCCTCACACTGCCGTATACTCATGACAACTCAGTAAAGACCGCTTTCAGGACAAAACAATGATCGACACCCATGCTCATATTTACGCGAGCGAATTCGATGAAGACCGCGAACAAGTTGTGCAGCGCGCACTGGCTCAAGGGATTGATACCATTCTATTGCCGAACATCGATTTAGAATCTATCGAACCAATGTTAGCAACGGAAGCGCAGTTTCCTGATGTGTGCCGTTCAATGATGGGCTTACACCCTTGTTATGTGGATGCGAATATCGAGCAAACCCTCAAAACCATTCGAGCTTGGTTTGATAAGCATGACTTTATCGCCGTGGGTGAGATTGGTATCGACTTGTACTGGGATAAAACCTTCAAGGCTGAACAAGAGATGGCGTTTGTGACTCAACTGCAGTGGGCAAAAGAGCTTGATTTACCTGTGGTGATCCACACTCGTGATTCCATTGAAGAGACACTTGCCCTACTTCGTAAAGAACAAGATGGCAGCTTACGCGGGGTATTCCACTGCTTTGGTAGCAGCTTAGAGGAAGCTCAAGCGATCAACGAGCTAGGCTTTCATTTAGGTTTAGGCGGCGTTTCGACCTTTAAGAACTCTGGGATGGACAAGGTGATCCCACATCTCGATATGGATTACGTCATTCTAGAGACAGATTGCCCATACTTGGCACCAACACCGAATCGCGGTAAACGCAATGAACCAGCCTACACAGAATTAGTAGCAAAACGCATCGCCGAATTACGCGGAATTACCCTTGAAGAAGTCGAAAACATAACCACCAAAAATGCTAAGGCATTGTTTAATTTATGACAAATCTATTAATAAGTAATTATTACGGATTTTTCCTGAATTTATTTGAGAAAGCTAAGTGACATGTATAGTATCAACCACCTGCATATGGAGGTAGTTGATTATGTGTGACCATTCACAACACTTACAACGTCAACATCGAACCCTATGGCATAAAATTTTGGGCATCAAAGAGCTCTATATATGTCAGAACTGTGGCTATCAGTTAAAGATTCGATAAACAGACATAATAAAAAAGCGGCCCTAGGCCGCTTTTTTATTATGTGATTTTTACTGAAGCATTCCGAATCAAGATTCAGCTTCTTCCTCTTCATCCGCATCTGGCTTACGCGTATAAAAGCGTGCGAAAAACAGACCAATCTCAAACAGAATACACATTGGAATCGCCAACAGTGTTTGCGAGATCATATCTGGAGGTGTCAGCATCATACCGATGATGAAAGCACCCACCACAATGTAAGGACGCTTTTCAGACAGAGATTGAGGCGTTGTTGCCCCCGTCCAACACAACAAGATAATCGCAACAGGCACTTCAAAGGCAATACCAAAAGCAAAGAACAGCGCGAGTACAAAATCAAGATAGCTTGAGATGTCGGTTGCGAACTCTACTCCCCCTAATGATATGGCCGTAAAAAAGCCAAATACCAACGGGAATACAATAAAGTAAGCGAACGCCACACCACAGTAAAACAGCAATGAACTTGAAGCCAATAGCGGCATGATCAAGCGTTTTTCATGCTTGTATAAACCCGGAGCAACAAAAGCCCACACCTGATACAAAATAAACGGAACCGCGAGGAATATAGACGCGATCAAGGTTAATTTCAGCGGTGTGAAAAATGGCGATGCAACATCGGTTGCGATCATCGTCGCCCCTTCCGGTAGACGATCTACCAAAGGTGCTGATACGAATTCATAAATATCATTAGCAAAATAAATTAGCCCGACAAATATCACTAGCACCGCGACAATCGCACGTAGTAGGCGATTACGTAGTTCTAGAAGGTGGCTAATTAAAGGCTGTGTCTGCTCAGTCGAAGACATGTCAAACCTCTTAAACAGGAAGATCGAAAAGGAGCCGCGCGTGTATCTATCCAGTTGAATTGGTATCCACTTGAATAGTTATTTACTTGAATAGATATCTATTTAAACATCTAGCGAATCAAGTATCCGGCGACTCCTCCTTGCGAGACTATTCGGCTTTCTTATCTGACGGTGCTGAAGCTTCGCTGTTGACCTGAATGGTTTCAGATTCCACAGTTTCCATGACACTAGGTTTAGTCTCACTTGGCTTATCAGACTCAGGCTTAGCATACGGACGTTGAACCTCAGCAGCGGCCTGCTTGAGTTCATCGACTGACGCTTTAAGGTCTGGAGATAAATCTTCCATACCCATTTTTTCCGCCTTGCGTAGGTTTTCTTGCAGCTCTTGCACCTTAAGCTCATGAGAAAGTTCATCTTTCACACTGTTTGCCATGCTTTTCGCTTGTCCAACAAACTTGGAAATACTGCGAATCGCCACGGGCAAACGCTCAGGCCCTAAAACCACTAACCCAACGACAGATATTAATACCAGTTCCCAAAAACCGATATCAAACACGATTTACGCCTGCTCTTTGTCTTTCTTTGTTTCAGCAGTTGTTTCAGCGTGAGCTTCTGTCTTCTGCTGTTCAATATTCTTTGGTTCGAAGTCTGCATCTTTCTTATCTGCAGGCTTGTCTTCATCGCTCATCGCTTTTTTGAAGCCTTTAACCGCTGAACCTAAGTCACCACCCATACCGCGCAGTTTCTTTGTTCCGAATAGCAAAATTACAATTACAGCAATGATTAGAAGTTGCCAAATACTGATACCACCCATTGTCATTGTCCTCGGGTCTGTCTACACATAAAAATATTAAGAGAGTCTACTGTCTAACGACGGTAAGCTCGCCAACTAAGCAACCAAAATGTGACACCTGCGATGCCACAGCCCATAGATAGCTGCTCATAAGGGCTTGAAACTAATATTGCGGAGCATACGACTAAAGTGGCTCCAACGCCAAACAAAAACTTTCCAGTTGCTTGCTGACGCTTACTATCTCGGTAACCTTGATAAAGCTGATCCATTCTGTGGTTCATCGCTTTACCTTGGCGCAAGCTGTCATAAAGTAGCTCTGGCAGCTCTGGCAGTTTTTCTGCCCAGAATGGCGCACGCTCTTTTACTGCGTTGATCACAGCTTGCGGCCCCACCTGATTCATCATCCAGGTTTCAAGGAAAGGCTTCGCCGTTGCCCACAAATCAAGTTGCGGATACAGCTGACGGCCTAGGCCTTCGACATACAACAAGGTCTTTTGCAGAAGCACCAACTGAGGTTGAACCTCCATGTTGAAACGTCTTGCTGTATTAAATAAGTTTAGCAACACATGGCCAAATGAGATCTCGCCAAGTGGTTTTGCAAAGATTGGCTCACACACCATACGGATCGCGAACTCAAAATCATTGACGTTAGTGTCGTGTGGCACCCACCCCGAATCAACGTGTAGCTCAGCAACTTTACGGTAATCTCGATTGAAGAAAGCCAACAAGTTCTCTGCTAAATAGCGCTTATCTTCGCTATTGAGCGTACCAACAATGCCACAATCCAAACCAATCCACTGAGGGTTATCTGGATTCTCTGGGTTAACAAATACGTTGCCCGGGTGCATGTCTGCATGGAAAAAGCTATCTCGGAATACTTGGGTGAAGAATACCGTCACACCGCGTTCCGCGAGCAATTTCATGTTGGTGCCGTTGGCTTCTAGCGTCTCAATATCGGAGACTTGAATACCATAGATTCGCTCTGACACCATCAGGGTTTCGCTGCTTAGATCAGGGATAACCTCTGGAACATACAGCTCTTCACTGCCTTCAAAATTACGTCGCAGTTGAATGGCATTGGCCGCCTCACGGCGCAGGTCGAGTTCATCAAGTAACGTTTTCTCGTACTCGTGAACCACTTCAACCGGTTTCAAACGACGTGCTTCAGGAAGCGACTTAGCGACTATACGCGCCATTCGGTGCATCAGTTTTAGATCTGCGTCAATCACCGGGCGAATATCAGGTCGAATTACCTTCAGAACAATCTCACGACCGCTCTCTTTAAGCTTTGCGGTATGCACCTGAGCGATAGAAGCAGAAGCCAGTGGCTCGATATCAAAGTCGGTAAACCAGTTGTCTAAACAGCCACCCAACGCCTTTTCCATATCTTGCTTCGCCAGTTGACCATCAAACGGCGCAACTTGGTCTTGCAACAACGCCAACTGATCGGCGATATGAGGAGGGAACAGATCACGACGTGTCGACATCATCTGTCCAAACTTGATCCACACTGGACCAAGTTCTTGCAGCGCAAGGCGCAAGCGATGACCCAACTCTTTATCTTGATGCTTGTTCTTAAGCCAAAACAGTGACTTTCGCGCCAACAAAGGAGCTTTAGTCAGTTGGTGTTCCGGCATCAACTCATCAAGGCCGTATTCCAACTGTACCTTGATAATATGATAAAGACGTTTCAGTTCTGCTGGGGTCATGCTTTCTCCAACAGAGCGTTCAACTTAGCTTCAAGACGAGCAGCAGAGCTTTTTACGTCATCAACTTGGTCGCAAAAATGCGCGACTTCTAACGGTGCTGGTGCGATCTTCCACTCTTCAGTCAGAACTTGAGCAACATGGTTTTGATGCTTAGTCGCCTGTTTTGCTACAAAGCCACCGACGTTTTTAACGCCTTGCACCAAGGTATGCGCAACCACATCACCCGTCACACGCGATAACCACTCTTCCAAATCAGGCTTGCAGTCTGTCATCAGTTGAGCAAATTTCTGAGCCAGTTGAATATCACCCTCTAAGATCAACTTATCTTGCTTGATCAGCTTGGTGATGTTCGATTGCTCACGCAGTTCAGGCAGTACCGATAGGTTCAAAGATAGGTAGCAATCAGGCTGCCCTTCGTATTCCGACAACACATCAATCTGTTGGCTGAAAACGAAAGTGAGTGTTTTATTCAACTCTTTCAAATTGACTTGAATGATCTGCCCCTTTAAACGAGACAAACGACGAACCAAGGCGGGATCATCGTTCACGAAAGTATTTAAAGAGGTTTCAATAACCGCGGTGACCAATGGATCAAATGGCATGACTGTCCTTACCTTTGAAAACGGATAAGCCTTAACCTATCCGTTCTGTCTTTATTCTTATTGTTTAGCACGCCCTAAGAGCCTACTACCAAGTTCGACTAGAACTTGTAACCACGGTGCAGCGCTACAATGCCGCCCGTTAGGTTGAAGTATTTCGTATTTTCAAAACCCGCTTCTTGCATCATACCTTCCAAAGTCTCTTGATTTGGGTGCATACGAATAGATTCTGCAAGGTAACGGTAGCTGTCTGCATCGTTAGCAATCAACTCACCCATTTTTGGCAACAGGTGGAAAGAGTATGCGTCGTAAACCTTTGATAGTGGCTCAAGCACTGGCTTAGAAAACTCAAGAACCAACAGACGGCCACCCGGCTTAAGTACGCGGTACATAGAACGCAGCGCTTGGTCTTTATCGGTTACGTTACGCAGACAGAAGCTGATCGTAATGCAATCGAAGTAGTTATCTGGGAATGGCAACTCTTCAGCGTTCGCTTGTACGTAGTGTACGTTGCCAACAATGCCGCTATCACGCAGCTTATCACGGCCAACATTCAGCATTGAGTTGTTGATATCAGCAAGAACCACGTGGCCTTTTTCACCAACGATACGCGAGAATTTCGCAGTAAGGTCGCCAGTACCACCACCAAGATCTAGGATACGCTGACCAGGGCGAACGCCACTGCAATCAATCGTGAATCGCTTCCACAAGCGGTGAACACCACCCGACATTAAGTCATTCATGATGTCGTATTTAGAGGCTACAGAGTGAAATACCTCTGCTACTTTCGCGACTTTTTCGTCTTTCGCGACTGTTTCGAAACCAAAGTGTGTGGTTTCTGACTCTACTGCTGAATTTGTCTGCACGCTTGTGTCCATAATGCTGTTATCTACCATGGTAAGTTCTCATCGACAGCACGCTCCGTGTTTAGAGGCGCTGCGGCCGATTAGTTTACTTTATCCTCAGCGGGTTGTCTTTCTACTAAGGAGGCATTTTCTGAAAAAGCCTCATTTTGCGCCATTTCGGCCAAACCAATCGAGATCGGTTTCTTCACTTCAACACCCAATTGCTTGAAGCTTTCGGCCTGACGAATCACGTTGCCTCGCCCTGTGACTAGCTTATTCATCGCCCCTTGATAACTTTGGTTTGCTCTATCAAGTGAGCTGCCAAGGCCTTCCATATCATCAACAAACAGACGCAGCTTGTCGTAAAGCTTGCTCGCACGTTCTGCGATGACTTGAGCGTTCTGGTTCTGTCTTTCATTACGCCACAGGTTATCAATGGTACGCAGTGCCACCAGCAAGGTCGTTGGGCTGACCAAGATGATATTTTGCTCCATCGCGTCTTTCACCAAGCTAGGGTCGGCTTGAATAGCGACTTGGAATGCTGGCTCAACCGGGATAAACATCAACACGTAATCCAAGCTTTGGATGCCTTTGAGCTGATGATAATCTTTCTGGCTCAAACCTTTGATGTGCGCTCTTAACGACACCAAGTGATCACGCAATGCAGCATCACGCTGCTGGTCGGTTTCGGCATTGAAGTAGCGTTCAAATGCCACCAGCGCCATTTTGGAATCGACCACCACTTGCTTATCTTGTGGCAGATGCACAATCACATCCGGTTGATAACGCTTGCCCGCATCGTTTTGCAGGTTCACTTGCGTTTGGTATTCGTGGCCTTCGCGCAGTCCTGATTCAGCAAGCACGCGAGCCAGCACCACCTCGCCCCAGTTACCTTGTTGTTTGTTGTCACCCTTTAGCGCTTGAGTCAGGTTCACCGCTTCACGCGTCATACTCTCATTAAGACGCTGCAGGTTTTTAAGCTCATGCACCAAAGTATGACGCTCTTTGGCTTCTTGGCTGAAGCTGTCGTTCACTTGTTTCTTAAAGCCTTCCAACTGCTCTCTTAGTGGAGACAACAAACCTTCTAGGCTCTGCTTATTCTGCTGATCGACCTTGGCGGTTTTGGTTTCAAACAGTTGGTTCGCTAACAATTCAAACTGCTGCTTAAGTCGTGATTCAGCTTGCTCTAGCAACTGCAGCTTTTCGCTATTGGCGAGGTTTTCTTGGTCATGCCTTGCTTCTTGCTCGCGCAGCTCGGCTTCTAATTCAGACTTATGATCTTTAAGCACATTGATCTCATCAGCGTACTGCTGGCGCTCTTGCTTTACCGCCTCAAAGTAGCGCAGTTTTTCCATTGCAGCCATCACCTTACCGTGCGCCTGCTTGAGCTCGAATGCCGCTTTGTCTCGGTCATCATCTAACTCATCGAGCTCTTGTTGCGCCTCTGCGAGTGATGCTTTGAGCTGAGCTTGCTGAGATTCATGCAACAAACGATCGGACTCTAGCTGCTGCTCGAGCAATCGCTGCTGAAAAGAGAGCTTCTGTTTAATCCACCAACCCACGACACCGCCGCTGACGAGCGCGCCAGAAATTGCAGCAATAAGCGTTGCCTGATGTTCGATAATCCATTGCATGATAATGATTTAGCCTAATTGGAAGTAACTCATTAAATGGTATTTTGATACTGGATAAATGTCCAGTTTGCCGTATTAAATTTCGACAGATAGACTAGGCGCTCCGTATTCTGTCCCATCAAATTAGAATGAGTTGCTATGAACGAACGTCGTGCCTTGGGCTTTGGCCTTTCCGCGGTATTACTGTGGTCAACAGTTGCTACTGCTTTTAAGCTGACCCTTGCTGAGTTTTCACCGATTCAAATGCTGACCATTGCCAGCATAGTGTCATCGATGGCACTGATCGCCATCTGCGCCTTTCAAGGCAAGCTTTCTCAGCTGAGTACTACGTTCCTTTCAAACCCTTGGTATTACCTACTGCTCGGCTTGGTCAATCCACTGGCCTACTACCTGATTCTATTCAAAGCATACGACCTATTGCCTGCATCTCAAGCGCAGGCCATTAACTACAGCTGGGCAATCACGCTAACCTTGATGGCGGCGGTTTTTCTCGGACAAAAGATTCGTAAGCAAGATTGGATTGCTTGTACCTTCAGTTATGCGGGTGTGGTGGTCATTGCCACCAAAGGCGATGTGCTAGGAATGCAGTTCGATAGCCCACTCGGTGTGGCTCTGGCGCTACTTTCAACCTTGCTTTGGGCGGGATACTGGATTCTAAACACCAAAAACAAGGCTGACCCTGTGATTGGCGTATTGCTTGGTTTCTTAGTGGCATTGCCCTTCGCGATCGGTTTAACCCTTTACGAAGGCGAGAGCTTTAGCCAAATCACAGCAAAAGGTTGGATGGCTGTGACTTACGTAGGCCTGTTTGAGATGGGCATTACCTTTGTCTTGTGGCTCTCGGCATTAAAACTGACCAACAACACGGCACGTATCAGCAACCTGATTTTTGCGTCACCGTTTATCTCGTTGATGCTACTTTCGACCATCATTGGTGAAGATATTCACCCAGCGACCCTGTTTGGCTTGGTACTGATCATTGCCGGCCTTGTTATCCAGCAGATCAAATGGGGAAAGAAGAAAAACAACCTCAGCCCTGAAAGTTAATGCCCAGAAAGATTAGGATTATCGCACTACGCGACTTCCCGAATTATCAACGATAACAAGCTTTGAATACAAAAATGGCGAGTCGTATGACTCGCCATTTTTATGTCATTTAAAATCTAATGGGTAAGCTTAAACCCACTGGCCTGCTGCAAAGCCAGAGCTCCAGCACCATTGGAAGTTATATCCTCCTAACCAACCTGTTACGTCCATTACTTCACCGATGAAGTAGAGGCCAGAAACCGTCTTACATTCCATGGTTTTTGAAGATAGATGATTGGTGTCCACACCGCCTAGAGTCACTTCCGCTGTTCGGTAACCTTCGGTGCCGTTTGGCGCGATTTTCCAGTTCTCTAGATGCTCTACAATGTCATTCAGCTGTTTTTCATTGAACTGCTTGAGCGGCTTGTCTTCAAGCTCTTTGCGGTCAATCAGTACTTCTACAAAACGCTTTGGTAATGCTTTCGCTAAGGTGTTTTTCAGGCTCTGATTTGGGTGTTTCTCTCGAGAGTTTTCAAGTAGTTCAGCAACGTCCACTTCTGGTACTAGATTAATCGAAACCGATTGACCCGCTTTCCAGAACGAAGAAATTTGCAATACCGAAGGACCAGATAAGCCGCGGTGGGTAAACAGCAACGCTTCTTTGAATAAGGTGCCGTCTTGCGCGGTGATCTCGGCAGGAATCGCGATTCCTGAAAGCTCAGCAAAGGCTTCTTTGTCTTCTTTATGCAGAGTAAATGGCACCAAACCCGCAGTAGTCGGCATCACAGACAAACCAAACTGCTCGGCAATCTTATAGCCAAATGGCGTCGCGCCTAGTTTCGGCATCGATAAACCGCCCGTCGCCACAACCAGTGAGTCACACTCAACTTCGTCGGTATTAAGGTGCATCTTGAAGCCAGCGTCTGTTTTTTCGATGGAGTGAACATCACAACGGTAGCGTTGTTCTACTTTCGCCTGCTTACACTCGTCAAGCAGCATGCTCACGATATCTTTTGCTGTGTGGTCATTCACACAGAACAACTGGCCGTGATCACGCTCTTCGAACTCAATACCGTACTTGCTCACCATCGAGATAAAATCCCAGTTGGTGTATTGAGATAAAGCTGACTTCACGAAGTGAGGGTTGTTACACAGGAAGTTGTTGGCTGAAACATCATAGTTAGTGAAGTTACAACGACCGCCACCTGAGATTAAAATTTTTCTGCCTGGTTTCTTTGCATGATCAACCACCAGCACTCGTCGGCCGCGTTTACCCGCTTCCGCAGCACACATTAAGCCCGCGGCGCCCGCACCAATTACGATTACATCAAACTTTTCACTCATTGGGGTTCTGCTTTCTTCACTTTTGCACCTCGAGTACGCCCTGTTCTCGAAATGCCATCAATAAAAAAGGATGTGCATAAACAGCACATCCTTACTAATTGCTCGCTATTCTAGCGGCAATTTTAAACTTTGCAATTGATGTTCAATTGTACAATTTGCAGACAGCAGCAAAACCACTACTTGGCTTAGCGAACCAACAACCGAAGCTTTACACCAAAACCTAAACTCTACTTCACACGTACTAAATAACTTAGACGATGAAAGAAGACAGCAAGGTTACACCTAGCAGAGCGGAAGAGAGTATGAATAACTGTCTTACGCGATCGCACTTCGAAGTAAAAACTTCGTCATGATGTTGGTGATACTCTTTGCTTTTGATGTAACTGAACAGGCGAACCTGTTTGGTCATATTGCCATGGGTTGTGAAAAAACCGCCTCCGTCTACTTGTTGATAAAGTAGAGGATGCGCTTCTCGCATAATATAAATGAGCGTTCTTAGCGCAGTAAAATAACGCGCCCAGTTCACGCAAGTCACAACCATTAGTGCAAATAGAATAGTGTCGCCGCTGATCATCCTTTCCTCCCTACATCTTCATAAGAAAACTCAAAAGAAAAAGATAATCAGTGTCTTTTTCGTACTACCTAAACGGCAGGAGCTTCCATAATTGAAGATGAACCATCTTTTGCCAATTGCGCTAGGTCTTTATCAATAAAGAACAGTGCTTTACCGTCTTCACCAACAAGTTCTAGCTTATCCAATACACCTTTAAACAACTTCTCTTCTTCGTGTTGCTCTGCAACGTACCATTGCAGGAAGTTAAAGGTTGAGTAGTCTTGTGTGCTGAAAGCAACGTGAGCCAGTTTGTTGATCTTTTGAGTAATCATTTGCTCATGTTCATAAGTTTCACGGAACACAGCACCAAGGCTATCAAATTCATGTTTTGGCGCTTCAATCGCACCTAGAATTGGCATTGCACCTGTTTCACTTACGTAAGTGAAAAGACGCTGCATATGTTCCATTTCTTCTACTGCATGAACACGCAGAAACTCTGCTGCACCTTCAAATCCTTTGTCTTCACACCAAGCACTCATTTGTAAGTATAGATTGGATGAGAAAAATTCTAGGTTAATTTGATCATTCAGTTGCTCAACCATAGTTTTTGACAGCATTTAAGACTCCTAATTACATCCTCAATTTTCTCTACTATATCACTATTTAATGAATATCTCGCAGGCCATTAGTTAACCAATATTTCGAGCTGTCATTACGCAAGACAGTGGATATGAGATCACTTCAGCAAAAAAAGCCATCGCATAGTGCTAATCTTAAATCAGACAATGAATAAAGGAGGTAGCGATATGAGTTACAAACATATTTTGGTCGCGGTCGATTTATCAGAAGACAGCAAATTAATTGTGGATAAAGCGGTAGCATTGGCTAAGCCATTGGAAGCCAAAGTCTCTTTTATCCATATCGATATTAACTACGCGGAGCTGTATACCGGCCTGATTGATATCAACATGGCAGAAACCCAACATAACGCGATGGAAGCATCTCGAGTTCAGCTGCAAAATTTTGCTGAGCATGCTCAATACCCAATCACCCATACCTTAGTGGGCAGTGGCGATTTGAGTCATGAGCTGTGTGACACCATCAACGAGTTTAATGTTGATTTAGTGGTT
Source organism: Vibrio sp. 1F255 (assembly GCF_041439145.1). Lineage (NCBI taxonomy): Bacteria > Pseudomonadati > Pseudomonadota > Gammaproteobacteria > Vibrionales > Vibrionaceae > Vibrio > Vibrio sp. 1F255. Next base: position 20,842 of record NZ_JBGONQ010000014.1, on the reverse strand, counting down.
TGTGGTCACCATCAAGATTTCTGGAGCAAGCTACTTTCTTCAACACGACAACTGATCAACGCCTCTCCGGTTGATATGCTGGTCGTGCCTCTAAGAGATTCAGAAGACTAATGAATTAAGGTTAGGTAACATACAGCTCATATCTTATTAACGAAGTTTTACTATGAGCTATTTAGCTGGTGTTACCCTCCTATGGGCCTTCTCCTTTAGCCTGATCGGCGTTTACCTTGCGGGTCAGGTTGATGCTTGGTTCTCTGTTTTAATGCGTGTTGCCCTTGCCGGCGTCGTATTTCTTCCTTTCCTAAAGTTTCGCGGCGTATCGCGTAAGCTGATCGCTAAATTGATGGCAATTGGTGGTATCCAGCTTGGCCTGATGTACTGCTTCTACTATCAATCTTTCTTACTGCTATCCGTTCCTGAAGTCCTTTTGTTTACCGTTTTCACGCCAATTTACGTCACGCTTATTTATGACTTTCTCAAAGGGCAATTCTCTCCGTGGTACCTAGTGACAGCGGCAATTGCGGTATTGGGCGCGGTATTCATTAAGTTCGCAGGTATTAACGAAAACTTTTTAGTCGGCTTCCTCGTCGTGCAAGGCGCGAACCTGTGCTTTGCTATTGGTCAGGTGGGCTACAAGGTGGTGATGGAGAAGGAATCGACCGAGTTGCCTCAGCGAACCGTATTTGGTTACTTCTACTTAGGGGCGCTATGCGTCGCTTCCGTTGCTTTCATGCTACTAGGCAACCCAGAGAAACTGCCCACCACCACACTTCAATGGGGAATCCTGATCTACCTTGGCTTGATTGCGTCGGGGCTGGGTTACTTTATGTGGAATAAAGGCGCGTGCATGGTGAATGCTGGCGCGCTGGCAGTGATGAACAATGCCTTGGTTCCTGCTGGTCTGGTGGTGAATATCCTGATTTGGAACAGAGATGTCGATTTGGTTCGCTTGTCTATTGGTGGCGCCGTTATCTTATTCTCTTTATTCGTCAATGAGACGTGGGTGAAGAAGCGCGTAGCAAGATCCGCAAGCAACGCTTAGCTGATTTGAACGAGCTACATGAGTCAGCTCGGATAACCCCAAAAAGCAAAAGAGCGACCTAAGGTCGCTCTTTTTAAATCATCGCTGTAGCAATAAACCATTCAAATCAACTTCAGTGAATTTGATTGTGGCTCACTACCTGAGTCTTGGTTTCAGTGAAGGCAACATCATCAAGTTGTAGGTTGATTCGTTCCAATTCACTTTCCAGCTTCTGACTTTTCTTAAACAGCTTTTGCTGCTTCTTAATCATCTTCGCCAGTTTCTTATTGTACTTCTCTTGTTTCTTAGCCGCTTTCTTCGCTTGTTTGAGTTCAGCTTTCTCATCACCGCTCGCCTTCGCCATCAGTTTTTTCAGCTTGGCTTTTTTCTGTGCGGCTTCTTTTTTGGCAAGCTCAGGGGCCATATCAGCGGCGGCTGGATCGAACATTTGTACGCTCGGTTCAATTGCCTCGTTGATTTCCGCAAGCGACAGTTCTGGTGCAGGTAATGTTTCCGCTAGCAGGCCGCATGCGACTTTCTCTTCAACGGGTTTGTTTTGACAACCAAGAGGTGGAATTGCGGTGGGTTTGCATAGATTCGCTTGATCCGCCGAAGAACGCGCACAAGAACGACACACGAACTTAGGTTCAGTCACCAAGCTGTGGATCTCGCCCAAGTGTTCGGTGATATCTCGACGGTTTAACTTACAAAAGCGTTTAGCCATGCTTCAACTCCAGCTAAGAATAATAATGATTCTTAGTTAGATATACATCTGTAACGCGACTATCGCAAGTGTTAACTGACAATTTATCGTATTTATGACGGGAAATTTTCTTAGCGTGTATCTAAGTTATTGATGCTTCAATTAAGTCATTGATGCTTTCACATAGACGTCAAAACGGTTCTTTTTGGTTTCGATCGCCATGCTCGGTTTTTGCTCGTCTAACCAAGCTGCGTAATCCGGTCTTTTAACCACAACTCGCTTCGATGCCAACTTCATCGCTGGCTCAAATAGGTCATCAGCATCCAGATCGGCACCCACCAAAGATTGGAATACGCGCATCTCTTTTTTGACCAGAGCCGATTTCTTTTTGTTCTCTGGGTGTGGGTACATAGGGTCGAGGTACACCACATCAGGTTGTTCAAAGTCAGGATCGTTACTGAGCTTGTCTAAAGCATCGTGACTGGATGCGTGAATCAACTTCATGCGTTCAGTTACCCAACCACCGATATCTGGGTCTTGTTGCGCTCGCTGCAAGCCATCATCAAGCAGTGCGGCCACAACGGGGTGACGCTCGACCATTTGCACCTTACAACCTAGAGAAGCCAACACAAACGCATCGCGCCCTAAGCCTGCAGTACCATCAAGAATAGTTGGCGTTGCGCCTTTGTTTAAACCAGCTGCTTTGGCAATCGCCTGACCTTTACCACCGCCAAACTTACGTCGGTGACCAACTGCGCCTCCCACTAAATCAACAAAGATAGCGCCAAGCTTGGGCTCATCGACTTTACGTAGCTCAAGTCGCTCACTAGTCAGTACCAAAGCAAAATCGCTGCTTTCATCATGAGATAAGTTCCAGCGGGTCGCTAAGTCATTCAAATGATCGATTTGGGTAGCATCTTCGCAAATCAGTTGTAGTTGCAAGGTCGTCTCCAACAGACAGTAGTATTCAAAACAAAAGAGGCAACCAGTTTACCTGATTGCCTCAACAATACATATTAGCGGTGAAAAGTATTCCCAGCTAAAGTCGGCTTACCTAAACCAATGGCTCTGTCTCTCGCTCTTGTCTTAACTCTTCAACAAGCTCTGCGAGTGGCTTAGGTCGCCCTATGATGTAGCCCTGCGCGTAGTTCACACCCAGTTCGATAAGCTTGTCGATAATCTGGGTATTTTCAACGAACTCAGCCACGGTGTGCTTGCCCATCTGCTTGGCAAGATCATTGATCGAGCGAACCATCACATGGTCCATCTCATTCACATCAATATCACGTACAAACAAGCCATCGATCTTCACAATATCGACAGGCAGCTTTTTCAGATAGCCAAATGACGATAGCCCTGAGCCAAAATCATCCAATGCAATCATGCAGCCAAGCTCTTTGATTCGAGTGAAGAACTTGATCGCCTGCTTCATGTTACTCATGGCCGCTGTTTCGGTGATCTCTAAACAAATCTTATGACACGGTATCGATGAATCGCTCAGGCTATCTATCAAAAATTCGACAAACTCACGGTTACCCATCGAGTGACCGGAAAGATTGATTGAACACATCCCCAGTTCCTCAATAACCTCAGGGCGTTGCTCCAACCAACCCAAGGTTTGACTGACGACTTGGCGGTCAATCAAATGCGCGATGTTATAACGCTCTGAGGCTGGCATGAAGATCCCCGGGGAGATGTATTCCCCTTGGATGTTCTTGATGCGGACCAAGATTTCAAAGTGCATTTTATCGCTGTCTTCATCTAGGCCAAGAATTCGCTGCGCAAACAACTCTAAGCGATCGTTAGCCAAGGCCTCATGCACTAGGTTAACGCACTCCATCTCAAGATGGCGACGACGCAGGTCTTCATCATCTTGATGGTAAAGATGATAGCGATTGCGACCTTCTTCTTTAGCGGCATGACAAGCTGCATCCGCCTGAGCGTGCACCATCTGTGGTGAAGCTGCTGTATGGTCGATCAATCGAATACCGATAGAGCACGTCAGGTTGAGTCGAATATCATCCCACAAGAATGGATTCTCACTCATCATCGAGATAATACTGCGACACACATTCACCGCATCTCGTTCAGTACAGTCTTTCATCAGCACAGCAAACTCATCACCACCCATTCGCGCTAACACCGCATTGTAAGGCAGTACGTCTTCTAGCAGTTTGGCGCTAAACAAGATCGCAGCATCACCCGCTTCATGTCCTGCGGTATCGTTCAGCACTTTCAGCTGATCCAAATCTAGGAACAACATTGCGTGAGTTCGCATGTGGCTCTCAACCTCTTTCAGCGCCTTTTGCAGCTCTTGCTCAAAGTGGTTGCGGTTAAAGGTGTCAGTCAGTAGGTCATAGCGAGCCTGATACTCTAGCTTTTCAGAAAGCTCGTGCGTTTCGGTGATGTCTTCACCCACAATCAACAGCTGATCAGACTCCACCAACGGGCGGATATTTTCACGAATCCAGCTCTTGCTGCCGTCGGCATGGCGATATTCGATATCACGACGCCACACACCACGAATCTTATGCTGAGGTTGCAGCAAGATATGACGAGGAATCATCGCGTTCTCATCAACATAGAATTCTCTAGGGCGATGGCCCAACAACTGATCGAGAGGGTATCCCAAAAGCTCTTCGGCAAACTGGTTCACTTGTTGAATGCGATTATTGCCATCGAGCGTAATCATCATCACCGGCTGTTTGTCGTAATACAGCTTCAAGTTTGCTTCACGTTGGAACAGCTTATTCTCAGCAAGCTTACGTGAGGTCACGTCGCGCGCCTCAAAGAGAAACTGAATGTCTTCGTCTTCACTGCCCGGCATCGGCTTCAATGAAATATCCAACACCATCGCACCGCGATCTCGACACCACACCTCGGCTTCAAATCGTAAGGCTGGGTGCTCACTTTTTGCGATGAAATATTCGGCTAGCACTTCTCGCGCAGAACTTTCCCAATGTTGGTGTTGTTGCAGCGGCGTTCCCAGTTTATAGCCTTGATTATAAAGCAGCTCATGTAACTTGCTGTTACTCGACAGCAGCACGCCACCCTTATCAATGATGCCCATAAATTGCAGGCTCTGATCAAATATCGACTCCAACAGTCGTTGGCTTTGGCGACTTGCACGTTCGCTCTTCTTCAGACGGTTAAGGTAATACACCAACACCGCGATAACACACGACATGCTCAAGAACATTAAACCGATGGTGCGAATTTCATCGCGATAGCGCATTAAGAATGACTTCGGCTTATTGAGGAAGGTTACTGAGGCTTCATTCTCTGCACCCAAATCCCAACGTGAGATCTGTTGGTAATCGAGTTTGATTTCTGGCGCGCCAGCAACCACCAATGGCAATGGAGCCTTAGGATTGTTCAGCACGCTCAACAGCACGCGCCCCGTGTCTCGACCTTGCGTTTCTCCACTGTGGATCACGCCACCAATCGCACCAAACCCAAGTCCTAAATCATGCACAATATACAATGGCATCTGAGTTTTTTTGTTGAGCTGACGCCAGTCTTCTTTGCTGCTGACCCGACCATTGATGTCGCGGTAGTAGGCCCAGAACAACAAGCTTTTAGTTAGATCAGCGCGTTGCGCGAACGTCATCAGTTCTTGATAAGAATCAGGCGTATATTGCTCCACCATCCCAGAAAACTCAGGGCGTTTTTGTAGAAATAAATCCACTTGAGCGCGAATAGCTTCACCCGTTACCGAGTGATCGGTAACCACGTAAACTTTTTTAACCGTCGATTGAAGTCGATTGAAGTCGATTGATCAGCTCAATATTGCTCGCCATATCAATATCTTCAGTGATACCGGTTGCGTGCAAGCCTTCAATCATTTGCGGAGAAAAATTGTTGATGCCACCAAAAATAACGGGCGTGCCATTGAGTTCGGGCGCTAAGCGTTTCATCAGATTGAGGGCGTTATTATCACTGACGACTACAGCGGCAAACTCTTCATGCGACAGCTTAGTGCGGTATAGCTGATAAATTCGCTCTAAGTATTCAGCGTTTTGAGTTCGCTTGGTATCGAGATAAACAACCCGGTAAGATAACCCATCGCGATCGAGCTCATCAGATAGTCCTTTATGGAAATCATCTGTCCAGAAAAAGCCTTGATGATAAGAGTGAATAACCAACACATCTTTTGCCTGAGCTGAAGCAAAAACACTCCAACACATCACAATAAAAAATAACGAAAATCGCACTGAATTCACCCTAACCCTATAGTTACTGCTAATATTATCACCCTTGGCTATGATGTGTACTCAAGCCGGTATGTTTTTCATTCAACCTAAGGATTATGCATGTCCACAACCACAGCTCGTCTAGATGATCTAGACCGTGCCATTCTCAAAACCTTGATGGAAGATGCACGAACTCCTTACGCTGAAATGGCAAAGCAGTTCGATGTCAGCCCTGCGACGATTCACGTTCGCATCGAAAAGATGAGATCGGCAGACATTATCGAGCGAACGGAAGTTGTGGTAAACACCAAAAAACTGGGTTACGACGTGTGTTGCTTTATTGGCATCAACCTTAATGCTGCCAAAGATTACCACTCGGCGATCGCTAAGCTGAATGCCTTAGACGAAGTGGTTGAGGCGTACTACACCACTGGTGCTTACAATATCTTTGTAAAGCTGATGTGTAAGTCGATAGAAGAGCTGCAGTTTGTATTGATCGATAAGCTGCAAGCGATCGATGAAGTTCAGTCGACAGAGACACTGATTTCATTGCAGAACCCTATCAACCGCAATGTGAATCCATAACATTGATTCGCCTTGCTTGGCATAACGCACAGACAAAAAAAGAGCCTCTAACTAGAGGCTCTTTTCGCAATAAACTAGATAGTTACCGTGATTATGCGTTGATTCCCGCGTGGCGCAGCATTGCGTCGATTTGTGGCTCACGACCACGGAAGCGTTTGAACAGCTCCATTGGCTCTTCACTGCCACCCATTTCAAGGATGTTGTTCAGGAAGCGATTACCCGTTTCAGTGTTGAAGATACCCTCTTCTTCAAATGCTGAGAACGCATCTGCCGATAGCACTTCTGCCCACAGGTAGCTGTAGTAGCCCGCGCTGTAACCACCAGCAAAGATATGACCAAAGCTGTGTGAGAAACGGTTCCAATCTAGGCTTGGCAGTACCGACACCTTAGACTTAACATCCGCTAGCGTTTCTAGTACGCGAGCACCCACTTCAGGGTCGTATTCTGTGTGTAGCATGAAATCGAACAAACCAAGCTCTAGCTGACGCAGGATAAACATCGCAGATTGGAAGTTCTTCGCCGCTAGCATCTTCTCTAGCATCTCTTTTGGTAGCGCTTCACCCGTTTCGAAGTGACCAGAGATGAACGACAGCGCTTCTTCTTCCCAACACCAGTTTTCTAGGAACTGACTTGGTAATTCAACCGCATCCCAAGGCACGCCATTGATACCCGCAACTGCGCCCGCTTCTACTTGCGTCAGCATGTGGTGGATACCGTGACCGAATTCGTGGAACAAGGTCACCACTTCATCGTGAGTAAACAGTGCTGGCTTATCACCAACTGGCTTATTGAAGTTACACGTTAGGTAAGCAACCGGGGTCTGTAGCTCGCCAGATTCGGTAATGCGACGACCACGACAGTCATCCATCCAAGCGCCACCACGTTTGTGTTCACGTGCGTATAGATCTAGGTAGAAGCTACCACGCAGTGTTCCAGTCGCATCAAAGATATCAAAGAAACGCACTGACTCATGCCAAGTGTCTACGCCTTGACGCTCTGTTACCGACATACCAAACACGCGGTTCAGTACCTCAAACAGACCTGAAACCACATTAGATTCTGGGAAGTAAGGACGAAGCTCTTCATCAGAGATCTCGAACAGTTTCTGTTTTTGTTTCTCACTGTAGTAAGCGATGTCCCACAGGTTTAGCTCAGAGACACCAAATTCTTTCTCAGCAAACTGGCGTAGCTCTTCAACTTCTCGCTCACCTTGCGGTTTGGCTTTTACTGCTAGGTCGTTTAGGAAGCCAAGCACTTGGTCTGGCGTTTCTGCCATCTTAGTCGACAGTGATTTTTCGCTGTAAGTACTGAAACCCAACATGCGAGCGATCTCGTGGCGCAGCTTAAGTTGCTCGGTGATGATCTCAGTGTTGTCCCACTTACCTGCGTTTGGACCGCGATCTGAAGCGCGCGTTACGTACGCTTCATAAAGCTCTTTACGCAGTTCTTGGTTATCACAGTAGGTCATCACAGGTAGGTATGATGGGATATCTAAAGTCAGTAGGTAGCCTTTTTGCTCTTTAGACTCAGCCGCCGCTTGAGCTGCCGCCAGTGCTGATTCAGGCATACCTGCCAGCTCAGCTACGTCTGTGATCTGCTTGCTCCAACCCATGGTTGCATCAAGCACGTTATTTGAGAATTGAGAGCCTAACTCAGACTGGCGCTTGCTGATCTCGCCGTAACGATGCTGTTCGTCAGCTGGTAAGCCAATGCCCGACAGTTCAAAGTCACGCAGTGCGTCTGTAATGGTTTTTTGTTGAGCTCGGTTTAATGTCGAGAATGCTTCACTAGCCTTGATCGCTTTATACGCTTCGAACAAGCCTTTGTGTTGGCCAACCCAAGTGCCGTATTCAGATAGCACAGGTAAGCAGCTCTCATACGCTTCACGCAGTTCGTCACTGTTCACGACAGAGTTCATATGGCTTACAGGTGACCAAATGCGACCTAAACGATCATCCACTTCTTCAATTGGAGCAACTAGGTTGTCCCAGCTTGGTGAAGTATTACCTTCAAGTACTTGTTCTATCTTGTTGCGACACGCTTCAATCACTTGCTCAACTGCAGGCTTTACGTGCTCTGGCTTGATCTGTGAAAACGGAGGTAAGTCCGTGAAGGTTAATAGCGGATTAGACATATAAACATTCCTTTGGCTTTAGAGACTTTCGTCTTTTTTGTAATGAGGTCGTCTTACAGTCATCAGGCTCAGGTTCGCCCTAAAAAAATCACCTGCGAATAGTTATTAAATAGTGCCCAATAAGGCAAATTTCAATAGTAGAACCAATAACTAACCACATATTGCGAACGACTGTTCCTGAATTGTTCGAGAATTTATGGTCCATTGAGGGTTATAATAGTCTGATTAACCCCACCTACACTAACCACACTCTAATTCGAGAGTGTTACGAGAGTTTAATTTGTTAAGTTATCGCCACAGCTTCCACGCAGGTAACCATGCCGACGTAGTAAAGCATATCGTACAGAGCCTTATTCTTAATTCTTTGAAACAAAAGGATAAGCCTTTTGTTTATCATGACACTCACTCTGGTGTAGGTCGTTACGACTTAACGCATGAATGGTCTGAAAAAACCGGTGAATACAAGCAAGGTATTGCTCGTGTGTGGGAGCAAACAGACCTTCCTGAAGACATTCAAAGCTACCTTGAGTCTATTTCCATTCTCAATAATGGCGAGAAACTGCGTTACTACCCGGGTTCTCCACGTGTTGCACGTGCACACCTGCGTGACCAAGACCGCATGGTACTGACTGAGCTTCACCCAGCCGATCACCCGCTGCTTGAGCAAGAGTTCCACCGTGATCGTCAGGTATCTATCTACAAAGAAGATGGTTTTAAGCGCTTAAAGGGCAGCCTGCCACCAAAAGAACGTCGTGGTTTAGTGCTGATCGACCCGCCTTACGAGCTGGCAAAAGAGTACCGTGATGTCGTGACTGCAATCGCTCAAAGCCACAAGCGCTGGGCAACCGGTATCTACGCAATTTGGTACCCGGTAGTAAATCGCTGTGATATCGAAGATATGATCGAAGGTCTCGAAGGCTTAGGCATCAACAAGATTCTACAAATCGAACTTGGCGTATCACCAGACACCAACGAGCGTGGCATGACAGCATCAGGCATGATCGTGATTAACCCGCCTTGGAAGCTAGAAAGCCAAATGAAAGAGATTCTTCCATTCTTGAAGGAAGCAATTGCGCCAGCGACCGGTCACTTCAAAGTAGAGTGGATCGTACCCGAGTAATCTCGAGTCCACATCATAGACTGAAGAATCTTCAACAGACTGTGATGTGGACGAATAAATTTTAAACAGGGAGATTGAGTTCAACCGATCTGCCCTCAATATAATAATTAGACAATTTAAGAATCTATAGGACGTAGGTATCCAGTGCTCTCACTGTGACTACAACCTTCAATAAATGGAGAAAGTAATGGCGACTCATTTTGATTACATCTGTATCGGTGGCGGTTCAGGCGGCATCGCATCGGCTAACCGCGCAGCTATGCACGGTGCAAAAGTTGCACTTATCGAAGCTCAAGACCTTGGTGGTACTTGTGTAAACGTTGGTTGTGTTCCTAAAAAGGTAATGTGGCACGGCGCTCAAGTCGCTGAAGCAATCAACCTATACTCTGAGGACTACGGCTTCGACGTTGAAGTAAAAAGCTTTAACTGGAGCAAGCTGATTGAAAACCGCCAAGCGTACATTGGTCGTATCCACCAATCTTACGACCGCGTACTAGGTAACAACAAAGTAAACGTAATCAAAGGCTTTGCTAAGTTCGTTGATGAAAAGACAGTTGAAGTGAACGGTGAACACTACACAGCAGATCACATCCTGATCGCGGTAGGTGGTCGTCCAACAATTCCAAACATCCCAGGTGCAGAATACGGCATCGACTCAAATGGCTTCTTCGACCTAATGGAGCAACCAAAACGCGTTGCGGTTATCGGTGCTGGCTACATCGCAGTTGAGATCGCAGGTGTACTAAGCGCACTAGGCACAGAAACACACTTGTTCTGTCGTAAAGAATCTCCACTACGTAGCTTCGATCCAATGATCATCGAAACGCTAGTAGAAGTAATGGAAGCAGAAGGTCCAACACTTCACACGCACTCAGTGCCTAAAGAAGTTGTGAAAGAAGCGGATGGCACACTGACTCTACACCTAGAGAACGGCAACACTCAAAACGTTGACCACCTAATCTGGGCTATCGGTCGCCATCCAGCAACTGACGCTATCAACCTAGCATCAACTGGCGTTGAGACGAACGATCGTGGCTACATCAAGGTAGACGAGTTCCAAGCGACTAACGTTCCTGGCATCTACTGTGTTGGCGACATCATGGAAGGCGGTATCGAGCTAACTCCTGTAGCGGTTAAAGCAGGTCGTCAGCTTTCTGAGCGTCTATTCAACGGTCAAACTAACGCGAAAATGGACTACAACCTAGTTCCTACTGTTGTATTCAGCCACCCACCTATCGGCACGATTGGTCTAACGACTCAAGAAGCTGAAGAGAAGTACGGCAAAGACAACATCAAGGTTTACACATCTGGCTTCACTGCGATGTACACAGCAGTAACCAAGCACCGTCAACCTTGTAAGATGAAGCTAGTATGTGCTGGCGAAGAAGAGACTGTCGTTGGCCTACACGGCATCGGTTTCACGGTTGATGAGATGATTCAAGGCTTCGGCGTTGCAATGAAGATGGGCGCAACCAAAGCAGACTTCGACTCTGTTGTGGCGATTCACCCAACGGGCAGCGAAGAGTTTGTTACCATGAGATAATCAACGTCTTAGTTGAGCACTCTTTAGAAGCAGGCCTTGTGCCTGCTTTTTTTATGTCCGCTTTGAACCCTGGTTCTCGATTCGACGTAACACAAATATCCACCTATCTAGAACAGCAATGGAGTTTGTTATGAATCTATTAATTGAATCATTTGAAGGCGGGATTTACTTGGCTTACCAAATCGTTGGCGAGCAAAAGCAGTTAATTAAGGACGACCATCAGCACCCAATGAAGTTTTTGAGTGTTAATCAAGCACGCGACCACTTCAGTGATCAAGGCGTAGCCTCGGCTACCCTCATCCATAACAGTGCTTATGACGAAATGTGTGGTGAACACTGTGGTAGCACACAGCCTTTCGAGATTGATTTGAAGTGGAGTTAAATCAACCTCAAATCAATCGCGATAAAAATTGAAAGGCTTGCATCAATGCAAGCCTTTCTTATGGGAGTCACTTTCACTTTTAATCACCTAGATTAGCGCGATGTCCGTTTAAGTCTTCGTTTAATGTTCTGCTCTTTCACTACAAAGTCGAATAGCGGAGCGAACAGGTTGGCGAACAAGATAGCCAGCATAATGCCCTCTGGGTAGGCTGGATTAAGCACTCGAATACCGACCGTCATCACGCCGATCAAAATCCCATAGGCCCATTTACTCTGATTGGTAAACGCGGCAGATACAGGGTCTGTTGCCATGAAGAAGGTACCAAAGGCAACACCACCCAGCACAAAGTGCCAGTAAAACGGCATCGAAAACATCGAGTTAGTATCCGACCCTATCCAGTTCAGTAAACTCGACGTCACGACAAGGCCGACAATCACACCGGCGACAATGCGCCAAGACGCTATCTTCATCACAATCAAAATCAACCCCGTCAGCATGATCAGCAGTGACGACACCTCACCCATCGAACCTGGAATATTACCGATAAAGGCATCCATCCAGGTGATCGCCTCGCCAGTCATGTTATTGATGAGTGACGTGCTGCCGCCTTCATACCATTGACTCAGCGGTGTCGCGCCTGAATAGCCGTCAGCGGCAACCCACACAAGCCCACCCGACATGTTGGCTGGATAGGCGAAATAGAGAAACGCGCGGCCTGCAAGGGCTGGGTTCAAGAAGTTTCGTCCTGTACCACCGAACAGCTCTTTGGCGACAACGATACCAAAGGTGATACCTAAAGCGGCTTGCCAAAGCGGGATGGTTGGCGGAAGAATGAGTGCGAATAGTACCGAGCTAACAAAGAAACCTTCATTCACCTCATGTTTTCGTACAACGGCAAATAAAACCTCCCAGAAGCCACCTACCACAAACACCGTGGCATAAACGGGTAGGAAATAGAGTGCACCAAGCAACATCTGACTTTCCCAGCCACTTGCCACCAATGACTGCGCATCACCAAATGCCCACGACAGACGCCAGCTGCTTTCAATAACCGAGGCAAGTTCGTTAAGTTGATAGCTGGAGGTTAATGCGAGGACGCTTTGGTGTCCGACGTTATACATCCCCCAGAACATTGCCGGGAAAGTCGCCAGCCATACCAGAATCATGATGCGCTTTAGGTCAATGCTGTCACGAACATGGGTTATACCGCGGTTTACGTTTCCGGGTGTATAGAATATTGTCGCGAAAGCTTCATACACTGGGTAGAGCTTTTCGTACTTCCCTCCGGCTTCAAAGCGTGGAGCCACGTCTTCTAATCGTTTCTTTAAACTCATAATCTCAATCACCTTATTACTTGAGTTATGGTTTTCTACGCATCAGCCGCGCTATTTGAACAATTTTTAACCATTTTTAATCAAATTCGTCTTGAAGAACGAGTGTCTAAAAGTCGAACCGATGTTGAAAAAGAGAGGCGTATAAACAACAAAGCCCCAGCAATGGCTGAGGCTTATTTGGTTTGGTAACGGTCGTCGTTACTTAACGCACATCACATTAAGCAATGAAGAACCTTTCAACTGGTTGACGTTACCGTTGGTAAACAGACCTTTCTTATCTGCGCCCCAATAAGGGAGATGCATTGGCCAGTTCTGTTTTTCCATAACCTTTGAGCTCAAGATGCTTTGCCATTGCTTCTCACTCATCAGCTTCATGTTGACCTGATTACACACCAATTCAGCGCTATCGTAATCTAGGCGGCTCCAAGGCTTACCTTGCTCCATGTAGAACTGTTGTTGATGATCTAGAAGGTAAGGAATAGCATATTGGCTACCCGCAATGTCTGCTTTCACGCGAATCTCGATCTCTAGATCATTGTCTGAACTCGCGTTACCGCTTGGTAGCGTCTGAATTGCTGCAGCGCTCGCTACCGCCGCCACTTGCTTAGTAGCCACAGGTTTCGGTGCAGGCTTAGCTTCTACTTTTGCAGGAGCCTTGTGCGTCACCGGTTTTGGCTCTGCTGGTTTTGCCACAATAGGCTGTGATGAGGTTTTCGACTTATCGACCATACGAATAAAGGCTTCACCGTAACCAGAAACCTTACGCACCTGAGCTAGGTCTTTTCTCGCATCAGAGAAGGTAGAATAAGGTCCGATTAAGCAACGGTAGTCTCCGCCTTCCGGCTTCATCCAAACGTTGGTCGAGATCTTCTCATACAGAGGCTTTGCTCGGCTCAGTGACAAAGGCTTGTTCAGCAGGCCACATTGAACCCAAAACAGTTCGTTATCTGAATGACGTTTTGGTGCTTTACTGCCCCACACGCCCTTACCGATCGGACATGATTGCTCTAGCTGTGGTAATTGGTTGGTGCTTGCCTGAGTTGCATCACATAGAACCGACTCTGCATTCACTTGGCTCGATACCAAAAGAGATGCAGCGATAAGTCCCATACGATAATTTCTCGTCACAGCACGACATACAGCATTCATTGTCAATTTCATAACCACCACTTAAACCCTTGCGGGCTAATTATTACCGAATCTATGTCGATAAAACATGAATTCCATTTTAACTATTATTGACACTGTCAATAATACTAAGTTCCAGATCCATTAAGCAAAAAAAGAGCCGTAATTGCTTACGGCTCTTAATTTAGTGACTTTTTTTACTAAAAATCAAACCGGGCTATCACCCTTTATAAATTTTCGGGTTAAACACGTCACGTAACCAGTCGCCTAATAGGTTAATAACGAGAACCAATGTTACCAAAAGCACACCTGGGAATGCTGTGATCCACCATGCTCCTGAGAAAATGTAGTTAAAACCAGTACTGATCAGGGCACCGAGTGACGGTTGGTCTACCGGAAGACCTAAACCGAGGAAAGAAAGTGCCGCTTCTGACATGATGGCATTTGCCACCTGTACCGTAGAGATAACCAAAATCGGTGATAAACAGTTAGGCAGAATATGGCGGAACATGATGCGAGGCGCTCTAAAGCCCATCACACGTGCCGCTTCTACGTACTCTTTCTTCTTCTCTGCCAATACCGATGCACGAATCGTACGAGCATACTGCGGCCATTCAGCAATACCGATGATCACCACCAGCATAACAACCGCATATTGCGCGTAGAAGTCACTACCGAAACTCGCCTTAAAGATGGCCGAGACAATGATCGCAACCATCATGGTTGAGAACGAAAGCTGAACATCGGCAAAACGCATCAGGAAGCTATCAATACGACCACCGAAGTAACCTGCAGACAAGCCAATGATGATACCGAGAGTCAGCTGAAGACCTACCGCTAGGAAACCGATCGTCAATGACAGACGCGAGCCGTAAAGCATCGTAGATAAGATGTCACGACCCTGCTCATCAGTACCCAGTAGGAAGCGTTCTTCGCCGTCTTCCATCCAAGATGGTGGCAACTCAGAATCCATGATGTCGATAGACGTCACGTCATACGGGTCTGTTGGCGCTAAAATCGGTGCCGCTAATGCCATAACAAGGAAAGCTGCAAAGATAGCGAAGCTCACCATTGCCACTTTGTCACGTAAGAAGTAGTACAGAATGTCTGACTGCTTGAATCGCTCCCAACGAGATGGAGCTGTTGTTGTTTGTTCCATGATTATGCTCCTTTCCCTGTGATGTTCACTGTTGGGTTAATGATGCCGTATAGCAAGTCAACAATGGTGTTAGTTACTACGAAGATCAGGCCAACGAAGATAACGTATGCGGTAATCAGTGGTGTATCCACTCGGTTAATCGCTTCAAGGAATAGGAAGCCGGTACCCGGCCACTGGAATACAGTTTCAGTAAGAATGGTGTAAGCCACCATAGTACCGATTTGAACACCGCCTACCGTTAGTACTGGCAGCATTGTGTTTTTCAAAGCGTGTTGGTAGTAAATCTTGTTCAGCGCTAGGCCTTTTGCTTTACCAAACTTGATATATTCAGAGCTAAGAACCTCTAGCATTTCAGAGCGTACTAGACGAATGAACAGAGGCAGCATGATAGATGCTAGAGCAATACTCGGCAGCACTAAGTGTGCAAGGCCATCTATCGTTAAGAAACCAGACTCCCAGCCAAACCAGTTTGCGGTCTCACCACGTCCAAACGACGGCAGCCAACCTAACTCAATAGAGAATACATACATCAACATGATTGCGGTTAAGAAAACAGGCACAGAAATGCCGATACTACTGCCCGCCATCACCAGTTTAGTGAAGAAGCTTTTTGGGTGTATTGCAGAATAAACGCCAAGTGGAATCGACAGACAAACAATGATCAGAGAAGCGCCGAACACAAGCTCGAGCGTTGCGACTAGTTTATCTAAGATTACGTCCACAGCTGGGCGTTTAAAGAAATATGAAGTACCAAGATCACCTTGTAGAGCTGCGCCCGCAAAGCGAGTGTATTTTGTAATGAAGGGATCATTTAAGCCGAGTTCATCACGCAGCGCTTGACGCTCCGATTCTGAAACAGATTGACCGACTAACTCACGCAACGGGTCGCCCAGGTTATCCTGAATGGCAAACGCCACCAAACTGATCACAAACATCACTATCAGTGCCTGAAACAGGCGCTTGACCAGAAACGTAACCATTCCTTGCCCCTTATCTATCCATGACTATCTAGTCGAAATCCGCGACTAGATAACAAAATTCAGTCTTAAAAAAGGTATTTAGCCAGACTGAAGGAAGACCAAATACCGAAACTTAAATCTATATCTTAATAATTTGAGAGCCTGAAAAGCTTCAGGCTCTCGATTCTAGCAAGCTAGATTATTTTACAACTAGGTCGCCGAAGTAAGGCATAACCATTGGGTTTACTACGTCTGCTGCACCTACGTTAGACTTCGCGCCCCACGCTTCACTTTGCCAGTGTAGCGGTACGAATGCTGCGTCGTTGTAAAGTGTTGCTTCAACGCCTTTCAGCATTTCAGCACGCTTAACTGGGTCAGTTTCAGTGTTAGAAGCTTCTACGATCGCATCCATTTCTGGGTTTGAGTAGCCAGAACAGTTGTATTGACCACGGCCAGTCTCTTCGTTACGAGTCATAGTTAGGAACTCGTTGAAGTTAGCTGAATCTTCTGTATCTGAGTGCCAGCCGATCATCATCATGTCTGCTGAACATAGGTCAAACTCAGGCCAGTACTGTGCTTTAGGCATAGTTTTAAGATCAACTTTGATACCAATCTTAGACAGCATTGCCGCAGACGCTTGCGCTACTTTCGCATCGTTCACGTAACGGTTGTTTGGAGCCATCATAGTTAGCGTAAAGCCATCTTCGTAGCCCGCTTCTTTCATCAGCTCTTTCGCTTTTTTCAGATCGTAACGAGGAACTAGGTCTTCGTTGTGACCCGCGTAGCCTGTTGGGCTTTGCTGACCAGCTGCTGTTGCGAAGCCTTTCATGATCTTCTTAACGATACCTTCGTTGTTGATTGCGTGAACAATCGCCTGACGAACGCGAACATCTTTAAGTGCTTCGTTGCTGTTTTGGTTCATTTGGAACGTGATGATACGAGTACCAGGTAGCGTCACTAGATCGATGTTCTTAGCGTTTTTAACACGCTTGTGATCGTTTGGTGCTACTGGGTGAATCATATCAACGTCGCCAGAAAGAAGTGCTGCAACACGTGTCGCGTCTTCTTTGATTGGCACAAGTGTTAGCTTGTCTACGTTGCCTTCAGTTTCTGTGTCCCAGTAATCATTGAAACGCTCGAACGTTACTTTAACGCCTTGCTCACGTTGAGTTACGATGAATGGGCCAGTACCTGAAACGTTAGTCGAAGCAAACGAGTTGCCGTGCTTAACTAGCTCAGACTTGTCTTTACCTTCCGCTGTTTGGCCAGAGTAGAACTTGCTGTCCATTGGGAAGATGTAAGTTGCTGTTTGTAGTACTAGTGGGTAAGCCGCTTTTGATACTAGCTCAACTGTGTAGTCATCCACTTTTACCATTTTTTCGTATGGCGTGAAGATAGACTTAAAGTCTGGAGAAGCTTGTAGACGTTCAAAAGTCCACACAACATCATCAGCAGTCAGTTCGTTACCAGAGTGGAATTTCACACCTTTACGTAGGTTGAAGCGGAAAGTCGTTTCATCAACACGCTCCCAGCTAGATGCTAGGCGGCCTTCAAAATCCATCTCTTGAGTGAAACGTACTAGAGGGTCAAACACCATGTGAGACATTTGCAGTGTGCCACCAGACAGCTGCTCGTGCGGGTCAAGTGATACTGGGTCAGCTGCGTAGCCAACGGTAATATCTGCTGCTGCTGCACTAAAGCTTAGGCCAGCTGCCATTAAAGCTACTGCTAATTTGCTTTTCATGGTTTTCATTGCATAACTCCTTCATGCGGGAATCCAGATCCCTAGTTGTTGTATTTGCGTCTGTTTATTGTTGTTAGCAAGCTAAACTCCAGCCTGCTGATTTTTATACCGCGGCTTGTGCCACTGCTTTTTCTTCTCTTAAGCCTGTAAATTCAGGCATTAAAGAAATCAGTTGTTTGCTGTATTCATGCTGAGGTGATTGGAACAGCTGCTCCGTTGGCGCAACCTCCAATAATGTCCCCATCTGCATCACACCAACACGGTCACACATTTGGCGAATAACCGGTAGATCGTGACTGATGAACAGCATGGTTAGGTTTAGCTCGTCTTGTAAGTCTTTTAGTAGGTTAAGAATCTGAGCCTGTACCGACACGTCCAGTGCCGATGTTGGTTCATCACAAATCAAAAGACGTGGGCGAGTCGCCAAAGCGCGAGCGATAGAAATACGCTGACGTTGACCACCTGAGAATTCGTGTGGGTACTTCACCCCAGCCATTTTGCCTAAACCCACGTGCTCTAGCAGGTCGTTCACGATCTGACGAGTTTCATTTTCGTTGCGAGTAAGCTTATGGAATCGGATAGGTTCAGCAATGATGTCGAATATCTTCATTCGAGGGTTCATTGATGTGTAAGGGTTTTGGAAAACCATCTGCATTTGACGACGCATAGGGCGACGTTCTTTTTCAGATTTCAGACCAGTAAGATCAACGCCTTCAAACGTTACCTTGCCTGAGTTTGGTGCGTACAAGCCAGCAATCACACGAGCAATCGTTGATTTACCTGAACCTGATTCACCTACTAAACCAAACGTCTCACCTTCATGCACTTCAAAGCTCACGTTGTTTGATGCTTGAACGTACTCACGACGGCTCTCAAAGAAAGAATCTTTGGTAGTAAAGCGTAAGTTTACGTTCTCAACGTTCAACAGAGGGCCAGTGTAATCACGGTGATCTTGGCTTTGACCTAACCAGTGGTTCTTCACATCCAATGGTTCCATCTCTTGTGCTTCTTCGATGTAGCTAACAAGAGGGAAACGATCGAGTTTGCGATCCGAACGAGGAACCGCAGAGATAAGACTGTGTGTATATGGGTGCTCAGGAGTACCCAGAACTTTCGCTGTTGGGCCAAACTCAACTAAGTCACCACGATACATAACGGCTACGCGGTCGGTAACGTTAGATACCACGCCCATGTCGTGCGTGACCAACATGCAACCTACGTTCTTCTTAATACATAGGTCGCGAATCAAACCCAAGATCTGGTCTTGGATAGAAACATCCAGTGCTGTTGTTGGTTCATCTGCGATGATTAGGTCAGGTTCACCTGCCAATGCGATCGCGATAACCACACGCTGACGCATACCGCCAGAGAATTGGTGAGGGTACTGCTTTAAACGGTTTTCTGGTTGTGGGATACCCACTTGGTTCATCAAGTCTAATGAGCGCTGGTAGGCTTCTTGATCCGAAACCTTCATGTTGGCATGAATCGTCTCTTTTAACTGCTGTTCTACTGTGAATAGAGGGTTAAGAGAAGTCATTGGGTCTTGGAAGATAAAACCAATCTTTGAGCCGCGAACAGAACGCATCTGTTCAGGAGATAAACCAGAGACTTTTTCGCCATCCAGAAATACCTCGCCGCTAGCAATGCGGCCAGGAGGGCTCAGCAAATCGATCACAGCATTACCTACTGTTGATTTACCTGCACCAGACTCGCCTACAACACCAACAATCTCACCACGTTCAATGTTGAACGAAAGTGATTTAACTGCGGCGTGAACTCCATGACGAGATGGGTATTCGATACGAAGATTTTTTACTTCTAAAAGTGACATTACCAGACCTCTACTGCTTTGGCAGCTTTCTGCCCTGTCTGCAAAATTGAATCCATTCTTACCAGAATATTGTTCTGATATTTTATACGGTTGACAATTTGGCAAATAATTCACAGAAAAGCAACAAAAATAGGATAAAAAGTCGACATTAAACGCTTAGCAAGCAAAAGTGCCACATAACTATTCACCAAAAGAGCATATAGTAAGAAAAATCAACATTATATTATCGGCAAGAAATACTCACAAACTCCTTACCACTACTTACTTGTAGAGTTAAAGCCGTGCTTCAAAGCAGATCTCACTACCAGTCACTAAAAACAAATAATTATTCCAAAAAACAATTAACACTATAGAAACAAGCGCTAATTTTGTTAATTTGAACAAATAAAACAACCAGATAAACGTTAATTAGCCATACATTTAACCATCTGTATTATTTTGGTAAATACAAAACAGACAAACGAAAGGCCTAATAAATCAGAGGAGTTTTTGAACGACCAAATGCGTACAAAGCTGTCAAATTCAGGCCTTAGTGAGCAAATTTAGGGTCAGGTTTCACTTTTCATAAAAGTCTTTAGACCAAACCCATTAATATGTCGAATTATTGAGCGCTCCATTTATATAAAATTAGATATAGAACTGTACATTTGATAAAGAAAGCAACTCTGTAGCAGCACCATTATCAAGCAGATCGTTAGGAATCTTTCTTATATAAGAAGGGGGGAGACAGAGGCGACACCAGACAAGGTGCCGAAGCAGGTAAGATCTCAACATTCAAAATCGATAAAAACTAAAACGACAGATGTAAAAAAGCCCCAATCTTTCGACTGAGGCTTCTTAAGTGATCGGTGAAGAGGCATTCTTTGAACATCAGGTGAACCCCCACTCTGTTCAAGTTATCTAAATTTCAGATGTAAAAAAGCCCTAGTCTTTCGACTAGGGCTTCTTAAGGTGGTCGGTGAAGAGGGATTCGAACCCCCGACCCTCTGGTCCCAAACCAGATGCG
>NZ_JBGONQ010000013.1:0-95470 GCF_041439145.1 Vibrio sp. 1F255 | reverse complement strand
ACTACTTCTTCTTGAAGATAAAAGCGGCTTTCCCCGGAAAGCCGCGATGAACCTTAAATAAGCCTCTAAAACAAAGCATAACAGCTAGATTGGTAAAACCACATTTGTTCTAGATCAACTTTGATCTGGGTATGTGGAAATCCACAATACCCCGCGTACGCCCAAAATCTGACAATGAGCCTAACAGATCGAATACCCATTTATAGGTACCTCTATGGACTCATTGAAAAGACGGTTTCTCAGCCAATTCGGCAAGGTTTCCGCTGGTGCTGCGCTCATTCCCATTGCCGGAATCAACACCGCAGTCGCAAGCACAGCCATTCGCAATAACAACCAACCTGACCGCAAAGGCAAAATAGGCAAACGCTACGCCATGGCGATTGATTTACGTAAGTGCGTTGGCTGTCAGGCGTGCACTGTTGGCTGTAGCGTTGAAAACCAAGCGCCAATTGGCCAGTTCAGAACCACCGTAAAACAGTATGAAGTCTCCCTTGATGATGGTTCGACGGCTCAACAAGACGTGAAATCATTCATGTTACCTCGCCTATGTAATCACTGTGACAACGCCCCCTGCATCAAGGTTTGTCCTGTTCAAGCGACCTTCCAGCGTGAAGATGGGATAGTGATGGTCGACAACGAACGCTGCGTAGCCTGTGCTTACTGTGTTCAAGCTTGTCCTTACGATGCTCGTTTCATTAATAACGACACCCTTACCGCAGACAAATGTACCTTCTGTGCACACCGCCTTGAAGACGGCTTACTGCCCGCTTGTGTAGAAACTTGTGTTGGTGGCGCGCGTGTCATTGGTGACCTCAAAGATCCAAACAGTGAGATAAACCGCCTACTCAATGAAAATCGAGACGACATCAAGGTGCTTAAGCCAGAGCAGAATACCAACCCCCATGTTTTCTATATCGGCATGAACGAGCGATTCGTTAGCCACATTGAAGGCCAACCTGCGATTTATGATCCAGCCGCCATCGATAACTCATCCTCTAGCAAACAAGAATTGGCAATCGCGACACAAGGCAAACAAGGAGAGACAGCATGAATATCACTGAGGTGTTAGTCCCCGCTCAAGAGATCGCTTGGCTACCGTGGGCGGTTCAATATTTCTTCTACATAGGTTCGGCTTACGCGGCTGCGATTCTGTTTTTGATTGCCCTGATATTTAAAAATTCAACCAGTCATCAATTTCGTGCAGCCCTTGTGCTTGTGATGGCAATCGGCGCGATTGTTGGGCCATTAGCCCTCACTGGAGACTTACACCAACCGGGACGTGCGTGGCACTTCTATGCTCACATCACACCTTGGTCATGGATGTCATTGGGCTCTCTGTTTCTACCTCTGTTCTCTGGTCTGGCTGTCGCGACGGCTTGGGTTTACCTGCGTGATGACATCGCACAGCTCAAAGAGAGTGAAAACCCACTTCTAAAACGTTTGGCTTGGCTGACGCTAGGTCAATGGCAAATATCGTCAAAGCTGATGATTGCGCTCGCTGCTGTGACGGCTATTTCGGGCCTAAGCATCGCGCTTTACACAGGCGCAGAAATTGCGATTTTGGCGAGCCGACCGCTTTGGCATCAACCGGCTTCTCCGCTGCTTTGGTTTACGACAGCGTTCTTTGCTGCAACGGGTTTAACCCTATTGATTTGGGCTCTACTGCCATCCACCAAGCCAAGCTTAAAACCAACAGACCTCGCTCTGGTACAAAGAACGATTACCCTAACCGGTGGCCTTGCCATCATTCTTACGTCGATTTGGGCATCTAATCATGGTCACTTCAGCCTGTATGAGAACGATGCTTGGGGCATCAATTTAGGCATCATGACCACCAGCATTTTGCTGTGCATGATCTTAGTGCTGCCACTACAACGCCTATCGCAAAGCAAGTTAGGAATTATCTGTGTTGCGCTTGCGACCATAGTTTCAGCATGGGCGGTACGTTGGGTCACCATGATGGAAGTTCAAACCATTCCTCGTTTTGATGTGGGTCCATTCCCTTATGAATTACCAATGGGTAGTGCTGGGTTACTTGGCATCGTTGGCATGTGCGGCCTGTGGCTAGCACTTGCGTTGTTCGCCTCTGAAATCGTGTCTGCTGGATCGTCAAGATCAACTGGCTCTGCGACAAAGACAGCATCTAAGCCAAACCAAAACACATCATCACCACTTAACCGCTCACATAGCTTGTAGTCTGAGGAATCATCATGGATAACAAACGTCGTCAATTTTTGAAAACAGGCCTTGCTGCCGGTGGTGTTGGAGCTTTTGCTGCAGGTTATGCGACAACCACAAAGCACATGGTTCACGGTGCTATCGATGGCACCGCAGGTAAGAAAACCAATCACATCCATCACGGTAATTCGTTAGAGACGGAATACAGTGTCGATGAGCAAGGTAAGATTTCGCCGAATCCAAACCAACGCGTTGCACCCTCAATGTGTTTTGGCTGCTGGACACTGTGTGGCTTGCGTGTACGTATCGATAATCGCAATGATGAGATTTTACGTATCTCAGGTAACCCATATCACCCGCTTTCAAGTGATCAGCAGATCCCGTTCAAAACACCGGTAAAAGACGCCTACATTGGCTTGTCTGGTGAGTCAGGCATCAATAACCGCTCGACAGCCTGTGCCCGTGGTAACGGCATGTTGGAGATTCAAAACAGCCCATACCGAATCACTCAACCGCTCAAACGCGTTGGTAAGCGTGGTGGAGGCAAGTGGGAACCAATCAGCTACGAACAACTTATCTCTGAGATCACCGAGGGTGGTGACTTATTCGGTGAAGGTGAAGTTGAGGGCTTACGATCGATTCGTGACATCGAAACACCACTCGATCCAAACAACCCTGAATACGGACCAAAAGCCAACCAACTGCTTGTGACCAATGCCGGTAATGAAGGCCGTGACGACATCTTGAAGCGCTTTGCATTTAACAGCTACGGCACTCGTAACTTTGGTCATCACGGCTCTTACTGTGGCTACGCATTCCGTGCAGGTTCTGGCGCGATCATGAATGACTTAGATAAGTTCTCGCACTTAAAGCCCGACTTCAACAACGCAGAATTCATTCTTTTCATCGGTATGTCTCCGGCTCAAGCGGGTAACCCGTTTAAGCGCCAAGCAAGACAATTGGCTGAAGCTCGTACCAATGGAAAACTGAGCTACACCATAGTGACACCAAGCCTACCTGCCGGGTCTTCAAGCCTTGCGGCGGGCGATCGCAATAACTGGCTGCCGATCAAACCGGGCACCGATTCAGCATTAGTTCTGGGTATGATCCAGTGGATCATCGAAAACCAGCGCTACAATCACGACTTCTTGTCTCGCCCAAGTGCGCAAGCGATGCAAAAAGCCGGCACCACACACTGGTGTAATGCATCTCACCTTGTGATCAGCGACGAGTCGCACCCACAAAATGGGCGTATGCTTCGTGCATCGGATATAAGGTTGCTAGAAACAGGCGAACCGATGTCTGACGATGACGGATTTATCGCACTAGATGTGACAACGTCACTATTGTCATCACATATTCAGGTGAATGAAGCGGCTCTGTTCGTCGATCAAGACGTAGAAGTTGATGGTCAGACTGTTCGTGTTAAGTCTTCTCTGCAAAGATTGAAGGAAGAAGCTTTCAAATATGACCTTGCATACTACAGTGAGCAGTGTGAAATCCCACAAGACCAGATTATTGCGTTGGCAAAACGCTTCACCAGCTATGGTACAAAAGCAGTCGTGGATACTCACGGTGGCAACATGCACACCAACGGCTTCTACAACTCGTTCTCTATTCTGATGCTGAACGCGCTGATCGGTAACATCAACGCGAAAGGTGGCGCGATGGCGAAAGCGGGCGGCTACCCAACTTCGGTTGCAGGTCCACGTTACGACTTTACCAAGTTCAAGGGTAAGACTAAGCCTCAAGGTGTATTCTTGTCCCGCAGCAAGTTCCCGTATCAAAAAACCAGCGAATACAAACGTCGCGTTGCCGCAGGTGAGTCACCTTACCCGACACGCGCTCCGTGGTACCCAATCTCAGCACCGCTTTTAACTGAGCACTTATCAGCTGCGATTGATGGCTACCCTTACCGAGCAAAGGCATGGATCAACCACATGGCGAACCCACTTTATGGTGTTCCGGGTTTAGACAACTTGCTGGGTGAAAAGCTTAAGGATCCAAAACAGCTTGGTTTGATCGTGTCTATCGATGCCTTCATCAATGAGACCACAGCCTTATCGGATTACCTAGTGCCAGACACAGTGACCTACGAAAGCTGGGGCATGGCAACACCTTGGCATGGCGTCGCGACTAAAGCGATAACCGCTCGTTGGCCGATTGTTGAGCCTAAAACTTCCCGCACTCAAGACGGACGTGCCATCAACCTAGAGAACTTCTTTATTGATGTGGCAAAAACACTGGGCTTAGGTGGCTTCGGCGACAACGTAATCAAAGACAATCAAGGCAACTGGCACGGTATTCATAGCGCTGAAGATTTCTACCTGCGCTCGGCTGCTAACTTGGCGTTCGTAAAAGGTGGCGTGCCGAATGTGGATGCGGAAGATATTGTTTGGTCTGGTCTTGAGCGCCTAGTGCCTGTGATGAACAAAACGCTCAAGCCTGAAGAGATGCTCAAAGTAGCGTACATTTTTGCGCGTGGCGGTCGTTTTGAAGACGCAACCAATGCCTACACCAATGAAACCATGAAGTACAAATGGACCAAACCTTTGGCTATCTGGAATGAGAAGCTGGGGACCTCTCGCAACACCATCAGTGGCGAACAGTACATGGGTTGCCCGACATGGTATCCACAGAAGCTGGCAGACGGCACACCTTTAGCAGAGCAGTTCCCGACCAAAGATTGGCCATTTACTCTGACCAACTTTAAATCCAACATTCACAGTGCGGTGTCTAACTTATCACCACGCTTAGAGTCGATCAAAGGAGTGAACCCAGTTTACATTCACCCGCAAGACGCCTCTTTTGCGGGTATCAAAACCGGTGACGTGTTTGCCATTGAAACACCGAGCTCAACCACACATGCTTTGGCGATGGTGATTGATGGCATCAAACCGGGAACATTAGGCTTTGAACACGGCTTTGGTCATAAAGAACTCGGCGAGCGTGCACACTGGATCGGTGACACACAACAACCGGTGAAAATGAAGTCAAACGATGGCGTTAACATCAATGATATTGGCTTGATTGATCCGACGAGAGAAGGAAAAGGCGTGATGTTGGATTGGGTTGTGGGCGCAGCAGCAAGACAAGCGCTTCCGGCTAAGATCTACAAGGTCTAACTTAAACTCAGCAAGCTATAACTTAGGCACAGAGTCAAAACACTTCCTTATCTGATCTGCAGATGAGAACACAACAGGGCAACTTCGTCATTCGAGGTTACCCTGTTTTTTCGTCCCCTTGATCTAGAAAAGCACCCTATTTGGATAAACGTCCAATCTACATAAAGTACCCAATCTACATAAAGTACCCAATCTAGATAAAGCATCCGCTCTAGATAGAGTAATCAACCCAAAGCCATTAGGTAATCTTCATTTCACCACAACTTTTTTAGCCCGCCTCCATAAAGCAGCTATGCTTATACAATCGGTGCCATAAAAGAGCCTTAACAAGCAGTTATACCGAGGCGAACATGGCAGTTCCCTTGCATTTCATAAACGGCAGTTGGATCAACCTATAGAAGTTCACATCAATACCATTATGGTAACTGAGGTTATTAATGTGAGACTCACCTCAAGTTCCAAGTGAATTAATGTGGAAATCCACAATAGCGCGAACATCCAATTATGTCGAAAATGCGTGCATTACAACCAATAGCGACGCCTCATGATTAAGCTGAACATAAAAACTCAAACTCTAACGCTTTGCATCGCTGCTCTGGGAAGCCTTTCTTTATCCGGTTTTGCACAAGCAGCGTCTAATCCAATGCCAGAAGCCGCAGAAACCTGTAGCGGTTGCCACCAAGCCGATGGTAAAGGCATGCCCAACATTGCCCCTATGCTTGCAGGGCTCAATGCTGACTATCTAGAACATCAACTGGTTCTGTTCTCAAGTGGTGAGCGTCAAAGCGCGATCATGAAGGGAATGGCTGACGGTGTATCTGATCCCGCAGTTCGTCGTGAGGTCGCAGAATACTTTGCATCACTACCTTCATACGAATTTACCGATTTAGAGCAGCGCGGCTCACAGGCTGATATCGATAACCCCTATCGTAAACTTGTATTCCAAGGCGATTGGGATAGAAACATTCCAGCCTGTGCAACCTGTCATGGGCCAAGCGGTATGGGCGTAGACAAATTCCCGCGCCTAGCAAGCCAGCATGCCGACTACATTCAGACTCAGCTCAATGCTTGGAAAAACGGCACTCGTAAGGGTGATGATTTAAACATGATGGGCAATATCGCCGGCAAGTTGACCGACGATGAGATCAAAAACCTCTCTTACTATTTCGCATCTTTCCGATACTAAAGGGCTCGCATGAAAACATTATTTCTAATTACCGCAACCCTTGCCTCTGGAATCGCTTATGCCGAAGCTGAGTTGCCCGATCGCCAAACCGAACTGCCAGCCGTTGAGAAGCCTCAAGATAACAAATATCTGGTGCCACGAGACTTGGTTGATATCCCTGCTGGGGAATTTGGCGACAAAGTAAAATTGGGTTATTCGCTGTTTGTCGATTCACAACAGATGCGTGGTACGTTCGTAGGCAATGAACAAAACTGTGTAAACTGTCACATGCAAGCGGGCATGAAGCCTAACGCAGCACCTCTTTGGGGTGCGTACATGGCCTACCCTGCGTATCGTTCCAAGAACGACAAAGTAAACAGCTACGCAGAGCGTATCCAAGGTTGCTTCACCTACTCAATGAATGGTTTGCCACCGGCTGAGGGTTCAAAAGAGATGGTCGCACTAACGGCTTATTCATACTGGCTGGCGATGGGCGGCATCTTAGACAAGAACGGCATGCAAGATACACCCGTTCCTGAGATCAGCGATGCTGACTTACAAGTCGGTGGTAAAGCGGAAAGCTTCCCTCTCCCTGAAGAGCTGTTAAGCAAATACCCAATCGATGACCGCAGTAAGTTGGCAGGGCGTAGCTATCCTAAGATTGATAATCCTGAACAAGAGCCATCGATAGCGCGTGGTGAAAAGGTTTACCAAACCAACTGCCAAACCTGTCATGGTCAAAATGGTGAAGGTATTAAAGGGGCTGACGGACGTTCATACTTTCCACCATTGTGGGGCGAAAACGCGTATAACTGGGGCGCGGGTATGCACCGGGTGAACACCGCTGCCTATTTCATCTATGAAAACATGCCGCTTGGAAAGAGCCAGCAACTTTCGATTCAAGATGCATGGGATGTGGCTGCATTTGTGAATAGTCATGAACGCCCACAAGATCCTCGATACAAGGGTGATGTTGCTAGCAATGCTAAGCGCTACCACAATCACCAAGGTTACTATGGCAAAGAAGTTGATGGTCATGTACTAGGTACCAAAGCTTATCCGAGTGGTAAAGAAGTGATTCATGAGCATTAATAGGTATTAGTGAATATGAGCCGTTCACGCCAGCTATAGCTAAGCTTTACATTGTAAATCAGTGATAGCCGGAACAATTAAAAAGGAGCCAGATCGTGTGACGATCTGGCTCCTTTTTAGTTTGAACTATTAGAAACACAACTAACCTTGCTGCATCTTCTCCCAAATCGTCGGAGAGCCAATATAGTCTTGAACCGTAGTGATGAATTCTTTGACTAGTTTGGTTTGCTTACGGTGCGGATAGACAGCGTAGATTGCGGTATCAATCGTAGAGATCGGATAATCCGGCAGTAAAGTGACCAAGCCAAGTTCTTTCATTGAGGCATACAGGTTTGATTGATCAAGGAAGCCATAACCTAGACCATCTTTCACACAAGACACCATAGTACGAACATCACTCACCTTATAGTTGCCACGAATCGTTAGGCTCTGGAAGGTATTACCTCCCGGCTCTTCACTAATGCGCAGATGGTCGACCGTCATATCACCATTGGTATAAATCACCGCAGGTAGAGCGAGTAGATCTTGTGGCGTTTTCGGTTCACCGTGCTGCTTCACAAAATCGTTTGACGCGACCAACATGAAATTACTGTCGGCAATCTTCTTCGCAATCAAATTCGATTCAACAAGCTTACTGAAGCGAAACGCGATATCAAACTGCCCTGCAATGATATTGGCGATCTTATCGTCTAGTGAAAGTACGATCTGAACATCTGGGTACTTTCTCATGAACTGAGTGATGATAGGTTGCAAATATTGCTGCCCAAAATAGATCGGTGAAGTAATTCGTAGCACACCTTTGGGTTCAGACTGGTATGAATCTGCAATTCCTTGGATCTGATTGATAGTGTCTTTCAGCACATAGGTTTGTGCGAGAATATCTTCCCCGGCCGACGTCAACGAAAACGAGCGTGTAGAGCGGTTAAGCAGCTGAACACCTAAATCTTGCTCGAGCTTTTTGATCTGTTTAGAGAGTGATGAGTTGTCCATATCGTGCAAGGTTGCCGCTTTGGTAAACGACCCTTGTTGAACCACATCTAAGAACAATAACAACTGATTGGTATTTGGCACTGCGCCTCTCCTGAAATAAAACTCGACTAGCGTTCGTCTTTAGGGGTATCCATCACAACCATAGTCGTAATAGATTGCACCTGAGCACATTCCCCAAGCACATCGGCATGAAACTTCTTATAGCCCGGTAGATCTTTGGTTTCTACCCTTAGCAAGTACTCGTTAGCACCGGTAATGTTGTGGCACTCCACTACCTCTTTTTCCATACTGACGTGTTGTTCAAACTCCAGCTGAGCCGCTTTGCTGTGGCTTGATAAACCAATCGAAACATAAGCAATAAAACCGACCCCCATCAGCCCATTATCCAGAACCGCACGGTAACCTTGAATTATTCCTTTACGCTCAAGATCCTGGACGCGTCTTAAGGTCGCAGAAGCCGACAAACCAATTCGTTCTGACAGCTCAATGTTGGAGATTCTGCCGTCCAATTTAAGCTCTTGCAATATCCTTTCGTCAAATCTATCCATAACTACTTATTATTGTGCATTTAGTGATAATAGAGGAAATAAAAGCACATAATTGCCTCACTTTCCACCTACTATGTTTCTCAACACGTGAAAGTCATGACCGGTCAGTCACTTCGTTCATTTTTTGCTGGAGAACCATAATGCCTTTAGAGCAACTTAGCGCACTAGCCTTGTTTGCGTTCGTCTCGACCTTCACACCAGGTCCAAATAACATCATGCTCATGACATCAGGAGCAAATTTTGGCTTTGCCCGTACTATTCCGCACATGCTTGGCATTGCTCTAGGGTTTGCAGCCATGTTGCTGCTAGTTGGCTTCGGTTTAATGGGCATTTTCAACGCTTATCCGGTTACTCACCAAATCTTGAAATACCTAAGCCTTGCTTACCTCGTGTACCTTGCAATTAAGATAGCATTGAGCGGCAAAGCCAAAAGCACCGAGGCTTATAAGCCAATGACCTTCATCGGCGCGGCAAGTTTTCAGTGGGTGAACCCGAAAGGTTGGTCGATGGCGCTGACGGCAATTTCAGTCTATAGCAGCGGCAGTTCATGGTGGGAGCTTGCGATCATCGCAGGTATCTTCACGCTCGCCAACTTACCATCCGTGACATTCTGGACAGCGGCAGGTAAACAACTGCAACACTGGTTAACCACACCCGTCCGTATCAAAAGCTTCAACTACGGTATGGCAGGCTTGCTTCTAGCATCGACCATTCCGATGCTCTAGTCGAATAACTTCTGTATTTTAACGGTTGGTACTCCTGTGCTAACCGTTATTCTCTTTATAAATAACCCACAAGTTCACTAAGCCAACGACCAAACATCGCCTGCCCGCTCGGGGTTAGTGTCCACACAAACGCCGCAACATTCACTGCCACTGTCACCCAATATATGGCTCTGAACGGCTGCTTCTGCGTTTTATGACGCAGCTTATCTTGAGCAATCAACGCCCCTAGCCAGCCACCAGCAACAGAAAAAATATGCAGAGTTTTCTCTGGCACACGCCAATTGCCATTGATCGCTGCTCGCTTGTCCTTCGCGTACACAAAA
The DNA here is from genome assembly GCF_041439145.1 of Vibrio sp. 1F255. NCBI lineage: Bacteria > Pseudomonadati > Pseudomonadota > Gammaproteobacteria > Vibrionales > Vibrionaceae > Vibrio > Vibrio sp. 1F255. Next base: position 85,324 of record NZ_JBGONQ010000013.1, on the reverse strand, counting down.
AACGTCACGAAACCGATAACCAAATACCACACCAACAGCGCTTTAGAACTTTCCGCAAACAACACAGACACCGCCACCAGAACCAAATAAGTGATAACGATTTGAATAGATGAAGACAACATGACTCCTTTTGAGCAACAGCTCACATACTGTAGCAATTACGCCCTGTAGATTTTGATAAGGATGAGCAAGGCATATTGTAATTCGGTTAGCCTGCAAAGAATAAACAAGCCCTTTCATCCCTACATAACATGATGGAAGTTAAAGGAATTATAAATATGTACAACCAAAAGTACGCCATCTACCAAGTTTTTACGCGTTTATTTGGCAATAAAAACACCCAACATGTTCCATGGGGCACAATCGAGCAAAATGGCGTCGGTAAGTTCAGTGATTTTACCGACAAAGCGCTGTCTGAAATCCGCAAACTCGGTATGACTCATATTTGGTATACCGGAGTGCCACATCACGCCATCATCAATGATTACAAACACATCGGGATTTCAGACGATCACCCGAGCGTGGTAAAAGGCCGTGCAGGATCACCTTATGCGGTAAAAGATTACTACTCAGTCAATCCAGACCTCGCTGAGAATCCTGATCGCCGTTTGGAAGAGTTCGAGGCACTCATCAAAAGAAGTCACGACAATGGTTTAAAAGTGATTATCGATATCGTACCGAATCACGTTGCGCGTCATTATAAAGGCTTAAACAACCCAGAAGGTGTCAGTGACTTCGGCGCTCAAGATGACACAACGCTGGAATACCACAAAGACAATAACTTCTACTACATTCCCAACAGCACCTTTGAATTGCCAGACATAGAGCCCGCCTTTACGCCGCTAGGTGGTGAACAGCATCCCAACCTAAACTCCCCGTTTATAGAGACGCCCGCCAAATGGACAGGTAACGGCTCACGTTTAGCCAAGCCTAGTTTCGATGATTGGTATGAAACGGTGAAAATCAATTATGGCATGCGACCAGACGGTTCAAAAGACTTCCCTGAACTACCGAGTGACTATGCTCAACGCAATTACATGGATCATTTCCGTTTCTGGGAATCTGTTTATGTGCCTAACTCTTGGGCTAAATTCCGAGATATCGCCTTGTTTTGGTTGAATAAAGGTGTTGATGGGTTTCGCTACGATATGGCTGAGATGGTTCCAGTCGAATTTTGGAGCTACCTCAACTCATCAATAAAGATGAAAAACCAAGATGCCTTTTTAATGGCTGAGGTGTACCAACGTCATTTGTACCGCGACTATATTCACCTAGGAAAAATGGACTACCTGTACGATAAGGTTGATCTTTATGACGGTCTAAAAGACATCATGCAAGGCAAGGCTTCAACGGCTATCATCCCCGAAATCCAACATCAGATGATGGATATTGAACATCACATGCTGCACTTCTTGGATAATCACGATGAGCAACGCATCGCTTCTCCAGAGTTTGTTGGCAATCCACATATCGCAAAGCCTGCGATGCTCGTCAGCACGTTATTGAGTAGTTCTCCAACCATGATCTACTTTGGGCAAGAAGTCGGCGAACCCGGTGAGGAGAATGCAGGCTTTGGACAGCCCTCACGAACTTCCATATTTGACTACATTGGCGTCCCACAACACCAAAAGTGGATGAATAATGGTGCGTTCGATGGTGAGTTACTAAACAATAACGAAAAGCAACTGCGTCACTTCTATCAAAAGGTAATGAACTTTTCGCTAGAGCACTCGTCGATGACAGGTGATTACCAAGACTTACACCAGTGCTGTAACTTAAGTGATTCAGTCTACGCATTTCTGCGCTCTGACCACCAAGAGCTAACCATTGTTGCAGCTAATTTCAGCCAACATACCACTGAAAATATTCACTTAAAGATTCCAAGTGATGTAATCCAAAAACTCAAATTAGTTGATGGTCGTTACATACTCAATGAATATATTGAAGGCATAGCGCAACAAGTGCTCGACATTGAGAACAGTGTTGGCAGTTTTAATATTGAATTGAAACCGCTGGCGTCTTTGGCTTGGGTGTTATCCTTAAATGGATGATATACCTATCAATATAAATTACCGAACAGCTCGCTTTTAGCTAATTGATAAATAACTTAATTTCCACATTAAATTAACACTCTCTCAATTCGATATATTACTCACAATAATAAGGATGAGCTCTCATCCTTATTAACTACGCCTAGCCTCTACGCCTTACATTATTGATATTATGCAAATGAGTCATTGATCCAATTAATTTAACAATAACCAAATACAAAGCGTGATATTGACACTAGGTTTCCTATATTTACGAATTTAAAATAACTTTATACATTGCCATCACAAATAGTTGACCTTGGTTAAAGCTAGGATATTCATCTTCATAAAAAGTGAAATATGGATATCAAAACGTGAACAACATAAATATTAATAAAATTATCTCTCTACGAAATACCTTCAACAATACCAAAAAGAAGAGCTTCAAACGCTCTACATTGGCCAAAGCAATGTTACCGCTCTTCACCGCTACTTTGATCGCGGGTTGTGGTAGTGATAATGATAGCGACAACGGTACAGCCCCTGGCAACAGTGGTTTATACCCTGCAGCTGAAAACGAAGTCGTTATTTACTACAAACGCGATGTTGCCGCTGCCAGCTCATCTGGCTCAACTTACGACGGTTGGGGGCTTCACCTTTGGAATGGTGAAGGCTGTACCAGCACAGACTTAGTCGGCATGGGGTTGAGTGAAACCGGAACCGATTGGAACAGCCCTTACGAATACGATGGTATCAGCGATACTTACGGTGCCTATTATGTGTTGAAAGTTGACCCAGATGCCTCTGACCCACACAAATGCATGAACTTCATCTTGCACAATGGTGATGAGAAAGCATTTGGCAGTGCGAACTCAAAAGTCGAGTTAACTAAGCTTGGCGATTCACAAGGCGTATTTGGTTTCCATGGCAGCAGCGAGTTGTACTACGACCCTATTTCAGAGCGACCAGTCAATATTGATGGTCAAAAAGCACACTGGCTAGATGCAACCACAATTGGTTGGGAAGCGGCTAGCAATGCAGACTCTGTGAAGCTTTTCTATGCACTAGACAACAGCATCACAATGAACGATGACAAAGAGATTGTCGGTGGAACTGCAATTGAACTAAGCAAAGACGGAGAACTATCTTCTGAATTGAAAGAGCGTTTCCGACACCTTGCAAGCTTACCTGCCCTAGCTATCGATGTTGACGACAGCACACTTCGCACTATTTTAAAATCTCAGATAATTTTTGTTGCCTACAATGCCAATGGCGATGTTATCTCTTCAACTGAGGTTCAAAAACCTGGTGTGCTTGATGCGGTATTTGCTAGCGAAGATGCTGGTAATGCAATGGCTGAAGAACTAGGCGCAATTGTTGAAGGCAGTGTGGCGACCTTCAAGCTTTGGGCACCAACCGCGCAAGATGTAGAACTCGTTCTATACAGTGAAGATCTGCTAAGTTCACAAGTAATCCCGATGACGGAAAACACTGAGACAGGCATTTGGGCGACTGATGCCGTGTCTAATGCAGTGAACAGTTATTACCGTTACCAAGTGAAGGTTTATCACCCAACCACAGGCAATATCGAAACTCGCCTTGTGACAGACCCATACTCTCTCAGTTTGTCAAAGAACTCAGCATACTCTCAAGTGATTGACCTGAATGATTCAACCTTGAAACCAGCGAACTGGGACAACTACCAACGACCAACCGTAGAGAAAGACGAAGACCACGTACTTTACGAATCACACCTACGTGACTTTAGTTTCAGCGATAAGCTCGGCACAGCTAGCCTAAATGGCAAGTACCTCGCTCTTACAGAAGCCGATCGTGAGTCGGTCAAACACCTACAAGCTCTCCAAGAAGCAGGTTTAACTACGCTGCATATCTTACCAGCATTTGATATCGCTACCGTCGATGAAGATGCCGCGAGCCGTGTTGATATCACCGACACCGTAGGAAAACTGTGTGATGTAAAACCGACAGCTACCTTATGTGGAAGCGAAGACGAAAACAAAGTCATCGAAGACGTACTCGATGGTTATGACCCTTCAACGGGTGACGCACAAGCATTAATGAATGACCTTCGTATGCTTGATAGCTTCAACTGGGGCTACGACCCATTCCATTACACAGTTCCTGAGGGAAGTTACGCGACCGATCCTAATGGTTCTCAGCGTATTCTCGAATTCCGTCAGATGGTCAAAGCTACGCACGACATGGATCTTAAGCTGATCATGGACGTGGTATACAACCACACCAATGCGTCTGGTGTGAACGATAAGTCGGTACTGGATAAGATTGTCCCTGGGTACTACCACCGTCTTAACGTCAACACTGGTGGCGTAGAAAACTCGACTTGTTGTGACAACACTGCGACCGAAAACCTGATGATGGGTAAATTGATGGTCGACTCACTTAAGGTGTGGGCTGACGACTACAAAGTGGATGGTTTCCGTTTTGACTTGATGGGCCACCAGCCAAAAGATGTAATGGTCGAAGCATTGGAAGAAGTGCGCAAAATCGACCCGAATACTCTGTTCTACGGGGAAGGCTGGGACTTTGGTGAAGTCGCCAACAACGCCCGCTTCGATCAAGCAAACCAAATCAACATGGCAGGTACAGAAATCGGTACCTTCTCAGACCGTTTGCGTGACGCCGTTCGTGGTGGTAGCCCATTCGATGGTGGTGTCGACTCAGAAGGGAACCACCCACTTCGCTTTAACCAAGGCTTTGGTAACGCAGCGATTGCCAACGAAGAAACCAAAGTTGATCAAGATTCGATCAATGGTCGTTTACATAACCAAGACCTTGTTCGTTTGGGGATGGCAGGTAACCTCGCAGAATACGTACTGATTGATTACAAAGGCGATACCAAACTGGGTAAAAACGTTGATTACAACGGCGCGCCAGCTGGTTACACCAAGATGCCTTCCGAGAACATCTCTTACGTTTCCAAACACGATAACCAAACACTTTGGGATAACAACGCTTACAAGATCGCCACTGGTACTAGCTCTGCAGAGCGTGCGCGTATGCAGTCTGTATCGCTTTCTACCGTGATGCTAGGCCAAGGCATACCATTCATCCATATGGGTTCTGAACTGCTACGATCTAAGTCTATGCAGCGCGATTCTTACGATTCTGGTGACTGGTACAACCGCGTCATGTTTGATGGGACGGACAACAACTGGAATGTTGGCTTACCTCGTGAAGATAAAGATGGTGCAAACTGGGATCTGATCAAAACAATCATTGCTGACAGCGCGGCTAAACCAGACTCAGACGACATTGAGCTGACTAAGCAGCAATTCCTAGAGCTATTAAAGATCCGTAGCTCAAGCGAACTGTTCCGCTTAGATACAGCTGACGAAGTTATGAAGCGTGTCGACTTCCGTAACGTTGGCGAAGATCAAGTCGAAGGCCTGATTGTCATGTCGATCGATGATGGCGTGTCTGCGGGCGACGATCTTGACCCTGCAAATGATGCGATTGTGGCAGTTGTAAACTCAACTAATAAATCTCAATCATTCAAAATCACAGGAGCAACCGGCTTTACACTTCATGACGTTCAACAAAACTCGGCTGACGACACAGTGAAAGGCGCAAGCTTTGCCGCTGAAACCTTCACAGTCCCTGCGCTAACTACCGCTGTATTTGTACAAGCTCAAGGTGATGCACAAGGTGCTGGCCTGCCAGTTGATAACTCTGGCAAGGATGTATCGAGCATTCCGCCATACGGCCAAACAACCGTGTATGTTCGTGGGGATATGAATGGTTGGAACCCTGTTGATGATTGGGCGATGAGCTTTGTTGCTAATGGGGTTTATTCTGTAACAGGCAATTTGGAAGCAGGTAACTATGGCTTCAAGTTTGCAGATGCTGATTGGAAAACACCTAACTTTGGTTGCGATTCTGTAGAGCTTGCAAGCGGGTCAATCGATATTGGCACAGGTGGCAATTGCCAATTGAGCGTAACGGAAGCGGGCAGCTACACCTTCACCTTGAATGCCATTCACGAGCTTGACGACAATGTAGACAAAGCTGTGATATCTGTCACTAAGAATTAAGCTCCAAGCTTAGGTTCAAGTAACAGATAATAAAACAAGCGAAAGCTAGCCTTTGGGAGACGTCAGTCTCCCTTTTTTACAACTATTGAACCCAGCAGATTTAAGCAAATAATAAACAACTGCATCGCCCATTAAAATTCGGGGCATTTCCAACCATACTTTATAGCCCCTACATTCGATTACATGGCTGAAAACTTAGAACTAAAGGGAAAGGATATTCCTTAGAACCGTTAAAACCAAATCTTAACGATATATCATAGTAGGAATGCCGCTCTCCCTTAAGTGAACAGAATTAATCCTGGCAGCCTTTTTTGAAGGGTTACGCCCTACAATTACGATTAAAATACATTCAATTCTCGATGTAATATTCTATCAACAGAAAAACACCGCAGTTGTTTGCGGTGTCGTTAAATTTTGATTAGGAAAACTTCCATGAACCGTAAACATATCATCAAAACCATCCAAATGGGCATCGTGACTACAGCATTGATGGGCGGGATGGCTTTGGCTAATACCACTGATCTTGTAGAATCTACCGACGCTGCTCGCGCCCTGGCACATACTCCTAGCACTGCAACAACGCAACAAATACAAGCTGAAAATGCCGCGCACAAACAGGCACTGCAAACACTTGAAAGCAACGGTAATGTTGATCAATATATGGAAACGGATAAAGCAGGGGAAACGACTACTGGTCACGTATCAAAATGCGAAAATACAGAAGTCCCTTTAGGCGAGAAAGTTGCTGAACATTGCAAATAAAAAGCATATACATTAAAGCGGTATTCGATAGGGTTCCTTAGAAGATGCTAACCGATGCTTAACTTACAAGCATTGCACTTTTAAAGGAACCCTTTATCTATATTACTTGGCGTTGACGGCTCGCACAAAGGCTTCTTGTGCACCTTCAATACCAAGGGCTTTTGCTTCATCTAATAAGCTAAGTGCTTTGGGAATATTGTCTGCGTCTACTGCTGCTTGAATGGCATTATGGTAGTAAGTTTGTGTTTCTGGTTGAATAGTCTCAACCTTAGCTGCTGCCGCTGGTTTAGCGTTAGATTCACTGCTAGAGCCAAATGAGAAGAAGCCCACTCTATCAATAGTCACTTCAATCTTACCGACATTCGCGTTTGGAACGGGGATGTCTTCTACTTCTGGCAGGTAGTTACCGCGGCCTTCCGCATCTAAACGTGCAGGGTGAATGACATCAGTAAAACCACCAAGATCTTCTTGCTCTGTATAGATAACTAAGTAAACAGATTCAGCAGTTGTCGGTGGGTAAAAATCATTTTCTGCAACAAGACGGTTGCCCAAATGCAACCTAGGCTTCGCGTATTCGAAGCTCTCTTTGCCATAACGCTCTAACTCGCGACCGTTTTTATCGTAAATCACGGCATTCGGCACAAATGCTGTATCACCGATCATGCTGGTGATCTTAATAGAGTATTCACCGCGATCCGCTGGTAGCTCGATCGCTACTACAGGGCTGTTTATACCCTGATAGTTTAAAATTTGACTGTCTGGTGTTACATCGAAAATTGCCGAGCTTGGAAGCTTCATCGGGGCAAATTGAAGACCAGCAATAGAGTTAACTTGTTCAGCCTGTGCCACTTGCACTTGCTCGACTACTTGTGCAGATTGACAACCGGCCAACGCAACACAACCACTCAACATTAGAGCTTTAAAATACATAACCCTTCCTTCTTGTTATTTTTTTAAGAAATTTACTAACTTTAATTACCACAAAGAGAACTATTCACCTAGGGAACGATCAACTTAATCGTACATTCCTTAAAAAAATAGCCGACGCGAGCCGGCTATGAATTAGGACAGTTTAGGATTTGTTAAGCTAAGTGTTTACCACCAAGCTTCAGCTTGAATACCGAACACGTACTCAGTATCGTCGCCGTTGAATGCATCTTTGTTTTCAGTATCTAGGATGTAAGAACCGTAAACACGAATTTCAGGACGAGCCCAGAAGCTGTCACCCATAGCCCAAGCTTGAGCTACTGTGAACTTAGCGTTACCGAAATCTTCTTTAGCTAAACCGCTGTCTGAAATTTTCTCACCAGCATTGTAACCTGCTTCGAAGATAGTACGCATAGTGTCGTTCCACTTGAACATTGGACGAGCAACTACAGAGTACTGGTCGATATCAAAGTTTTTGTTTGTGTAAACGCCTCCAGCTTGACCACCGATGTCGCTACCAGATAGGTATGCTAGTTGGTGACCCATTTCCCAAGATTCGCCTAGGTTCATTACACCCCAGTTGATCAAACGGAAACCAGATGCATCGTTGAATGCTTCAGTACCACGAGCGTAGTATGTACCTGAACCCCAGAAGTTAGCCGCCTGAACACCGTAACCGTTAGTACCGTATTGAAGGATAGTTTGGTGGAAACCGTTATCCATACCTTGGTGAATGATCGCAGAAGCTAGTAGGCCATCATCCGCTTCTTCACTCTTATCATCAGAGTCAGTTGCAAAGTTGTACGCTAATGCTAGCTCTAGAGATGCATCTTGCCATAGGCCAATGTTCGCTAGACGAGCATCAAAAATGTAACCTGTAGACTCGTCGTGGTCACCGTCTTGAATCAGCGCAACAGAAAGCTTCTGGTCACCAATAGATAAGTTTTCAATACCACCACCGGTACCTGACGTGTTTAGGAAGTAAAAGTCAGTGATGTGGATATCTTTACGTTGGTAGTATGTTTTACCAGCCCAAAGCGTTGCTTCTTTGTCTGAAGCGATCACGCCTTTAGCTTTAACAGCAAATTGTGCAACGTTGAAATCACCGTCTTCCCAACCATTAGAACCGTTGTTGCCTTGAGCAATCATAGATTCTACGCGCCACGTTTGCTCGCCAGTTTTTAGTTCTTCAGCTAGACCAAACTCGTAGTAGTTGTCATTTTCGTTACCTAGACGACCAATACCGTTTTTATTTACTGATACGTCGCCGTTACCGTTACCGCTAATACCAGTACCAGCACGCATGTAGCCATTAAAATCTACAGCGAACGCAGAGCCAGCAGCTAATGTAGTTGCCACTGCAACAGCAATCAAACTTACTTTTTTCATTCTTAACTCCATTAAGGACGATTTATTTTAGGTTTTTATATTTTTGCTCTCTTGCGGCAACCAAAGGCAGTAATGGTAGTCGTAAGATAGAGAGGTTTAGGGTTTCCCCTGATTCGTTTCAACGGGGTCAATATTAAGAGGGGATGACAAGTTTGACTTCCTCCGCCCCTAAGTTAATTAAGGGGGACTAGAGGGGAGTAGAAAATATACAGAATGGTGTTTTAAAGAGGTAGATCACTTAATATAGGAGGAGTAGACAGCACACAGATCTAATTATTCAACATAAGTGAGATCTAGCTCAAATATATAATTTGAACTTCATCGATGAATTATTTTTTTACCGTAATTAATCTGTGAAGTTGCTTGACCTTACTGTGACAAAGCCTTTTACTAATAGTTCACTGATGTTGATAAACGAACAAGAAATCAAGCAATGACTAGAACGCTCGCTCGCCCTTATCCGCTAGGCGCAACGCCAGGTAACACTGGCTGCAACTTCTCTATTTATTCTCCTGACTGTAAATCTCTTTCACTCGCTCTTTTTGACGAGAACGACGAATTCACCACTTATAAATTGGAAAATGAATACGCTGATATCAGATATGTCTTTATTGATGGTATTAAAGCGGGGCAAAAATACGGCTTCATTGCCGAAACGGACAATGGCCCTATCCTGCTTTCAGACCCGTATGCCAAAGCAATAAGCGAACCGCTCGATTACGTCACGCCATATACCAATGAAAAAAGCTTTGCTATGGCGAAATGTGTCGTTGTTGATGACACCTTCGATTGGCAAGATGTAGAAAAGCCACGCATTAGCCGCGAAGATACCGTTCTTTTTGAAACGCATGTAAAAGGTCTATCTCAACTGCACCCAGAAGTGGCTGCCAATACTAAAGGACGCTACTTAGGGTTAGTGAGCCCTGAAATGCTTGCGTTCTACAAACAGCAAAATATCAACTCTCTACAGCTTTTGCCCATTGCCGCATGCATGCATGAACCACACCTATTAGACATGGGTAAAGTGAACTATTGGGGTTACAACCCATACTTGTTTATGGTGCCTGACCCTCGCTACGCAGAGAAAGATGCCGTAAACGAGTTAAAGACTGCGATTCGCGAACTGCACCGCAATGGCATCGAAGTCATTCTAGATGTCGTGTACAACCACACAGCAGAAGGTGGGGAAGGCGGAACCACCTTCAACCTAAAAGCACTCGATAGCCGCTACTACATTAAACATGGCTGCCATTATGCGAATTTCACGGGTTGTGGAAACACAGTAGATCTCACCCACCAGCCCGCACTCAACTTAGTGATGGATACGCTTCGTTACTGGGTGAGTGAATTCAAAGTCGACGGCTTCCGTTTTGATTTGGCCGCGACGCTGGGACGTGAAGGCGATAATTACAACCCTGAAGCTGCTTTTTTCAAAGCCGTTGCTCAAGATCCTGTGCTCAAAGAGACCAAGTTGATTGCAGAACCGTGGGATATTGGCCCTAACGGTTATCAAGTAGGTAACTTTCCACTAGGCTGGAATGAATGTAACGACAAACTGCGTGATATCACACGTAGCTTCTGGCGCGGTGATCAAGGCTATCTAAAAGAGTTTGCGACGCGCTTAATGGGATCTCGCGATATCTACAGCGCAGCACACTGGCCATACAGACTAACCGTAAACTACATCACGTATCACGACGGCTTCACAATGCAAGATCTTGTCTCTTACAAACACAAGCACAATGAAGATAACGGCGAGAACAACCGAGATGGACACGGTGATAACCGCTCTGATAACTACGGTGTTGAAGGGGAAACCGAAAACCTATTGGTTGTTGCCACACGCGAAAAACAGAAACGTAACTTCATGGCGAGTCTGTTGTTTGCCTTTGGCATTCCACATATTCTGACAGCTGATGTGTTATCTCACACTCAAAAAGGCAACAACAACGCTTACTGTCAAGATAGTGTAACTAGCTGGATTAACTGGGAAGATTCTGAGCGAAAAACTTATTTCAAGACTTGGTTAGCTGAAATGATCTCTGCACGTCAACAATATATGGTGCCTTTTATTAAGGCGTTCAGCGGAGAAAAACGCAACTCGAACCGCATCTTCTGGAGCCGTGTCGATGGCACACTCATGGAGCATGATGATTGGAATCGTTTAAGCTCTGTTGCGCTGCACTTAGGTATTGGCAAAGACGGTGACGAATTGATTTATTTGATAAACCAAACCAACGCACCCGCTCGATTCTCGTTACCGACTGATCGCGACCAAAACTGGGTCACCATTTGTGATACCAACTTACGAAATGTAAAACCAGGTCATGCAGAAGGTGAAATGCTGCTATCGCCGACTTCGATGGCAATTTTGCACTACTCGCCAGATAACACTGATTTGATTGAAGTAAAAGCTAAGCTAGCTTAATAAAACGCCAAAAAACCATAAAAGCCAGTTATATTTATAGCTGGTTTTTTTATTAGCTGAATATCACATAAATCATTCTTTTATATGGAATCATTTGCATTGATGTGATGGATGAAACTGTTTAGTATTGCCGTACTATAAAAATGAATCTATAACGTCTTGGATATCATGGCTTTACCTAAAACACTTATTCGGCTTTTCAAACCATACATACTCTTACTAACCGGAGGAATGCTTTATTTAGCTATCGCTCAACTAGAGAAAGTTGAAACTACAGCAACTAACCAATCATCATCAAATATTCGTATCGCTAGTTCCACTATTCGCTCAAATATCGAAGCCGTTTTCGGCAAGCTTTACTTTCTTGAGACCAGTTTAGGCTTACCTAAGGCATCCAGCTTTGATGACAAAAAATTTCGCGAAATCAGTGATAATATCCTAAAAAGAACACCCAATTTCTCAGATATCGTTCGATACAAACCGCAATCTCAAAATTATATTTCCACTCGAGGTCTTCCACTTTCGAGCGAACAAATCGCCGTAATACAATGGCATTCAATAGACAACGTCGTTGAGGATTTCTACATTTCTTCCGTTTATCAAAAGCCTGATGGGCGTTGGGTATTTGCGGTAAAACACACGGTAGAAAGATTGAACGAGGAAATATGGATTGAATTTGACTTGTTTCACACCACGCAGGGTTTAAGAGATTTAAAAACGCTTAATAATGGCTATGTATTTGTTGTAGACAGAGCAACAGAGCGACTGGTATTCCACCCGGATCCACAGCGTATCGGTTCTAAATCCATCAGCTTCCATGCAGGGATCAGCCACCAACTCTCACAAGGTGAAACCGTTGGTAAGCACGAATATTACTATCAAGATAACTTCAAAATATCGGTATTTGACGCAGACAACAGCTTAAATTGGGTGTTCATTGCGGGCACTGACCGCCATGACATCTTAACCAGCTCACATCAATTTACGTTGACGGGCTTAGTACTGGGCTCACTCCTGCTATTGTGGATTGGTGCCAACTATCTGGCTTATCGTTTGAACGTGTCCTTGTCGCAACTGAATAAAGTCGATGACCTTGTAAGCTTTAAGCGAGAGTTAAAATCCATACTGGATAGTTTCACCTACCAAAAAGGCATTCAATTCTGTCTCTATCAGCTTGAGAACCACGCATTCAGTACCATCGACTATCACGGAAACAAATCCACGGTACATTGTGACAAAGCCCTTGCAGAGCGATTTACACCGGACACTATGGCTTACCGAAGTGGTAAGTACGCCGATCCACTGGCGTGTAAACTCAAAATACACCAACGTCATTACTGTATTCCTTTGCACTCTCGTCAGCAGTTGATCGCAGTGTTGTACGTAAACGTAAACTTACCGATCAGCCAGAGTATTCTACGAATGATCCGTGATTACACTGAAGTCTCTTTGTCTAACTTACTGCTTCAACATCAATTGAGCAGCAAAGATCTGATGACGCAGTTAGACAATATGAGCAGTTTCAGCATCGCCATCGAAAACTACGTGAGCGAGCCCGATACCTATGTCGCTCTGCTTGATATCGATAACTTCGACCACGTAAACCGAGCCTACGGTGAAGCGGTGGGCGACAAGATGATCAAGCTGACTGCAGAATCGATACGCAGTTACTTCCCCAAGCCAAAGGGACTTTGCTTGGCTCGTGTTGGAGGAAAGGAGTTCGCAGTATTATTCAAAGCCAATGATGTGAAAGATGCCAAATTCCAGCTAGACCAGTGCAGAGTCGCAATCGCGGAGAAAACCATCGTCACTCCAGATATCACCTTATCGCTAGGGGTTAGCGTGGGATACTCGCAAATAGAGGGTGAAACAGACTCAGCTTTAGCGCTGGCGGAACAAGCGAAACTTATCGCGCAACAACTTGGTAAGAACCGAGTGGAAGGCCATATCAGAGCCGTTGCCAAAGCATCGTAAACCTATACTTACATTTCTGTAGCCACTACAAAGCACCTAGGATTCACACCCTAGGTGCTTTTGTTTTTCTAGAAAGTCATTACAATGCGCCTTCGATAAGACAACATCCCTTTTCTAACGACACGAGCCTTATGAAGCTAAGTAACCGACTGCAAACTCTCCATTCCCTTGTCAGCAATGACTACCAACATATTTGGGACTGTTGTTGTGATCACGGCTTCTTGGGTGTTCAACTGTTGTCGGATAACAAAGCACCTCAGCTTCACTTTGTCGATATTGTCCCGTCTCTTATGAGCGATTTGGAAAGCAAACTTACGCGTTACTTTCCGCAAGGTGCAATAGCAGAACAGAAAGTGACTAGCCAATGGCAAGTCTACTGTATGGATGTCGCCGCTATCCCGCTTGAGAAACATACTGGCAAACACCTGGTGATTATTGCGGGCGTCGGTGGCGATCTTACTCAAAAGCTCGTCGATGATATTCATCGTCAACACCCAGACAAAGCGATCGATTTCTTGCTTTGTCCGGTGCATCAGCAATTCGAGTTGAGAAGCCATTTAAAGGCGATCCATTTTGGTCTTATTGATGAAGTGTTGATTGAAGAGAACCGTCGTTACTACGAGATTTTATTGGTGAGTAATAGTCGCGGTGATTCAGAAAAGAGCCAAACCGTTAGCGAGATATCAAACGTCGGTGACAAGATCTGGACACCAAGTTGTGATGAACAAGTGAAGGTATCACAGCAATACAAAGCCAAAACATTGCAGCACTACTTACGTATCCATCAAGGACAAGAGAAGCAAGGCAAACCTAGCCAAGTAAAGCATATTATTGATGCTTACCAGGCGGTTAAGCCATAGTAAGTACTAACTTAATGGTTTGAATATTAAGAAAGTCAAATTAATAAAAAAGCCGATAGTTCAATGAGCTATCGGCTTTATTAATGCTATCGATTCAGTTTTAGCTTACTGTTCTTGTTTCTTATAAGCCACATCAGGCTCGTCAACTGTCTCTACCTCAGAAGGCTTATCAACCCCATAAACCGTATCAAGGTAGACGTCTTTCTCTTTCCACGTGCTGTTCAACCAATTGTGGAAGCGACGTTTAAAAGCCTTATCTTCAAAGTAATTACCGTTCACGTTCTCATCCATTGGATGCAATTTAATACGCACAACGACCTTAGTCATTTTGCCCTTCAGCATATCTTCAAACGGAGAGGTTTGGTTTTCAGGGTAAGCTAAGGTCACATCCACGATGCCATCCAAAATTGGGCCCATTGCAGATAAAGCAAATGCCACGCCCCCAGTTTTCGGCTTCAATAAGTGGCGATAAGGGGTCTTTGCTGACGCCAGTTTCTCGTGGTTTGCACGAGTCCCTTCAACAAAATTAACCAATGTTGTCGGTGCTAATTTGAACTTAGTACACGCTTTATTGATTGCATTAAAATCATCATTACGGCGTTCTGGGTTGCGTAATAGGAACTCACGAGAGTGGCGTCTCATGAATGGCATATCTAAGCCCCAGCAGGCCAAGCCAACAAATGGTACGTACAACAATTCATGTTTCAAGAAGTACTTCGTCATCGGCATTTTGTCTTTTAGGATTGAAGACAAAATCACAATATCTGCCCAGCTTAGGTGGTTAGACATCATCAAATACCACTGCTTGGTCGAAATATCTTCCCCCCCTTCCACTTGCCATTCGATATCGTTATTGGCGTTCAACATCCATAAATTAAGAGAAGCCCAACACCAGAATGTGAAGTTAGCTAAGCGAGTGCATGATTTTTGAACGACAGAAATTGGCAAAATAAGTTTGATTAGGGCAAACAGGCTCACAGCCAATGCGGTGAATGCAGTATTAATGGTCACGAACAATACGTTCAAGGCCATACGAAGATTATCAAGCATAAAACACAGTTATATTGAGAACGAAAGCCGCCATTATACGCATCTATAAATTATTCTCTTCAGTAATTGATTGAATATCCTAGGGGTCAAACCACTCAACCTATGTTTACGATGTTCAACCAGCTAAAGTCTATTAAAACGAAACCAAAACACATGCACGAGTCATTTGGACTCAAATAGTATATTGTCTTTTTGACAACATTCGACCCAATAATTAACCTTTAATCAGTATTGATAAGCATTCTCATTATTGGCGTGGTACATGCAACTCTAAAGTGTAAATAGTTGAGTATCCTTAATGAGATAACTTCTCTTCTTAAAGGTGGATGATATGACAGATATTCCTCATGGTTTAGTTACAGGCAAAGTCCTAAACAAAACAGAATGGACAGATCAATTGTTCTCACTCCAGGTTAGTGCACCTGTCTCTTCTTATCAGGCAGGTCAGTTCACGAAACTTGGCTTACTTAACAGTGAGGATGAGTTCGTAAGACGCGCCTATTCGATGGTGAACGCGCCAGAGCACGAACAAGGTCATCAACATGGAATTTTTGATTATTAAGGATCAGAACGGTCAGCTTTCACCTCAACTTAATGAGTTGAAGATGGGCGATGACATCTTTGTCGGCAAAGACCCAAGTGGCTTTATGACCTTAGATGAGATCCCAGAGATCGCCGACGATCTATGGATGCTTTCAACCGGAACCGCGGTAGGCCCATTTATCTCAATACTTGAGAGCATGCAGATACAGCAAAATGAGTTGACTTCAGACAAAGCCTCTTCATTCAAGAATCTGGTTCTAGTGCATGCTGTAAGAACAGAGCAAGACCTGACTTATCGAGATCGTATCACTCAACTCGTTAATCACTTTCAAGGGAGACTTAAATATGTGCCAATTATTTCTAGAGAATCAGTTACCGGAACTTTGCGCGGACGAATCCCAAATTTGTTACTTGGAGGCGACCTCGAGCAAGCCGCGTCTGTCGCTTTCAATCAAACCCGCAGTTTTTTCTACCTTTGCGGCAATCCGCAAATGGTTCGTGACACAAGCGAAGCGCTAACTAGCTTAGGTTTCGAAAAGCGCTTACGCAGAAAACCCGGTCAATTCAGCAGTGAGAACTACTGGTAAATAACAACCGCCACTCGTTAGACAGAAGCACAACTTTCAAAGAACAGTTAGAGAAGAGGTTTTATATGAGTCATTTACGTATTCCGTCACACTGGAAAATTCAACGTTCCACACCCGAAAGTAAGATTCATTCAATATTGATGAACTTATAAGCAAGCAACCTCGTAATTTGATTTTTAATGTTCAATAAGTGAAGACAAAAGATCAAATAACCATAGCAATTACAATGACTAATGGTGATAGACAAGAGAAAAAAACTCTAGCACACTGAACAGAGTTGTAGGGCATGTTGACCTATCGAGCTGATTTTTGCAGCCGTTTGTGGGTTATTTATACAAGGCAGAGAATTCGACGTGTAGCTCGCCTACATGAGAATTCGATAACGCTGTAGAAAGGAACCACAAACACTGCCCGAAGGGTTCGGCTAAAATCGTTTTACTCTTTGTTGAGAGGGTTTTGCTTAGAATGACTAGGCGGCAAACCTCTCGTCGCGATTAAAACGATTTTATCTCGAACAAAACTTAACCGCGAAAGGTCAACATGCCCTTGTTTTAATCCCGTTTCAGAGAATGAATCAGTGGGTTATTTATATTTTAGGTAAGAGAGGAAGCCATGCTCAACATTGCTTTTTTTAGCTCAAAATCATACGACGAAAAATCATTCGAACTGGCAAAAGGCGAACTCAACGCTGAGTTTCATTTTCACGATTTTCGACTCACCACAACAACAGCAAAAATGGCGCACGACAACGAAGTGGTTTGTGCGTTTGTAAACGATGACCTATCACGAGACGTGTTAGAGATTCTTGCTCAAGGCGGCACCAAGTTAATCGCGATGCGCTGTGCGGGCTTTGACAAGGTCGACCTAGACGCAGCCAAAGAGTTTGGTCTGCAAGTGGTTCGCGTTCCTGCTTATTCACCAGAGTCAGTAGCAGAACATACGGTCGGCATGATGATGTGTTTAAACCGCAAGCTGCACAAAGCGTATCAGCGTACTCGTGATGCAAACTTCTCTCTTGAGGGCTTGGTAGGCTTCAACTTCCACGGTAAAACTGTAGGTGTGATAGGCTCTGGAAAAATTGGCCTAGCGACCATGCGTATTCTGAAAGGTTTAGGCATGAACATCCTATGCTACGACCCATATCCGAATCCGTTGGCTGTCGAACTTGGGGCTAAATATGTTGAACTCGACGAACTTTACCAAGAGTCTGATGTGATTTCTCTACACTGCCCAATGAGTAAAGAGAACTACCACCTATTAGATGCGACTGCGTTTGAGAAGATGAAAGACGGCGTGATGATTGTCAACACCAGCCGTGGTGAACTACTGGATTCCACAGCTGCTATCGAAGCGCTTAAACAGAGTAAGATTGGCGCACTTGGTCTTGATGTGTATGACAACGAGAAAGAGCTGTTCTTCCAAGACAAATCAAATGACGTGATTGTCGATGATGTGTTCCGCCGTCTATCTGCTTGTCACAACGTGCTGTTCACAGGTCACCAAGCTTTCTTAACCAAAGATGCTCTGTTCAATATCGCGAACACAACACTCACCAGTGTTGATGCTTTCTTTGCTGGCAACACCAGCGGCAACGAACTCGTTTAATAACAGATTGAGTTAACAGCAGGCTGAGTTAAAAACAAACTAGGTCTACAGATACAAAGCCACGCTATTCTGAAGTGAACAGCGTGGCTTCGTCGTTTATTCAGTATTCTAAAACCGTTCCTAGACGCAGAAATGACAATCTTCAGTGTCTAAACCATAAACGCCTTTTCTAATAGCAAGGTGCTCTTCACCGGCTTTGACGCCCATCTCGTAACCTGTATTAAGAGTACTTTGATCCATAGTTAAACGCTTAACCGCGAAGGCTTCAGGTGGCGCTATCACTTTAATAGTCGCATCTTTGGGTGGGTTACGAATGAACTCCAGAGACTGGTTGTAGTTTTCAGCACGTACCGCCATCGACTCAGCAATATTCGGGAATTTCTTTAATAGTTTCTTCAGCATCCATTGGTGCTTTTGAGGCTTCATTCGGTAGCTCAATGGGTGAGACAGAATCACGGTAATATCGCGTGCGCCACGGCGATATGCTTCACGAACCGGAATCGAATCGGCTACACCGCCATCGGTATAACAGCCACCAGAGAAACACGGAGTTTCACGGTAAGCGATAGGTAAAGCCGTTGTTGCTTCAACAACATTAGAAAGGTTTTCTGGCTTAATATGGTAGTAGTCTGCACTGCCCGTATCGACATTTGTGACAGCAGCAATGAGTGGGATACTTGAAAACAACTCACCACAATCGAGCGGATAACGTTGATTGGATTCGTTCCATAACCATTTAACATCTACCAAGTTACCGCCTTTGGCAAAGCGAGCAGGATTAAAGAAAGTTTTATCCGTCGCCATCGTGGTGATCACATCATAACTGCGTTTTGGTGCATGAGATAAGTAGCCAACCAGATTCGACACACCTGCAGATACGCCGATGGCAAAATCATAAGGACGGAAATCGTCTTGCATGAAGGCGTCTAAAACTCCAGCAGCAAAAATACCTCTCATTGCTCCACCTTCAACGATTAATGCGCTCTTATTCATCTCAAACTCTTCTACTTTATAAACTGATAGTCGTAGAATAATCCCATCACTCTTACAAAGATAATGGGATAGATTTATCAATTCGATAGGTAAAAACTATCAATGTGGATTATTAAATTTTTCAATGATTTAGGGTTGCTTAATAAACAGCGAGATCAAAAAAGGCCGTTGAGTGATTCACTCAACGGCCTTTCAATTAACGAATCAAGATGATTGATTACGACTTAAATTCGCTCACGTCGATTTCAAGCAGTTTACCAATGCCTTCACCGTATGCAGGGTCAGCTTTGTAACAGTGTCTTAGGTGACGCAATTGAATCTCTTTTGGCACGCCGCCTAGGTTGCGAGCAGTGTTATCAAAAAGAATCGCTTGCTTCTCTGGTGTCATTAGGCGGAACAAGTCACCCGGTTGCGAGAAGTAATCTTCATCTTCGCGGTGATCCCAGTGTGCTGCTGCGCCATCTAGGTTCAGTGCTGGTTCAGCGAAATCTGGTTGCTCAGCCCATTGACCTTCGTTGTTTGGCTCATAACCTAATGTGCCACCGAAGTTACCATCGACACGCATCGCGCCATCACGGTGGTAGCTGTGTACTGGGCAACGAGGCGCATTCACTGGAATGTGCTGATGGTTTACACCCAAACGGTAACGTTGTGCATCACCGTAAGCAAACAGACGACCTTGCAGCATCTTGTCTGGCGAGAAGCTGATACCTGGAACTACGTTCGCTGGGTTGAATGCTGACTGCTCTACTTCTGCGAAGAAGTTTTGCGGGTTACGATTTAGCTCAAATTCGCCCACTTCGATCAACGGGTAATCTGCATGAGGCCAGATCTTAGTCAAATCGAACGGGTTGTATGGAACCTTCGCTGCATCCGCTTCTGGCATCACTTGTACTTTCAACGTCCATTTCGGGAAATCTTGGTTATCGATGCTGTCTAGCAAATCACGTTGGTGGCTTTCGCGATCATCACCGATCACTTGTGCCGCTTCTGCATCAGAAAGGTTCTTAATACCTTGCTGAGATTTGAAGTGGAATTTCACCCAGAAACGTTCGTTATCAGCGTTGATGAAGCTGAACGTGTGGCTACCAAAGCCGTGCATGTGACGGTAAGTCGCAGGGATACCACGGTCACTCATTACGATAGTAATTTGGTGCAGAGCTTCCGGCAAAGAAGTCCAGAAATCCCAGTTGTTTTTCGCGCTACGCATGTTGGTGCGTGGGTCACGTTTCACCGCGTGGTTTAAGTCAGGGAACTTAAGAGGATCACGAAGGAAGAATACTGGCGTGTTGTTGCCCACCATATCCCAGTTGCCTTCTTCAGTATAAAACTTCAATGCAAAGCCACGAATATCACGTTCAGCATCGGCAGCACCGCGCTCACCCGCAACTGTTGTGAAACGTGCAAACAAGTCGGTTTTTTTACCTATTTTAGAGAACAATTTTGCCTTGGTGTATTTTGTGATGTCGTGTGTAACGGTAAATGTGCCGTAAGCACCTGAGCCTTTCGCGTGCATACGACGCTCTGGAATCACTTCACGATCAAAATGGGCCAATTTCTCCAAAAACCAAACGTCTTGAAGAAGTTGTGGACCACGTTTGCCCGCCGTTTGAACATTCTGGTTATGAGCGACAGGACAACCCGCAGCTGTGGTCAGTTTTTTACTCATGGTCTATTCCTTAAGGTTAAAGATATCGCATCGTTGCCACATCTTAGATTTAAGTGGATTCAATACTTTAAAAACCACTAAAACAATATGGATAAAGAATAGACCTGAGTTGGCAGAAAATATAATCGTTTATATTTATCGTTGTTATCTATGAAACCTATTGAACTTCACTGCGAATAAGCCTATGTATAACTTCGGTTTATTTAAAAATGGCATGGCCTAACCTCAGAGTTGAGGCAATGTTCCTCGCCGTTCTGGTTAGGTTCAATTCAGCTTCTCGCAGTACTTGCTCGAGTGACTGAGGAGAGCGCACTGTACCAAACAAGCTGTTCATTTCACCATATAAGGCTTCGACTTCTGTACCTAAAGAACCTGCAATCCCTATGGTCGGAATGCCTTGTAAGCTCGCACGTTTGGCAATGCCATAAGGCGTCTTTCCTTGCAGAGTTTGATTGTCCATTTGCCCTTCACCGGTAATCACAAGATCTGCGCCTTTCAATACTTCATCGGCTTGCAAAACATCAAGCACCATCTCAATACCCGGTTTAATCTGCATGTTAAACAACAAACCAAGCCCCATTGGATCACCACCAGCCGCGCCATAACCAGTACGCTTGTGAACGGGATCATCCCCACGAACACAACCTTGCGATTCAACTACTTGATTGAGCAAAATTCTCAAGCGCCTTATCAAGCATCACAACTTGTTCTGGGCTTGCGCCTTTTTGTGGGCCGAATATATGGCTAGCACCGTTATCACCACACAACGGATTATCGACATCGCACGCCACAATTAACTCGATATCAGCATAGCGTGAATCTAAACCAGTAAGATCAATCGATGATAAATCAGCTAGTGCAACGCCACCTCGGTTAAGCTCTTGCCCTGCATTATCTAACAGTGTCCCACCTAATGCTTGAACAATACCTGCACCGCCATCATTAGTTGCACTGCCACCCAATCCAAGAATAATCGTTTGAGCGCCCTGCTCTATCGCCTCCAAAATCAATTGCCCCGTTCCGAATGAAGAAGCAATCAATGGATCACGCTGCTCTGGTTTCAACAAGTCCAAACCCGATGCAGCAGCAATTTCAACCAGTGCCGTTTTGTTCGGGTTGCTATTGGATGACTCAAGCATCGCCCATTCAGCATTAACTTGTTGCCCTAACGGCCCTTCGACTTGCCTATGTCGCTTTTCACCAACAAGCCCTTGGAGCAATACATCCACAGTCCCTTCACCACCATCAGCCAAAGGCAATGTTACGTATTCAGCGTCTGGGAAGATTTCACGAAAGCCCTTTTCAATACACGCCGCCACAGATACAGCCGATAGAGATTCTTTAAACGAGTCTGGTGCAATAACAATTTTCATACTGAGAGATCCAAAAGATTAGTAATTTTGATGAGTGCCCGATCCAAAAATGCCCCTATTGAAGATCAGCAAGCTAATCACTTAATAGGGGCAGTATATAAAGCTATGCAATATTAGTTAGTAACGGCTGTCTTTACTTGTGATTTCTCTTTACTTTTTAGCCACACAAACAGAGCACCTAACACAGCAATTGGTATCAGTGGATCAATCCACGTACCGCCTTTACCAAATACCAGGTTGAGAACCATGATGATGCTTGCACCAATCGCCCATGCGATAGTTGAAGACACAGACCAGATCTTGATTTGGTCTGCAAGTTCAGTAATACCTAACGTACGGTTAATGATATGAAAGTATGAATCGTTCAAGTGAGAGAAGCCTACAGGACCTACTGCACAAGCAAGGGCCACGAACACAGGATCCAAACCTAACGTTTCAACAAGAGGTAATGTCATTGTCGCCGCAACCATCATGGACGCCGTTGCTGAACCTTGGATTAAGCGAAGCATAGATGCAATTGCTAATGGTACTAATAATGGTGGAATGCCACTGCTCGCGATCGCTTCTGCAACTTGAGGCCCAGCACCTGATGCTTTAAGTACAGCCCCCATTGCACCACCACAACCAGTCACTACTAATATTAGACCTGTAGTCGATAGCGCATCATCCATAGAGCTAACCATGTCTTTACGTTCGATGTGGCGAGTAAGACCGTATAGCGCCATAAGAACACCGATACCTACAGCAACCACTGGGTTACCAATCAACGAAATAACGTTGTGCATTGCAGTATCACCTTGACCAACAAGCGTATTGATTAGAATGAATGCGATTGGCAACAAAATTGGACCGAATGATAAAAAGTTACTTGGTAGCTCTCTGTCATCTGTTTCTTTTACTTTTTCAAGGTTTGCCCAATCAGCTTGGTTCGTAATCCATGTTTCACCGTTTGGTACGCGGTAGTACTCGTTACCTACTCGGCGAATATAAATCATAGAAAGAAGCATCATAGGGATAGAAACCATCAAACCCCACAACATGTACTCACCTAGATCTACACCTAGAATTCCAGCCACAGCAACTGGGCCCGGTGTTGGTGGCACAAGTGCGTGAGTGATAAGCAAGCCAAGTGCTAGAGTCACACCTAAGCCAACCGCTGATTTACCTGTGTCACGTGAAATTGCGCGAACAAGAGAGTGTAAAATAATGTACGCAGAGTCACAGAAAACTGGGATAGCGACAAGTACACCTGTAAAACCTAGTGCTAAGTCTTCACGACCTTTACCACACAGCTTTACAAACGTTTTTGCCATTCTAACAGCCGCACCAGAACGCTCGAAACACGCGCCCATGATAACGCCGAACGCGATAATCAAACCAATACCACCAAGCACGCCACCAAAGCCGGCTTTAATTGCGTTGATCAGCTCTGTTGGTGCCATACCAGCGAATAGCCCCATGATGATACTTGCAATAATCATCGCAAGCGCCACTGGGATTCTTGTTTTAATGATCATGCCCATCATGGCTAAAATGCCAATTACGATGCCTATCAGTGCTCCATCCATTTTTATATTCCTTTTGTCTCTTTCTTCATTTTTAGAAAATTTGTAGGGTGGTGCATATGGGTGATACCGGGTCACCCATTGCACTTTATCGTTATGTGTTGGCTTACCTGTAAGCCGTGTTATCTAAATCAGTTTTTACTTTTATGATTCGTTACATATAAACGCCATTCACACCGCGCTATAAATAACTTTTTACCCAGCTAAGCCCCTCTTCTGTCGTGCTTCTTGGGTTATATTCACAGCCAATCCAACCTTGGTAACCTGAATCATCCAAAACACTAAATAAATGTGGGTAGTTCAGTTCGCCTTCCGATGGTTCATGCCTCTCTGGTACAGAAGCAATTTGGATATGACCGGTATAAGCAGCAACTTCACGAATCAAAGTACTTAAATCACCATCCATGATTTGCGCGTGATAAAGGTCGAGTTGAAGTTTCACATTTGGTCTATCGACCAACTTAATCAGTTCGACAGCTTCACGTTGATGCGCCACAAAATAGTTCGGAACATCACGGCTATTAAGAGGTTCAATCATCAATTCGATGCCTTGCTCAGCAAACTTATCAGCCGCAAAACGAATGTTTGAGATGAAGGTTTCAACGTGTTGTTGCTTAGTAAAGTTCTCATTCAATATGCCTGACATTGCATGGACTTTTTTACAGCCCAGAGCTGTCGCGTACATAAGCGCCGTATCAACACTAGCTTTAAATTCCTCTTCACGATCTGGAATAGCGGCAAAACCACGCTCACCCGCATCCCAATTACCTGGAGGCATGTTAAAAAGCGCCTGCTCAAAACCAAATCTCTGCATTTTTGCTGCAAGCTCTTCGGCCTCAAATGCATAAGGGAATAGGTATTCAACAGCTTTGAAACCGGCTTGGTGTGCTTTTTCAAAACGCTCTAGAAATGGTACTTCTGTGAATAACATCGTTAAGTTTGCTGCGAACTTAGCCATTATTTGCCTCTCCCTTTTAAATCCATCACTTCTTCGTCCGTTAGGTAACGGATATCATTCCCTTTCAATAAGAATGCTAATTTGGCGGTCTCTTCTAGCTCTTCAGCGTTATCAACGGCATCAACAAAGTCAGTGCCTGTTACTACTGGGCCGTGGTTTGCTAACAAAAATGCTCGATAATCACCTGCTCGTTTTGCCAACTCTTCAGCGATTTGTGGGTCACCCGGACGTAGGTAAGGAATCACTGGTAACTCACCAATTCGCATCACGAAATACGGTGTGAAAGCCTTAATCGCGTTATTACGATCCAACCCTTCAAGGCAAGACAACGCGGTAAGGTAAGTAGAATGCAAATGAACAATCGCATTGCATTCTGCATTATTTCTATAAATCGCTAAGTGGAATGCCGCTTCTTTAGAAGGCTTCTTACCTGAGATGTGGTTGCCATCGATATCAACAACCGACAATTCCTCAGCGACAAGGCGACCAAATGAAGAGCCTGTTGGTGTTGCTAGAAAATGCCCATTAGGTAATTTGATAGACAGGTTACCTGCACCACCAGTGGCGTAACCTCGTTCGAACATTGAACGAGCGAGCGTGACCATTTGCTCTCTTAACTGCTGCTCGTTCATCAAAACTTTACTCATTTGAATCTCGCTTATGAAAAGAATGATTGAGCTTTAGCGAAGAAGTTTTTATCACCAAAATTGCCCGATTTTAGCGCTAGTGATAGCTCACCTTCGACCGATTTAACCCAAGGCACACCTGGTGCGATTTGAGGGCCAATATGAAAACCTTTCACGGCTAGACTTTGCGTCACTACGCCTGATGTTTCACCACCAGCAACAATGAAGTTTTTCACACCATGTTGGTGCAGTTTGATAGCGAGTTGACTAAAAAACTGTTCAACGACGTGGCTTGAAGCTTGTGCGCCGTATTCTTCTTGAATGGCTTTCAGTGCGGCGGCATCTGCGGTTGCATAAACCAAAGGAGCAAACTCGCCTTGGTTATTGGTCATCACCCAATCGAACACATCATTGGCGTATTGATCATTGGTTAAGCAAGCCTTCACATCGATAGCAAAGTGAGGAGCAAGCTGCTTGTATACCGCAACTTGTTGGTTAGTCATCACTGAACAAGAACCAGAGAACACAACGGTTGGTGCTTTGACTGGGCTGCCGGCATGTTTTGCATCACTTTGGTCAGCAAGATGTCCTGTCCAATTTTTAGCGATACCAGCAGCTAGGCCTGAGCCACCTGTGATTAGTTTCATAGATTTAGCCGCTTGACCTAACGTCACCAAGTGCTCTGCATTAAATGCGTCTACCACGGCGTAGCGACTACCTTGAGCTTTGAGTTCGTTAAAACGAGCGGTAACCGCATCAGCGCCCTGTTCAATCGTTTGAAAGTTAACTAAACCGGAAACACCTTCTGATTGTGCGTCCATCATTCGAACCACACTTGAATCCGTCATTGGTGTAACAGGGTGATTACGCATACCTGAATCACTGAGCAACTCACCAAAAACAAACAAGTGACCGTTGTAAACCGTGCGACCATTTACTGGCAATGCAGGGCAAACCATAGTGAAAGATTCTCCAAGTTCCGCCAAAAGTGCATCTGTTACGGGACCAATATTGCCCTCAGCGGTACTGTCGAACGTTGAGCAGTATTTAAAGTAAAACTGTTGGCAACCTTGAGATTGAAGCCATTTAAGCGCAGTAACCGAATCCGTCACCGCTTGGTCAACTGGGCAAGAGCGAGATTTAAGGCTGATCACCACAGCATCTGCTGATGTGTCAAACTCTCCCGTTGGAATCCCATTCAGTTGAACAGTGCGCATACCGTTTTCAACCAAGAAACCAGCAATGTCTGTTGCACCTGTAAAGTCGTCTGCAATAACACCTAATAACATGATTATTTCTCCGCCTTTGACGTGTTTACACCTGGCAGGTCAATACCTTGGAAGACTTTTATCACTGCACTGTCGTCTTCTTGACCAAATCCAGCATTACTCGCGCTAACGAACATGTTCAGTGCAGCACTTGATAATGGGAGTGGGAATTTCAGGTTTTGAGCGGTATCTGATACCAAGTTCAAATCCTTCACAAAGATATCAACCATAGATTTTGGAGAGTAATCACCATCGACTACGTGCTTCATGCGGTTCTCGAACATCCAAGAGTTGCCCGCTGCATTCGTAACAACGTCGTACATCAAATCAAGCGGAATGTTTGCGCGTGCGGCTAGTGCCATCGCTTCAGCGCCCGCAGCAATATGAACACCTGCTAGTAACTGGTGGATAATCTTAACGGTCGCACCAAGGCCAATGGTCTCGCCGATGTTGTAGACTTTAGCTGCAGTTGCATCAAGTACCGGAGCCAGTGCTTCAAATGTGGTCACCGCACCTGAAGCCATAATCGTCATTTCACCCGCTTCTGCTTTTACTGCACCGCCGGACACTGGCGCATCCAGCATCACAAGATCATGTTCAGCAAGCTGAGCTTCGATTTGTTTCGCGTCTTCTGCTGAGATCGTTGCCGAGACCATAACTGGCGTGTTAGGTCTCAGTGCCGCCGCAAGACCAGTCTTAAACAGTACCGTGTTAACTTGAGCTGCATTCACAACCAATACCAAAACTGAATCAAGTTTGTCGGCAAACTCAACCGCGCTTGTAGAGACCGCTTTTGCGCCATATTCACCCAAGTTTTCAATCGCTTGCGGATTCAAATCGAAACCATATACATCAAGGCCTGCACGCACGCATGACTTCGCTGCGCCCATGCCCATAGAACCTAAACCGATAACACCAACAGATTGAACTTCTTTCATAGCAAGATGCCTTTCACGTAATTATTGAATTCTAGATTTGTTAATTCTTGTTTATGTTTGTGATTATATGTGAAGCAATCGAATGCGACTTAGTGACAAGTCACACATTTAACAAAAATTAACATTAATGAGTAATTTAACCCTTTAGAGGCATTAGATAAGGGTAATTTCGGCAGCAATCACAGTTCTAATTGCTATTTCACAACAGATATTCACAGATATTCACAAAACAACCAAAGATTGATAGGATGATGAAAAATAAGAACATAGAAGAAGAATCATGATTCCAGCGGAACGTCAGAGAACCATTTTGTCACTATTATCACACCAAGAAGTGATCAGTATTTCTGAGCTTGTTGAGCACTTAGAGGTGTCTCATATGACTATTCGTCGAGATATCGTAAAGCTAGAGACATCAGGGAAAGTGATTTCAGTTTCGGGTGGCGTTCAGCTGACTAAAGCACTTCACAGCGAATTGTCACACGACATCAAGGTAGAGCAGCAAGCAAGCGAAAAAGCTCAAATAGGTCAACTAGCTGCTCAATTGGTTCCTGAGTATTCGACTATCTACTTAGACGCTGGAACAACCTCTTTGGAGATCGCTCACCAACTTGCAGGGCGAGATGATCTGCTTATCATCACCAATGACTTCGCGATTGCCGCATACCTAATGAACAGCACACAATCTGAGATTTACCATACTGGTGGCAAGATTGACCGTGAAAATCAATCGAGTATTGGGGGAAAAGTAGCTGAGTTCTTGGCAGGGATGAATATTGATATTGCGTTTATCTCTTCTTCATCTTGGAATCTAAAAGGGCTCTCGACACCTTGTGAAAATAAGGTATTAGTCAAACAAGCCATTGTTCAAGCAGCTCATTCAAACTATCTGATTTCAGACTCAACCAAATACGGACGTATCGCTACTTTCCACGCCTTAGATTTAAGTGCGCTTGATGGCGTGATCACCGACATTGATCTTTCGAGTAGTGTGATTGATGAGCTTCAAGACAAAGGCATCAAGGTCATTAATTCGTAACGGAGCCCTCATCAAATTTCAGGCTCACCAACCAAACATTCAGAGCCTGAATACCACAACTCCAAAATCATCTATTTATCCACTCGATAAAAATAATTCTTACAATTAAGCGTTTATATTCATTAATAATATTGGCGGCGGGCGGCATAATAGCCGCGAATCCTTCTAACGAGTTTGGTTATGTTCTACAAGCGTCTTTTGGTATTGGCTTTACCGCTTACTTTTGTGTTTTCCACCCATGCTGAAACGTTTGGTGAACGAATGGCGCGCATCGAACAAGAGAATGTACTGGCGAAAACCATGAGTGAAGAACAAGTTGAATTGATACAAAAAGTCGTACAGACCAACCACTGCGCTAAAGTGGCGTTAACCCATCACCAACGCATTTTGGGCCAATATAAGGTTGAGACATCTTCTTCTGAGTTATTCGTAAAATGGCGTCAACTCGGTAAGCAGTTAGACGCTCAATACGAGATGGATTACCCCGGCTACCCTAAGCACGCTTTTCAAGAATATCCTGCGGCTTCAGGCAAAGTCGATGGCTACCTTTTTGCTCTAATCGACAATGGTTTAAACGAGCAATCGTGGATCGCCAAAGAATTTAAGCAGTGTAAAAAGAATAAACTCATATCCCGAACCTAAGCTCAAGTCTGCTCTGGTTCGAGAGTACTCACTCACATTGGTTCTAATAAAGTAAGAACAGCCCTTCATAACCGCCAATTTCGATTTCACTCACATAGTCACCAACGTTACCGTTGGCATCAACAGGTTTCATTGGAACATCCAGCGCGATGGTGAGTTTTGCCGCGTCATAAAAGCTCGGATTCTTACCGTGGAAATCCGTGCGATACAACACACGACCATTGCTGAACTCTCTCGCTAACACCATGTCCTCAGGGCCACCAGCAACCACCTGATTTTCAGATTGATACATAAAGTACGTGAACGTCGGTAGAACGTGAGTGATACCATTGGGCAGATCAGCATGCACCATTTCGTTCATCGAGGAATCGCCAACGATGGTGTAGTCAGCAGGCTGAGGTGTCGTTGTCGAAAGCATCAAAGGAATCGGCGCAAAGCCATGTGGGATTTGATGACTCGGCTCTCCCAAGTCAACGGCCAATAACGAACTGGGTTGGTAGGCGATGTTTTTAGGGACACCACTTTGCCAGAAAGTGTCAGCCGTCGTATTGCCACTTCCATAGACGTAACCATTGTTCCACTGATTAAAGTAGCTATGTTGAGCGTGTCGATTGAGGTGGTAGATCGCTAGGGTCGAGTATTGGTCTTGCTTCCAATTATCTTCACTATTTCCAAGATACTGAACTCGCCCATAACGCGTTGTCGCCTGAAAAATAACACTTTGCCCATTGTAGGCGAGCGCAGAATTATCCCAGAATTTTGAGATCCCCGAGTAACCACTAAACCCAGTAGACGGAAAAATGTAGTGCTCGCGT
This sequence comes from Vibrio sp. 1F255, assembly GCF_041439145.1. NCBI lineage: Bacteria > Pseudomonadati > Pseudomonadota > Gammaproteobacteria > Vibrionales > Vibrionaceae > Vibrio > Vibrio sp. 1F255. The sequence continues at coordinate 55,210 of NZ_JBGONQ010000013.1, read as the reverse complement.
AAATACAGAGAGCCCGCCTCGCTAAGATGAGACTGTCCATTTCGACCCAGTAAGTTCGCGGTTCCGATATTCAACCCAATCGACGCATCACTTTCTAAAGCAGAAAGATTTTTGAGAAACGCTGAAAATTGTTGCTTGTAGAGATCATCCGCTTGATTCGAACCCGCAACAGCTCCTAATTCTTGAACATGCCCGCCAGAGTGAACATAGAACTGGTTCGAGCCAATGAGTTTATTTGTGTCGTCGTTGTACGCACCATTCAAACCTTGTCTTGCCCAGCTTTGCTTGTAGTAGCGATGAATAGCAGATAGATAATCCGCGTTTGCGACGTTCGTTAGCGACCAAGATGAGTTAGCGCTCCACATTCGACCAAATGGCACCACTCTTGATTCCCAACGAAAACGTGCTGTCGCGTTCTTATTGGTTCGATTTCGATACTCGCTTGGCGACAAGTAGTTATCACCATCTAGATCTGCAGACACATCAAAACCACGGATTTTTCGCCATTGGCTGATAGCATTGCCGTCCGGGGTTGAAGTCGGAGCATCGGTTAACTTGACGGTTGGAAAACTGTTTTTGAGTTTTACTTCTTTTAAACGCGGCCTGTCGTCGGCATTCTCACTTTGCCAACGAACTCTCACAACGTATAAGCGCCCACCATCTCTCAAAAAGGTTGAACCAAAATACTGGCCGCCGCCATAACTCGCACCGCTCCCATCATGAGTTGTGGCTCTTAACCAGTTATCCGGAAGGTTCCAGATCACCGATTGGTTTTTGGTCATATTGAGCGTTTTGTCTTTCTTTACATCAAGCCTTTCCCATTGTGAAACCCTACCCTGAGAATCAATAGCAGTTGGGTATTCAATCCAAAATTCACCGCTGCCAGCAAACTGTGAGAACTTAAAGGTCAGCCGTTCGAACTGTTCAGCATGATAGACATACAAAGCCCCACCCTGTTCGAAATTCTCAAACACATCGGCATCCCACGGAGGCTCTTGATACAACCAAAAACCAGCATGGTCTTCACTGGCTGTATAACCCAAGATCATAGGTTTTCGGTTTAAAAGGGTCTTTTCGCCATGAGTTTTATCAACTTCGGCAATGACAGTATCTTCAGAAAAGTGCAGGAAATAGTCTTCGAAATTGAGGCCTTCTAACTCAGCTTGGTTACGGAGATCGTTCTCCAACCAACCCGAGTTCATCGCCATGACTTGGTTGTACATATAACCAATTGTCGTGGCCCGCTCATTGTCGGCTTTGTCGGCATAAGCTCCGAACACAATATCACTGTTGGAAATTTCCCAATCAATGACGGCATTCGTAGATAGTGGGGAGCCCAAAAGATCAACACCAACTTCATGTTGCCCTGGCAGCACAACCGCTGTACCAACAGCAAAAGCGTAACCAGCGATTAAACATGACGGTATGAGTGCGAGCAGCCCAGAAATGTAGGTTTTCATGATTCAAATTTCCTAATCGATACTGTCATGCCTTAAATCACAAAACGAAAAGTCAGCCAACTTACGTGTCAATTTAGGAATCAAAATACGAAAAAAGTATCGACTACATGGCTCTATTGTTCAAGTGCTCGTCTGTCTTGTTTCATCGGTGGCAAGTAAAACGAGCAAATGCCGATTCAAAATCAATGCATTAAGGAAAATATAAGTTTTTGTGATTTTAATTTTATTTGGAAACCAAGTATCTCCGGCTAACGAGAAATCAGCTCAGATTTTCTCAAAATGAGAATAATACGGTTTGGAAGATGAGAAGTTATCAGAGCCTAGAACTCAGAATAGGACTTGGATTTGCTGTATCGAATCTCAGTTTGAGCGCCACACTATTGAAACTCAATTTGGATAGGCTGTCTAAACAAGAACGATGACAACGCTCCTTAAAGCCTCTTGTTCCACTTCCCTTGATGGTCGCGATCGCAATTTTCTTGCGTATCGTAGCTAACATGCTTATCGATATTCTTCAGTTGAATTCCAACTTGATTGAACGCTTGTTGAATAGCCCCTGAGACACTCTGTTGACCTTCGCCACTTAAGAAGTTCGTTCTATCCTGATTGGTATCGAATACACAGACAATTTTCAAACTTTGCGGAAAAGATGAGAAGTTGACCGAGTGAGTCACCCATAAAAAACCATCGAAGCCTTTCAGCGTGTCTTCACAAACGTCAGTTAACACGTCTCTGATTTGATTCTCGATTTTCTTATCTGATTTACGCATGCGGCAAAGGTCCTATTTAACACCTTAAAAAATAAGGTTTTTCGGTCAGTTTCGTACTACCTGATATTGGACACTGTGGCGGTTTCAAATGCAAAGTATTTATTGGGGAGAGTCGACTGGAAGATATAGAGGAAACGCCTCATGTTTGATAGCTTACGAGGCGATCAAACATGAGACGAGTATAGAATTTACTAAAACATTAGCTCGCCGCTTGTTCCCAATCAGTTAATAACTTCATGATTACGCGAGAGTCTTGGTGGGTTGCCATTGGCGCAGCAAGTTGTGTATCACCTTGCTCAACCGCTTGGCGGATATTGCGCACTTGATAATGGAAACCATCACCTTGCGCTTCGACTTTCACTTCACGTGTCGACGTTTCATAGATCTCTACCGTAAACGTGTTTTCTGCCGTCGGTAGCCATGGATTAGTATCTAGCGTGATACAGCCTTTGCTGCCTAGGATCGTAAAACCATGCTTTAAACCGTGGTCTTCAGCAGTGTGGATTTGTGCGGTAAAACGGTCGTTGAAATGCATCATCGCCGACGATTCACAGATATTGCCATCTTCGTCTCGTCGACCGATTGCTGAGATCTGCACGTCATCGAACACGCTCTCACCAAATTGCTGCTGCGCAACAGAGTGAATCAGCGACATTGGGTAACAGCCAAGGTTATATAGCGCGCCTTTGCTCGCAGGATTCACGAACTGATCAATCGCCGCAACGTAGGAACCTTGAATTGAACGCACTTCGCCAATCTCACCAGTTGCCAGTTCTTGATGAAGCTTGGTGATAAGTGGATGGTTTAAATACATCAAACCTTCAGCAAAGAATACGCCCGCTTCTTTCACGGCTAGTAAAGCTTGCTCGGTTTTTTCCATATCTACCGACAAAGACTTCTCACACAAGATCACTTTGCCTTTTTGAGCCGCTTTAATCACATACTCATGATGAACGTGGTTTGGTAGAGCAATGTAGATAATGTCGACCGACTCATCTTCAAGCAAGGCTTCATAGTTGTTGAAGGTTCGTGTTGGCTGGTATTGGGCAGCAAACTCATTGAGTGTTTTCTCTGTGCGTCCAGCAACAGCATACAGCTCACTTTGAGCATCGCCTTTAATCGCATCCGCCATTACGCCTGAGATAAAGCTGGTTCCTAGGATTCCCCATTTCATGTCTTAGATCTCCTGCTCTTGTGCTTTGATAGGCCCACGTTGCGTTTCGAATGCTTGAACCAACTCGGTAATATCACGCTCAATAAACGCTTGGGTATGAGGCATCACAAAGTGCTGATTGATCGCCTCGCGGTTTACGTATTGCTCAAGCAAGATCACACGATCGCTTTGGCTTTGATCATAGGTTGCAATTGCTTGTAGGCAGCCCCGTTCGCTTTGCATGTCTAAACAAAACTGTTCGATAGCTTCGAGCGCAGCTGCTCGTTCTATGTTGGTTTTGATCTTAAGTTCGGCAGTAACAAAGATAGTTTCATTCGTTTGAGGCATTGCACGCTCTTATTTTAGTTAATTATCGGTTTGCCATTAATATAATTAACCCCTAATAATTGATAAACTCACGTTTTGTTTATTGTTTATCAACCAAGAATGTTCAATGGATAAGTTAACCAGCATGAAAGTCTTCGTCTATGTGGTGGAACAAGGTAGCTTTCGCAGCGCCGCAAACCACTTCAACCTGTCGGCGACCATGATCAGTAAGCATGTCCATTCATTAGAAACCAGTCTGAACTCTCAGCTGATCCACCGCACCACGCGTAAGCAATCGTTAACCGATTCAGGACAGCTTTACTATCGTGAGTGTAAGCGAATTCTCGAAGACATCAGCAATGCAGAGAACCTGATTCAAACCTTAGAAAATCAACCGCAAGGCACGGTAAAAATTAACTGCCCAGTTACCTATGGAAACAAGGTGCTCGCCCCTATCGTGGCCAAATTTCTCGCACATCACCCAACCATCAACGTTGAGCTGATGTTGAATAATGACCTTGTCGACCCTTATTCATCCGACATTGACCTGATTGTGCGAATTGGCGACCTGTCCGATTCAAGCTTGGTCGCAAGGTATTTAGGGGATTATGAGATGTGTTATTGCGCGGCGCCGAATACCTTAACCAACATGCTCAGATCAGAGTATTAGAAGACTTGGCACAACACCCATCGCTTGGATTCAGTTACAGCAGCCAAGCTCCTCACGCCACACCGAATAAAGAACGTGTGCGCTTGATGTCGAATAATGGTGATGTGTTGCGGTATGCCGCCCTGCAGGGTGTGGGCGTGTTGTTGCAACCGACTATCTTAGTCGCAGAAGAGATTGATCGTGGAGCGCTGTTGGAAATCCTACCCGGCATGGCGCCGTTACCAAAGCCGATTCACTTGCTCTACAAAACCAAGCAACTGTCGTTGAAGAACAGAACCTTTGTCGAGTTCTTGTTAGCTGCGTTTGCTGAGTAACTAAGCGCTTTCTAAACAACAAAGACCGCTAGACTGTTTGCCATTGGCTCATCAAGCGCTTGCCAAGATCAGAGGGCGTGGTGTTATGGACGATCATCTCATCACATTGGTTGAACACCATGAAGTGTTTTAGTTCATCGCATAAAGCATGAACCAACGACTCATGGTTTTTAATTCGCTCTTCCACAACCAAGTTACGGATATTGAGCAAACCACTCTTCCTGTCGACCTTGCAATCCATTCGTGCCACCAGCTCACCTTGCCACAGAATCGGTAAGCTAAAATAACCAAACTGACGCTTGGCCTCTGGAACATAGCATTCTAGGAGGTAATCAAAGTTGAACAATGATTGCATTCGCTTTCGTTGAATCAGCAGGTTATCAAACGGAGACAGTATCTTAAGCTTGGTTCTGGAAAGAGGTTGATTCAGCAGTTCAAAAGCACCTGGCAGGACATAGTAATCAGAGCCTTGAATATCTACTTTCAGAACCTGCTTATCTTCAAGCATCTGTTGGAGTGCTCTCTGAATCAAAGGCTTTGTGTTCTTGAGTAGGTAGCTCATTTCCGACGCTATTCCAACTCCGTTAGCCTCTAAGTAACGCTTTATGAGATGCTCGATGTACTCTTGTTCTGTCGGCTCAGAGGTATCAATTCCGCTCGGTAAAACTCGCTCGGTTAGGTCATACACCTTATGAAAGTTAACTCGGCTTGGCACCATTAAGTCGCCTTGCATGAACAATGTTTCTAATGCTTGCTTGGCCGGTTTACCGCCCCAACCGCCGGGGTTTGGCCTATCCCCTTCAAAATCTTTCGCCATCAACGGCCCTTCATTCTCAATACGTTTGAGAACATGAGCCATCAGTGCGTCATCCTTTTTATACCAATGCTTGAGCTTACCGCTCGCAAAGCCATTCTTGCGGTGTAGGCTGAACCGGAAGTCACGCATGGGTAAATACGCGGCGGCATGCGACCAATACTCAAATACTTCTCGACGCTCTAACAGCTTATCAAGATGGTTCAGTTGGTAATCTTGATTGCGATTCCAAAGCGTGTGGTGGTGAGCTCGCTGAATCACAGAGATGGTATCAATTTGCACATAGCCAAGGTTTTTAATCGCAGACAACGTGTTCGCCAAAGCGCCCCCATTGCGTTGCTTTTTAGGTGGCAACTTCTTAGGCGGCAGCTTTTGCGAAAGCAATACCAGTTTTTGCGCTTGAGCGAGTGACAGTGATTCCATGAAATTCAGACTCTAATTGATAGCAATGATCCGTTTATGATTCAGCAATAAGCTCTTGAAGAATCTGCTTGTAGGTTTCTACCGTCTGCGCGCCCGTTACTGCACTCTTACGGTTGAACACCACAGCAGGAACCGCAGAGATCCCCATGCGTTGCCATTCAAACTCTTGCGCTTCAATTTGCTTCAAGTTGTCGGTGTTCTTTAGGCGCTTCAGTGCCTTCGTTGAGTCTAAGCCAACCGCTTCAAGCTCTTGTGCAATGACTTCAAGATCGGACAGGTCTTTTTGCTCTGTGAAGTGAGCAGCAAAGAAGCGTAGCTTTAACTCAGTCTGTTTGCCGTGCGCTAGTGCAAAATCGAGAAGTACATGTAGATGACGTGAATTGACCATTCTCATACTGTCATAGAAATTGAAATCGAAACCAACCGCTTGGCCGCGAGCCGAAAGCTGTTCTCGTGAACGTTGGCTCTCTTCTGCGCTAGAACCGTATTTTCTCATGATATGGGCACGCAGGTTTTCTCCCTCTTGCGGCATGTCAGGGTTAAGCTCAAACGGCTGCCATTCAAGTTCAATCTGGTCTTCTAAACCAAGTTCCGCAACGGCTAGCTCTAAGTTTTTGTAACCGACTACGCACCACGGGCACATTACGTCAGAAATAATATCAAGTTGAAGTTTCTTGCTCATAATCATTCCAAATATCGTTACTAAGGCGTATCCAATTCAAAGTGAATACCCATCTTTCTGGTTAGACTACAACAAGCTGAACACTCGTTCAAATTTAACTCAATACAACAGCAGCCAACAAAAAAGCCAACTCATTTTCACGAGTTGGCTTTGATAAAAATCGAATCTAGCTTAAGAGCGTTACGCTAGCAACTTCTCAAGTACTTGGAACACACCCGCGTCAACGTTACTTGGCGCGCCAAAACGCGCGATCTCTTTTAACTTTGGATGCGCGTTTTCCATCGCGTAAGAGTGGTAGCTCTCTTTAAGCATTTCCAAGTCATTTAGGTAATCACCAAAGCTCATGGTCTGCTCGTAAGTGAAACCTAATGTGTTCTGTAGATGTTTAATCGCCGCACCTTTTGACGCTTCAGCGTTCATCACATCTAACCAAATTTTTGCGCTTACAACCACTTGGTAGTTCTCACCGAATTTGGTATCAATAGTTGGGTTCACTTTCTCTTGTGAACCGTCGAAGTGACAGATAGCCACCTTGATGAAATCGTCTTCTACCGCCAGTAAGTCTTCTACTTGCTCACGGCGATGGTAGTACTTAGAGATCTCCGCCAGAGCACGCTCATCTTTGGTTTCGATGTATGCCGATTTCTTACCGCATAGCACCACATGCGCGCCTTCAATAGCTCGAGCTTCTTTAATGATCTCTTTAATGGCATCGGTATCAAGCAAGCAGCTGTAAAGTTCTTGGCCTTTGTGCATCACTAATGTGCCGTTTTCAGCAATAAACATCATGCGATCTTTAAGCGGGGAAAATGTTTCTAGCAAGCTGTAATACTGGCGGCCAGACGCGGCAGCAAAAATAATATCTTGCGCTTCTAAGCGCTCATAAAGATTGAAAAACTCAGGGTCGAGCTTTCCATGCTCATCGAGTAAGGTGCCATCCATATCAGTCGCGATAAATTTGATGTTTTGTTGGGGCATGTCGGGCGTACCTATTATTGGATTATGATCATTCGTTATCTTGAGTAACGGTTCTGGGTTCGATTATATCGCTAGAGTCGCTGGTGAATACAATGCTTATTTTACCGCCTGTCAGTCACTGTTTCACATCTTTCCAAGGCAAACGCTAACAGAAGCGCATTCCAGTTTGAAGGGTTAAGTCCTACATACAAGATGTGCGTTAGGTCACACTCCACTATATTCTTTCCTGTCTATCCATCACTTTATTCCGACCACAGTCATTATGATTTTAGCTATTATTACGACCTTGCTTTGCATCGTTACCGTCAAGTTTCTAATCACACTTGCGAACTTAGAGCGTCATCGTATTCACATTGAACCTAAAATATCGTTCAAAAGAACTGAGTGGCCGACTGTTTCCGTCATTATTCCTGCGCGAAATGAAGAAGACAATATTGAAATCAGCCTTGGCTCTCTATTGAAGCAGAGCTACCCAAAAGACAAGTTTGAAGTCATTGTTGTTGATGACTTTTCTACTGACTCAACCCGTGCAAAAGTAGAAGCATTGATCAGTAAGTTCGACGTTAACGCGCGCTGTATTTCAGGTAGAACGTTACCGACCGGATGGCTTGGTAAGAGCAATGCATGTATGGCTGGCGCACTCAACGCGAGCGGTGAATATGTGTATTTCATTGATGCAGATACCGATTCAGCACCCGCGATGCTACAGAGCGTTATCGACTTTGCTATCCAACAAAAAACTGATCTCTTATCGTTTAATCCAAAACAAACTTTTGCGTCTGTGGCAGAAAAAGCGACCTTGCCGGGCATCTTTCTATCGATCGCATCTTATATGAACTTTAAAAACTCGAACGACATGACTAAGGAAGAAGCGATTGCTAACGGTCAGGCGATGTTGTTTACCCGAAAATCCTACGACGCAGTCGGTGGACACGCCGCAGTAGCAAACGCGATATCGGAAGACATCGCCTTTGCAAAAGTCATGAAGGTCAATGGATTTAAGATTTTCTGGGCATTTGCAGACAAACTAATGAGTACGCACATGTATTCAGACTTCAACTCAATCTGGGCTGGCTTTTCCAAAAACATGAATCTTATTGTGAATTGTCAATCGCAAGCACAAGCTTTAAAAGTCTTCATCAAAGCCAACATCATCGCATGGGCGGGACCGCTTTTGATGCTGGTATCGGCGAACGCCTTCATCAGTGACATGTCTGCCATTCATGCTTATTCGCTCATTGTCAGCTCTGTGATGCTCTTGGTGTCGATCGTCACCTACTTCATTTTGGTTAAGGAACTGTTTGTTCCCGCAAAATTTGCGTTAACCGTACCCTTCGGTATTTTTGTTCAAAGCCTACTCGTGCTGAACAGTTACCGCTTATCTAAAACCAATAAAATCAGCTGGAAAGGGCGCTCATTAACATGATGAATAAGATTATTACTTTGCTTCTTCTTGCTTGTTCAGTTTCGGTGTTTGCATCAGACACCGATGGCTGGTCACTGGCACGCGATAAAAAAGGCATCGAGGTTTATAACCGTAAAATTGAAGGCAGTCACTTTAAAGAATTTCGAGCAGAAGGCGACATCAACGCGTCCCTCACTTCTATTATCGCACTCTTTATCGATACCTCTGTTGGCACGCAATGGGTAGAAAACATCGATGACATGGAAGAAATAGAGCATTTTAGTGCGGCGCACACGATCACCAAAACCTATACCAAGGCACCTTGGCCAGTTGCCGATCGTGAAGCTATCGTAGAGAACGTCATCACTCAAGATCCAGAGACGATGGTTGTCACCATTGATCAGCATGGTAGGCCTGATTACCTGCCAAACAATAATAAAAAAGTCATCAGAGTGGCTGAATTAGAGGCGAGTTGGATCCTGACACCAATCGACGAAAACACCACCCATATCTCTTATCGAGTATTGAGTGATCCAGGTGGCGATATTCCGTATTGGCTCATTAACATGGTGGCCGTTTCTCAGCCTTACAACACGCTTCGCGGGTTATCTAAGATGTTGGATTCTGGTGAGTACACCGATCGTCGCCTTGATTTCATCGAGAACTACACGTCACTTTAACAATGCAATGAATACTCTAGAGGTCTATATTGTGAAATTTCCATTCTCTCCAATCGCAGCGATATTGCTTGTAGCATCAAGTTCAGTATTTGCTAATCAAATCATTGTCGATACTAAAGGTGTTGATGAAACACAGTATCACGCCGATCTGTATGAATGTGAGCAATACGCTCAACAAGTGAAGCCTGAAGAGGTCGATTCTCTTGGCAGCGATATTGTCGGTTCAACCGCTAAGGGTGCAGCGCTGGGTGCGGTTGGTGGAGCCGTCTCTGGCGGGAGTGGTCATGATGGTGCAAAAATTGGTGCTGGCATCGGTATTATCAGCGGCGCTTTAAAGCACGGTGCTCAAAAAAGACAATCCGCCGAGCTATCTGAGCAGCAGAAGTTTCAAGTGAATCGTAACTGTATGATCAACCGAGGCTATACCGTTCTTAACTAACGGATAACCGAGCAAAATGGCGTTTAATCGATGTTCACGCCATTTTGCGTAGCTGAGTCAAAGCAGAGTTCAACCATAGTCCCTGAATCGCCACCTTAAAGTTCGTTCAAATAGACAGTGAGCATTGACCCCTATTTAAAATAGGCTTATCATTAATCGTCTTTTAACGATTAATGAAAGTGAGACGTCAATATGAACTCAACTTGCTCGACATCTGGTGGCTGTTCTCTGCCCATCGAACACGGTGATGCTAAAGCAGAAAAGCAAATGGCCGCACTGGCGAAAGCACTCGCTCACCCAGCAAGAATACGTATATTGAGTATCCTTTCCACGTTAGAAAAATCGGGCGGCTGCTTGAACAGTGATCTGGTGAGTGAATTGGGTTTAGCTCAATCAACGGTATCAGAGCACTTAAGAATATTGAAAGCCTCAGGTTTTATTACGGCTGAGTCGATTCCGCCGAAGATGTGTTACCGCATCGACCGCGACAATATTCAACGCTTCGAATCGATATTTAACAGCATTTTAAAATAGAAGTTCACGCTTGAATGATCGGCTTTGATAGCCTTTACTTTTAAGCGTGTTTTTTTGCCACAACCAATCGTTTTTCGACGATTTACGATATCAACTAAGAGAGATTATCATGAAACCAAAGTTAGGTTTTCTAGATCGCTACTTAACACTGTGGATTTTTATTGCCATGGGCCTTGGTGTACTACTCGGCACCCTATTCCCACAGATCGAACAGTGGAACGATTCAATGTCTGTTGGCACCACTAACATTCCGCTTGCGATTGGCCTTATCTTAATGATGTACCCACCTCTGGCTAAGGTTAACTACAACCTGCTAGGCACTGTGGTAAAAGATAAGAAAGCCATTAAGCTCTCTTTGATCATGAACTGGATCGTTGGTCCAATTCTGATGTTTGTATTGGCACTAACTTTCTTGGGAGACCACCCAGGTTACATGGTTGGGGTGATTCTGATTGGTCTTGCTCGTTGTGTGGCGATGGTTCTGGTTTGGAACGACATCGGCGGCGGTAACAAAGAGTACGGCGCGGCATTGGTTGCTCTAAACAGTGCATTCCAAGTGGTGAGCTACAGCTTTATGGCGTGGTTGTTCATCAGCGTTCTTCCACCAGTATTTGGTTACGAAGGCATGTTGGTTGATATCTCGATGATCGACATTGCACACAGTGTACTTATCTACCTAGGTATCCCATTCCTAGCGGGCTTCCTAAGCCGTAAGATCCTTGTGTCGATGAAAGGCGAGCAGTGGTACAACGATGTGTTTATTCCACGTATCTCTCCAATCACACTGATTGCACTACTGGCAACCATCGTTCTGATGTTCAGCCTGAAAGGTGAAATGATTGTTGAACTGCCAATGGACGTTCTATTAATTGCGGTTCCACTGACTATCTACTTCACTGCGATGTTCTTCATCAGTTTCTTCATCGGTAAAAAGATGGGCATCGAGTACGACAAGAACGCATCAATTGCATTTACAGCAACAGGTAACAACTTCGAGCTAGCGATTGCCGTGGCTATCTCAGTATTCGGTATCAACTCAGACCAAGCGTTTGCAGGCGTTATCGGTCCACTGATTGAAGTCCCTGTGCTGATTTACCTTGTGAACGTGGCGCTTAAGATGAAAGACAAGTACTACAACGGTCAGACGGTTAAACCTAGCGTATAGCATCTACGTCTACACCTAGAACTAGAACTAACAAAAAGCAGCATCACTTTGAACAGAAAGGCTCACACGTTAAACGGTGAGCCTTTTCTTTATTCAGTTTCGTCTAATAGGCCTTTCAATGCTTGTTCAAGCCAAAGTAATGCAGGACCTTTTGAGCGTGTTTTAGACAGAACAAGATCAACCGGAGGCGACCAAGTTTTATGGTCAAATGACACATTCACCTCTACCAAGCGCTGTTTAATAAGCTCTTCTTCAACAAGGTGTTTCGGTAAGTATGCCCAACCGATATCGCTACCAAGAATCATCTCTTTAATGACGATAAAGCTGTTTGACCACCATACCTTTCCGGCAATCAGCGGAAACTGATCCATCACCTTACCTTTGTCTCCCCTCAACATTAACTGACGATGCGGGAGTAAGTCAGAGAGTTTCGCCACACCTGTTTTTGCGAGCGCATGACTTGGATGACACACAGCAATAAACGGTAAGTGACCGATAAAGCAAGGCTCAGAGCCGACATCAAAAGCCAAGTTGGTAAACATCAATCCAATGTCGGCCCTCTCTTCGATAATCAACGGATTGACCTCTGTCGTGGTACACGCAACCAGTTCAACTTCGGTCGCAGGGAATTGTTGACTGAACTGACTAAGGATCTTAGATAGGTTCGGAACCAGCAATGAATCATCTAATGCAATTTTGATGAGCCCCTCTTCACCGCTACCCATCGCGTTAACCGTCACATTCAGATCTTCAACCTGAAGCACGATTGCTTTCACCTGTTTAAATAACTGCTCACCCGCTTTGGTTAGTGAAGGCTTTCGAGTCGAACGATCAAAAAGCTCAACATTAAAATCGATTTCAAGATTACTGATGCCTTGGCTCACCGCCGACTGTACCTTACCCAAATGACGAGCACTGGCAGAAAATGACCCTAATTCAACGGCATACACAAACATTTTCAGTTGTTCAATGTTGTACATTCGGTTTCCCCCAAACTTACTATCACTATATGTGATACTAACTATCTTTATATTATCACTTAAGTAGATATTATCTAGCCAAGTCATTAGCCCATCGGCGGCTATTTAATCGTAAAGAGAGTTAGAAAAATGTCACATAAAGAACGCATGTTGCACATGGTGCTATTTGAATTGGTTGCTTTGGTTCTAATGGCAGGGCTTGCAACCTATGTTACAGGAAATGGCGCAGGTGAAATGGCAGGCTTAGCGCTTGCAATATCATTGATAGCGATGGCTTGGAACTACGTTTACAACTATGGCTACGACAAAATTTACGGAACAGACCGAAGCAAAAGAACCACGAAAACACGTATCCTGCACGGATTAGGTTTTGAGCTTGGCTTAATGACAGTGACTCTACCTGTCTTGATGTGGGTTCTACAACTCGACTTCCTAACCGTACTGATCATGGACATCGGCCTAGTTATTTTCTTCGTACTTTACGCGATTGCGTTCAACTGGGCGTATGACTCGGTTCGAGATCAATTGGTAGCGAAAGGGAAAGTGGCAGCTTTGGTTTAGAGCGGTAAGTTCGTATCGTATAACAAGAACATACACCCAAATGAAAACTGCCAAACTACAACATAGTTGGCAGTTTATTCATTTATGCATATAAGCTCATTTGTTAACGCCCTTGTTACATAGCAAAAACATCACACAGCCCTCCCTAATTAAGTCTAATAATCCACCACTCACGAAGTAGCATCACAAATCCAAACATAAACTCCTCGTACCAGTTGCGCATTCATTTACATATAGGTAGTTTGAGCGGCTTCGCAACCTATCAATTCGAGCAATGACGTTCATGCGAGCATCTTTTTCGAGCAAAAGTGTTCGGATTAACATTTCAAGTGACTTTAATTAACAATTTTATGCTCAAACGCTCACTTTTGATGTTCGTTTATTTTCGAGTTCGCAAATATATGCACAATACACGTGCTAGATAAGCAAAACTAAAAAGGACTCGAACATGACAACAAACAAACACCCTTCTTTATTTGGGCAATGCTTGGCTGAATTTATCGGTACAGGATTACTCATATTCTTTGGCGTTGGCTGTGTGGCCGCTCTGGTATTAACCGGTGCGACATTCGGACAATGGGAAATCAGCATCATCTGGGGCTTCGGTGTTGCGATTGCAATTTACTGTACTGCCGGCGTTTCAGGCGCACACATCAACCCAGCCGTAACGATTGCACTGGCCATGTTCCATGGTTTTGATAAAGCGAAAGTGGTGCCTTACATCATTTCGCAACTGCTTGGCGCTTTCTGCTCTGCAGCATTGGTTTACAGCCTGTACAGCAACCTATTTACTGACTACGAAATCGCACATAACTTCGTTCGTAGCAGCCAAGACGCACTATCAACTGCTGGTATCTTCTCGACTTACCCACATGCTTCACTTTCTTTCTTCGGCGCTTTTGCTGTGGAATTCGTGATTACTGCAGTGTTGATGTTTGCCATTTTAGCGTTAGGTGATGAGAACAATGGCGCATCTCGCGGCGCAATGAACCCTCTACTGATCGGTATTCTTATCGCGGTTATCGGTGGTTCTTTAGGTCCACTGACTGGCTTTGCAATGAACCCTGCTCGTGACTTCGGACCAAAACTTTTTGCTTACTTTGCAGGTTGGGATTTCGCACTAAGCGGTGCTCGTGATATTCCTTACTTCATCGTTCCAATTCTTGCTCCAATTGCTGGTGCGTGTTTTGGTGGTTGGTTGTACCCACGTGTTATCGGTGCTTACCTACCAGTTGAAGGCCAAGGCTGCACAATTCCAAACCAATGTGAAACAGAACAAGAAGCTGAACAAGCTCAAGCTTAATCACTAAGCGCCCCTACATTTACTAAAATATAAATAACAAAAGAAAAAGGATTCTTACCATGACCGAGCAAAAATACATTGTTGCCCTAGACCAAGGCACCACAAGCTCTCGCGCTGTAATCCTCGACCACGATGCAAACATCGTTAGTTCTTCTCAACGTGAATTTACTCAAATCTACCCGAAAGCGGGTTGGGTTGAGCATGATCCAATGGAAATCTGGGCAACGCAAAGCTCTACATTGGTTGAAGCTTTGGCTAAAGCAGGCATCCGCAGCGATGAGCTAGCGGGCATTGGTATCACTAACCAACGTGAAACCACCATTGTTTGGAACAAAGAGACAGGTAAGCCGGTTTATAACGCCATCGTATGGCAGTGTCGCCGTACAGCAGACATCTGTGAAGACCTTAAAGCGCGTGGCCTAGAAGACTACGTACGTGACAATACTGGCTTAGTCCTTGACCCGTATTTCTCAGGTACCAAAGTAAAATGGATTCTAGACAACGTTGAAGGCGCTCGCGAAGACGCTGAAGCAGGTAAGCTACTGTTCGGTACGGTTGATACTTGGTTGGTTTGGAAGATGACTCAAGGCCGTGTTCACGTTACGGATTACACTAACGCATCACGCACTATGTTGTTTAACATCAACGACCTATGCTGGGACAGCAAGCTACTAGACGAGATGGGTATTCCAGCATCAATGATGCCTGAAGTGAAACGCTCTTCTGAAGTTTACGGCCAAACGAACCTTGGTGGTAAAGGCGGTACTCGTATTCCAATCGCTGGTATTGCGGGTGACCAACAAGCAGCGCTTTACGGTCAAATGTGTGTTGAAGCTGGTCAAGCGAAAAACACATACGGCACGGGCTGTTTCCTACTGATGAACACAGGCCAAGAGAAAGTAACATCGAAGAACGGCCTATTAACGACATTAGCATGTGGTCCTACAGGCGAACCAGCTTATGCACTTGAAGGTGCGGTATTCATGGGTGGCGCATCTATCCAATGGTTACGTGATGAAATGAAGCTACTGGCTGGCGCAGAAGACTCTGAGTACTTCGCAACCAAAGTAGATTCTTCAAACGGCGTTTACGTAGTCCCTGCGTTTACTGGTTTAGGCGCACCATACTGGGATGCTTACGCTCGCGGTACGATTGTTGGCCTGACTCGTGGTGTTAACTCTAACCACATCATTCGTGCAACACTGGAAGGTATTGCTTACCAAACTCGTGACGTATTGGATGCGATGCAAGCGGACTCTGGCATCAAGCTAGCAAACCTACGTGTTGATGGCGGCGCAGTAGCGAACAACTTCCTAATGCAATTCCAATCAGACGTGCTAGATACAGAAGTTCACCGTCCTGAAGTAACTGAAGTTACCGCTCTGGGAGCAGCATACCTTGCTGGCCTAGCGGTTGGTTTCTGGGACAGCATTGACGAGCTTCAAGACAAAGCCGTTCTTAACCGCACCTTCATGCCGCACCACGACGAAGAGAAACGTAACCGCCGTTACAAAGGCTGGAAGCGTGCAATCAAGTGTGCACAGGTTTGGTCTGAACTGCACGATGACGACGAAGAGTAATACTGAGTATTCAGCTCATCGTTAATCATTAATCGTTGACCTAGGAACTCGAGCAGCCTCATCGATTAGATTGCTCGAACCTCAGCAAACGAAACTAAAAAGAGCACTATTTTGTGCTCTTTTTTGCGTTTCAGGCTCAAATTCCACTTTTTGACCAGCGTTTTTGCGGTTTAGACATGATTCCTTACCATCATTACTTCTCTCTTTTCATCAATTCGAGCACAATAGCGTGAGTTTATATTTTCGATTTTGACGCGCTAGAGCCCTTTGCGCGCAGGGAGTGGTAAGTTAAGTGAAGCAGATACCAAGACACCAGCAGATTGTAGATCTGGTAAAAACACAAGGATATGTGAGCACCGAAGAGCTCGTTGAAAAGTTCGATGTCAGCCCACAAACCATCAGACGAGACCTCAATGAACTTGCCGATAGAAACAAAATTCGTCGCTATCATGGTGGTGCAACCATTCCTTTAAGCTCGGAAAACACCTCTTATAACACGCGTAAAGCGCTTAACTTCAACGAAAAAGACGTGATCGCCGACGAACTGGTTAAGCACATCCCAGATGGTGCAACCCTGTTCGTTGATATCGGCACCACGCCAGAATCAGTGGCACGTGCACTCAATAAAAATCACAAACAGCTAAGAGTCGTCACCAACAACATTAACGTTGCCAGCATCCTTCTTCCGAACCCAGAGATCAAGGTTATCTTGGCGGGCGGTGAAGTACGTAACCGCGATGGCGGTATTGTTGGCGAAGCGACACTCGACTTTGTAAAGCAGTTCCGCCTCGATTTCGGCATCTTAGGCATCAGCGGCATCGACTTTGATGGCTCACTGCTCGATTTTGATTACCACGAAGTTCGTGTAAAACAAGCCATCATCGAAAACAGTCGCAGCATCTTCTTAGCCGTCGACCACACTAAGTTTGGTCGTAACGCGATGGTTAAGCTCGGCAATATCTCTCAGGCCCACATGGTGTTTACTAATAAGCAGCCACCGGAAGAGATTCTCAACATCCTTAAAGATTCGGCAATACCATTAGAAGTGATCGATACCGCTCGTCCTATGAGCGAATAACTAAACATAAGAGCTCAGTGACGCCACTTTCTTAAATGAATCACCATTCTTTATAGAAAAGTTAATAAAGTAAAACTTGCTCGCTGTCACTGTCGCTTCTATGCTCGAATTAGTCTTATTTGAACCTCTGCTTTCATAAGCAGAGGTTTTTTTATGCCCAAATCACATAAAACGCGCATAAACGAAAATAATAAATGACCGCAAACGAAAGTTCATATAGGATTCAATTATGTTCTAAAATGCTCGTTCGCTCAGAAAGAGGTCAAAACCATGAGTGCTCAACAAAATAATTCAAACAACAGTACATCTTCCACTTTAGACTTGATCGTGATTGGCGGCGGCATCAATGGTGCAGGCATCGCGGCAGATGCAGCAGGTCGTGGTCTAAACGTTGGCTTATACGAAGCAAATGATTTCGCGTCTGCGACGTCTTCTGCTAGCTCAAAGCTTATCCACGGTGGCCTACGCTACCTTGAACATTACGAATTTCGTTTGGTTTCGGAAGCACTCGCTGAACGTGAAGTCTTGTTAAGAAAAGCGCCTCACGTTGCTCAGCCAATGCGTTTCCGTTTACCTCATCGACCATTTTTACGCCCAGCTTGGATGATTCGCTGTGGCCTATTCCTTTACGATAACTTGGGTAAGCGCACCACTCTTCCTGGAAGTAAGACAGTCAACCTAGCAAAATCAGGGCTACTGAAACCAGAAATGAAGACAGGCTTCGAATACTCAGATTGCTGGGTTGATGATGCTCGTATGGTATTGCTCAACGTGTTGGCAGCAAAAGAAAATAACGCAGAAGTACGTAACTACTGCCGTGTTGAAAAAGCGCACCGCGAAGGTGGTATTTGGCATGTAACGATCCTTGATGTGATGACAAACCAACGCTTTGAACGTAAAGCGAAAGCGCTGGTTAACGCTGCTGGCCCTTGGGTTAAGCAGTTCTTTGATGATGGATTAGAGCAGGCTTCGCCTCGTAATATTCGTCTGATCAAAGGCTCGCACATTGTTGTGCCACGCATTCACGACGAACCACAAGCGTACATTCTGCAAAACAAAGACAATCGCATTGTGTTCATGATCCCTTACCTAGATAAATTCTCGATCATCGGTACTACCGACCTTGAATACAAAGGCGACCCACGCAACGTCGCAATTGATGATGTCGAAGTGGATTACTTGATTGATATTGTTAACCAACACTTTGTTAAACAGCTGGGTCGTGAAGATGTGGTTTGGACATACAGTGGCGTAAGACCGCTTTGTGACGATGAATCTGATTCACCGCAAGCGATCACTCGTGACTACACGCTCGAATTAGACGCAGAACTTGATCAAGCACCACTGCTTTCGATCTTCGGTGGCAAGTTGACCACTTATCGTAAGCTAGGCGAAGCAGCACTTAAGAAGTTAGAACCACACCTAACCAATATGGGTGCGCCTTGGACAGCCAACAACACGCTTCCAGGCGGTAACTTCAGCTGCAGCAGAGAACAGCTCGCTAAGATGATCCACACCAAGTACCCTTGGATATCAGAAGCACTGTTACTACGTTATGTGACTCAATTTGGTACTTACACTTGGAAGCTGCTGGAAGGTGCAACGAGCGAAGCTGATCTTGGTACCCAATTCTCAAGCGAAGCACACGGCGTTTATCAAGCTGAGATCGATTACTTGATCAATGAAGAGATGGCGATGACTGACGAAGACATCTTGTGGCGCAGAACCAAGCTTGGCCTGTACTTAAGTGAAACAGAGCAGCATGCAGTTTCTAGCTACTTAAAAGAGAATCTTGAAAGCACTGTGGTGAACTTTTCTCAAGTCGGTTAGTTCTTCTAGCAAAACCATCCGCTCCTGAATATAAATAATGACAAAGCTTAGCGCTCCCCACGCTAAGCTTTTTTATTGTCTACTATTCCGCTCAGCCTGAGACTTTATTCACACCTCTATTTTCAACAAAAACTAAATAGTGTTTTATTAATCCGGTTGATTATCAACTTCACAAAAGGTTGCTATTCTTTATCTCAACGAAACAACACATTTAAAAACGCTCACCATGTCAGCGCTTTAATAACGTTTGTCTCTATGTTTTCTCCCAATACGGCGGATTACCATAATATTCAGAGAAGTAGTCAATGAAGGCTCTCACCTTTGGTGCAAGTAACCTTGTACTTGGGTACACAGCCCAAATTGCAGGCTCTGATGTTAATGGGTAATCTTCTAATATTTGAACCAGCTGACCGCTTTTCAGTTGTTCATAGGCACACCAATTCGATGTCACCGTGATCCCCATACCACCTGAGGCTGCGTCACGCAGTGCTTCCCCGTTATCTGCCCTGAACGACCCAGATGCCTTAATCGTCTTAGGCCCGCTTTCAGCATTGAAGGTCCAGTTTTCTAAACCAATTAAGCTAATACATTGATGATCGTTAAGATCTCGAGGTGTGGTTGGCTTACCATATTTGATTAAGTAATCAGGCGATGCACACACAATACGCTTGTCTGTCGCAAGTTTTCGGGCAATCAGAGTCGAGTCTTTCAGCTCCGAGATACGAATCGCGATATCAAAGCCACCCTCAACAACATCCACCATCGAATCTGATAGCCTGAGATCGACTTTTAACCCAGAGTAGCGCTCTAAGAATCCAGGTAAGGCAGGAACAAGATGCAAACGTCCAAAAGACGCAGATGCGGTAACTCGCAACGTTCCGGTTGGAGAATCACAACCCACACCGACCGCCGATTTGGCAGCATCCACGCTCGATAACACTTCTTCAGCATGAGGTAAGAATGCTTCCCCCTCTTCGGTTAAAGAGACCTTACGAGTGGTTCGGTGGACCAAGCGAACGCCTAAATTGTCTTCCAGTTTACTGATGTGCGAGCTTGCAACAGCAGGAGACAAACCAAGCTCTTGCCCAGCCATGCTGATGTTATGTGTGGAAGCTAAACGAACAAACAATTTGAGGTGTTCAATATTCATGAGATTACCAATAAAATCTTAAAAATCGTGTACCAGTAACCCTCATTATGCGTCATTAACATAACAATACAACGTATTAACTCAGTTGAATTGTGAAGAAGTGATTGAGCCAAAACGAAAAAAAACTCCCGAAGGAGTTTTTGTCTAAGTCTGTAATTCGCCATTTAGCTAGTCAGCAAAATTGCCAACTCACTAGCCAGTTAAACGAGCATGCAGTGAATCTTTAAGCTCAGAACGATCATGTTTCAATTGGTGCATCGAGCCGTCATCAATGGGTGAATCTTTCAGCTCTAGTTTACGAATCTCTTTATCAAGGTTGTCGTATGTCTTCATATCTTCTGCAAAGCCATCGTCAGTTTTAGCAAGCTCAGCAATTTTGTCTTTCATTTCAGGAAATTCGTGAACAAGAGAGTGATTTTCACCTAGCATAGAAACCTCTTAAGTTGAGTAAAGTGATTGGTAGTACACATTCATTATTTACCTTAGCAAGGGACTCAAATAACAAATGAGATCCAGTACACAGCCTAGAATATAGACAGTTCAGATTCACAAATTTACAACATCCACCTAAAAAAATAAGATGCTTTACATAGAAGAAAGCCTTGTAAGAACACAAGGCTTTATAAGGTAGATCTATATACAAGTAGAGTTAACAATCGTTATCGAAGCAGCTGAAAAATGTTTCTACAAAGAGATTAGCTACTGCACCCGCTTGTATCTACTTTATTCATTTGATCATGTGAAGATGTTTCAGAGCCTGTTGATTGGCATCCTGCCACGAATAACAGCGTTACAGATAAGATAAGCCATTTCATAATAAATCCTCTTTCGGTCATGACTAAAGCATAGTGTTTAAAAGCGCGGATACCTCAGTCATTAACTAAAACCTTACCTACCGATAAGGCCTTGGTTAATGAACAAAGCATCGCTTCTTTAACTAACGACCTGCTTTTGTACAAAAAACTTTCACTTCAACGAATGAAAATCGTACAAGAGCGAAAATAGGACAGCTATGGAACTAAGAATAAGAACTAGAAGTTAGTCACTCGTCGCCAAACGTACAGCCGCTTCTGCATGAATGGCTGTGGTATCAAACAAGGGAACATCAGTGTGTTGCTGCTGAATCAGGAGGGCGATTTCAGTACAGCCCAGAATAACGGCTTCTGCACCTTGTTGGCCTAGCTTCTCAATGATTTGACGGTATACATCTCGAGATTCTTCTTTTACTTGGCCTCGACACAGCTCTTGATAAATGATGTTGTGGACTTTCTCTCGGTCACTCTCATCAGGAATCACCACATCGATACCGAATTTGTTAGTCAGGCGGCCTTTATAGAAATCTTGTTCCATCGTGAAAGCCGTGCCGAGTAATCCGACTTTCTTCACTCCTTGTTCCAGCAACTTCTGCGCTGTGGTATCAGCGATGTGCAAGATAGGAATCGTGATCTTCTCTTCGATCTCAGGAACGACCTTATGCATGGTATTGGTACAGATCAGGATGAAGTCCGCTCCGGCTTTCTCTACCGATAAAGCCGCGTCCGATAAGATATCCGCCGTCTCAGCCCAGCGACCTTGATGTTGAAGCTTTTCTATCTCATCGAAGTTCACGCTGTACATACAAACCTTTGCAGAATTGAGCCCGCCGAGTGTGGCTTTAACGCCCTCGTTGATGGATTTGTAGTAGCTCACTGTCGACTCCCAACTCATACCGCCGAGCAAACCGATCGTTTTCATTTTGCTATTCCTTTAATTTCCGACTAACTCGATTAAACCGTCATGCATTGAAAATTTATAGTACGTTCTTGCTTAAAGCGAACCCATAACACCTTATTCCTTTCAAACGATTGCTTTCAAACCGTTCATTCCCAAAACCTCCGCTCACAAAAAAGGCTCGAATTTAAAATCCGAGCCTTTGAAGTTTTGACCAAGGGTATACTTGGCGTTAGTACACCTCACACCAATCTGATTTCATGTCGATCAGTGTCCAATCCTCTCTGGAATTCGCCTCATCTAGCGCTTTATCAAGCTTGCCAACGTGAGACTCACGATCGTACTGCCACTCGCGCTCAGCATCAGTGTGATGAACAATCATCGCCATTGAGTTGGGTTGGCTCGTAGCCCATTGCATCATCGCTTGGTCACCGTCTGAGTTGCCGACCGCTAGAATAGGTTTCTTGCCGATAATATGCTGAATGTTAGTGACCTTTCCGGCTTTGTCATCAATGGTCAAAATGGACGAGTCTTTAGTAACGGTTGGCTTACCATCGTTGTAGCTGTAGTTGTATTTAAGCGCGCTACCGATGATTTGCTCTGTAGGAATATTATAAGCTTGTGGAGCCCACGCTCTCATGAAATCAACGCCTCCGCCCGACACAATATAAGTCTTAAAGTCATGCTCTTGCAGGTAAGTCAGCATCTCTTTCATTGGCTGATAAGTAAGGTCTGTGTAGGCTTTGTTGAAACGTTTATCTTTTGCTACCGTCAGCCATTGCTCAACGTCTTGCTGGTATTGCTCAACAGTCATACCAGAATGTGTCGCCATGATGATTTTCAATAGCCCTTCTTCACCGCTGCCCAGAACGCTCTCAATATCATCTTCGAGTACAAACTTAAACGGTGCTTCGGTTTTCCATTCAGGGTGATCAGGCGCCATCTCTTTTACACGATCTAGTGCAAAGGCTAATTGGAAGTAATAAGGCTTTTCCGACCAAAGCGTACCGTCGTTATCGAACACGGCAATGCGATCTTCAATTGCCACGAACGTATCAGACTCAGCTTTAGTGGCTTGCCCAACAAAGTCGACGATAGCGGATTTACTCTCGCTGTCCTTCCAAGAAGGCAGCAAGTTGGGATCACAATCTTTAGCAAAAGATGAGAAAGAGAGACTGGATAAGATCGCGACAGATAAGAGGGTTATTTTCTTCATAGCAACTACCATGTTGTTGAATTAATTGTAGGGTTTAATTCAATTCATCCTAGTTGGTCTACTCTGATTTGCCACTTATGAACACTATAACCAATGCTCATGTTGGTATTAGATTAGTACCACAGCTAAGCTGGCTGAGGGTGCTCTGCGATGTATTTATCGAGAACTTAAAAGGAGACAAACAAAAAAGCAGAACTTCAATTCCTCAAAGTTCTGCTTTATCAATCCATGACTGCTTACACTCTGCGCTTTTTGAAAGCGTGCCAGCCAGCGCTGAGAATTGTTTTTACCACCACGCTTAATGCGCTAAGTTTAGGGTCAGCATTCTTGCCAGAGGCAATGCGCCACATTTGATGTTCATACCAAACCAGCCCGACCATCGCCACTTTGTCTAATGCGGGTTTTCCTGTGGTTGGCACCGTTAATGGCATGCCGTGGCTAGGGTTTTCAATTAACTTGTTAGGGAAATCAGGATCAACCGCCATTGTTCGCGCAATACCAATAAAATCGGTCGCCGAGGTGTTTAATGCTTCATTCATTGCTTGCGCGGTTCGAAAACCACCCGTGACCACCAGCGGTGTACTCACGAGTTTTCTCGCCTTAACCATGTAATCCATAAAATACGCTTCACGTTTTACTGTGCTGGACTTGATTGATTCAGCTTTGCTCTTTGAACCCATCATTGATGGACTTTCATAGGTGCCGCCAGAGATCTCAATCAGGTCGATACCGTTATCACTCAGAGTTTGTACAACCTGCATTGACTCTTCTTCAGTGAAGCCACCTTTCATGAAGTCGGCGCTGTTAAGCTTAATTCCGACAGGGAAATCTTCACCGACCTCTTTTCGAATCGCGCGATAAACCTCAAGCACAAAACGAAGTCTGTTTTCGAGTGAGCCACCCCATTTGTCTTGGCGTTGATTATGTCTTGAAGACAAAAACTGACTCACGAGATAACCATGAGCACCGTGGATCTGCACACCGGTAAAACCCGCTTGTTTTGATAGCTTTGCACTCAGCGCAAATTTATCAATGATTGCGATTATTTCCGTCTCAGTCAGAGCTCGTGGCGTATTGAAGCCTTTCTCTAATCCACGCTCTAAAGAGATAGCCGAAGGAGCAACCGGGCTATCACATAAGAATTTAGGGATTTGCTTTCCTGGGTGGTTCAATTGCATCCATATCTGCGAACCATTTTGTGCTCCAGCCTTCGCCCACTCACGAAATACGCTTAAGTCACTTTGTTCATCCAACACAACGTTTTTAGGTTCACCAAGCGCGCCTCTATCGACCATCACGTTACCCGTTATGGATAGACCAATTCCTCCTTGAGCCCAACGCTGATAGAGCGTGACTAAACCTTGCTTAGGGTTATGCTGTTTATCACCTAGCTGTTCACTCATTGCCGATTTGAACAGGCGATTTTTGATCACTTGGCCATTAGGAAGAAAAAAAGGGTCGTTGAGGCAGATTGGATTCATGCGCGTGGTTACTTTCTTGGGTTTATATATTGAGTCCAGTATGCCCTATTTTATCCGACCGTTCTGAGCATTTGGTGCCTATTTCGAAGCAAGTTTCACTCAATAATAAAATGCCAGCGGCATAGCAGCTGGCATTAATCGATTATAAATAGAATCTCAAAAACTGGGCTGACGCTGCTGAAATATGTCAACCAGAAAGGCTCTAATGCCCTTTACGCTCATGGTAATTGTCGTTATTGTGATTCTCTACGCCATCATCACAAGGACTGTCTGAGAGTTATGAACAGCACGATTGAAACTATTCTGGGGCACCGCTCCATTCGTCAATATACAAATCAACCGATTGAAAAAGCACAACTTGATGTGATTATTCAGGCTGGTCTCGCGGCTTCGTCATCGAGCTTACTGCAGGCTGTTTCTATCGTGAGAGTGACAAACAAAGAGAAGCGTAAACTGCTAGCCGAATACGCAGGCAATCAAGCTTACGTGGAGAACGCGGCTGAGTTTTTGGTGTTCTGTATCGACTATCAACGCCACGCTCAAATCAACCCTGAAGTGAAAACCGACTTTACTGAACTGACCCTGATTGGCGCTGTCGATTCTGGCATCATGGCGCAAAACTGCATGTTGGCTGCTGAGTCTCTAGGTTTAGGTGGCGTGTACATTGGCGGGCTGCGTAACAGCGCACAACAAGTCGATGAACTGTTAGAACTACCACAACATACCGCCGTGTTGTTTGGGATGTGCTTAGGTCATCCGGCACAGCAACCAGAGGTCAAGCCTCGCCTTCCAGCTCACGTGGTGATGCACGAAAACCAATACCAACCGCTGAGCCTAGATGACATTGCCAGCTACGATGATTCGATGCAAAGCTACTACGCAAGCCGTTCAAGCAACCAAAAACAGAGCAGTTGGTCACAGCAGATCACGCAAAAGCTGTCTGGCGAATCTCGCCCGCATATCCTGCCTTACTTGAACAGCAAGCAGCTGACCAAGCGTTAAGCCGTTAAGCCGTTAAGCCGTTAAGAGCTTGCAACAAACCACAGCAAACAGCAGTACAAACAAAAATGTCAGCGTAATATACGCTGACATTTTTATTTATCCGGAGGCGGCTAGCTTACAGATATTTCTCAATCGGTAACAACTGTAGGAAGCCTGACTGCATTCGTTCCCATTGACCAGTGTCAGGTTCGCTGTCCCAACGTTGATCGCCTGAATACCAATACACATCACCGTCTTCCAATTCCAAGCGCCAGCTATTATCTTCACTCATTGCTTGCTCAATAGTGTCTGCTAACGTTTCAGCAATCTCTTTATTTTCGATGATCAAAACCGATTCAGTATTGAGGTAGGTAGAGCGCAAGTTGAAGTTAAATGAGCCGATGCTCGCGATGCTGCGGTCGAATACGACTGATTTAGCGTGCAAGCCATAGGCTGTCTCAGGCGCACATTTAGACGCGTCTTGAGTCGATGCTTCACACAACTTAGATTCTGGTTTTAGCTCAAACAGATCGATGCCATGCTCCAACATATCGTAACGTCTGCCCGCATAAGCAGAATGATTAGTCACCAGATCATTAGAGGCCATAGAGTTAGTTAGCGCTTTTATCTCAACGCCCTTATTGTTCAACACTTGCCACTCTTCAAGCTGACCATCATCGAATACAAGGTAAGCCGATTCCAATAAGATCTCTTGTTTCGATTCACTCGCTAACTTACCTAGAAGAATCGCGGTCGCTTTCGGTTCATCGGTATTGTCTGAATCATCAGGAACAGGCTGATCGTAAACAAAACGCGCATTCACCCATGCCATCTCACCAATCACCTCTTTCAGCAAACTATCAGCAGCCTTACGATCTAGTGGCAATTCCGGGTAATTTTGATAATGCGGAACGACAATATTATCTATCTTCGAGAGATCAGGTTGCTCGTCATCACCCAGCATATCGACAGGGTAAGACCAACGGCTGTTCCAGTATTCAACAAAACTGGTTTGGATGGTGTTAACTACCGAGCCCATGACTAATACATCGCGGTCTCGGAAATTGATTTCATCAGAAAGGTCGAAGTATTCATCACCAATATTACGTCCACCCACCACAGACAAAGTACCATCGACGGTAAACGACTTATTGTGCATACGGCGATTTAAACGAGAAAAGTCGCCGACAAAGCTCAGCCATTTACTGAAACCGCGGCGTGTTGGTGTTGGGTTGAAGATACGAATCTCGACGTTCGGGTGTGCATCCAGTGCCGACAGCAACCCTTCACGTTCGTTGAGGTTGATATCATCCAGCATTACGCGAACCTTCACACCGCGCTCGGCCGCTGCTAATAAACGGCTAGCGAGATAGCTGCCCGATTCGTCAGAGTTCCAGATGTAATATTGAATGTCGATGGTGTGCTCGGCACTTTCGACCAGCGCTAATCGCTGTGCCAAGGCATCCCAACCAGACTCTTGCAGACGAACCGCAGTGGTGCCTTGCTCTAAAGCTTCAGGCTGAAATTCATTGGTTAGAACCGATAAAGAACTAGGTGCAGGAGAGGTTGGCGGTTCTGTTGGATGATCGATGCCTTCAGGAAGTGAAGAACACCCACCTAAAACGGCGATTAAGATTAACGTTAAACTGATGCGTTGGAGCACAGGCATGTATCTGACTTCCTTTTCACGATGCGTCTTTAGAAACTTTCCGTACAGCTTTTCAATGAACAAGCTATTCCGATCTATTCATTGATTATTACTGCTAAAGCCTGAAATTTATAGGTAATTATCCAGTATAAATTTAAAGGTCGGTAAATTGGCCTACAGATCACTTAAGTTGAGTGAGCGCCAAACAGTATAAACTCAGCGGCTTTTCGACCATTTCAATGGTGAGTTCAGTTCGGTCTGGGTGATGCTTCACCATTGTTTAGAGATCTAGTTTCACCGCTTGATTTCACACTAACAGGCGTGTCGACTTACTTATATGAGATTGTGCAAACGCATTACTTACGTAAGCGCTAAAGCTGTTGTTCATCTAAGGGGCATGTAAGGATCAACACCGAAAACATTGTTCACGCTACATAACGTTTATCGTCCCTACACAAGCCTTCCCTACAAGCTCAAACGGGGCTGAATAAAGTCGATAAACGCCGAGATACGTTTAGAGACCGATGACGACTTGTAGTAAACCGCATTCACTCGCTCTCGGTCTGTGTTGGCAAGTTTGTCTTGTTCCAGAATAGGGATTAGGCGACCTGCTGCCATATCTTCCTGCACCATAAACCCCGATAAACAAGCAATCCCATTTCCAGCTAAGACTAGTTGACGCACGGTTTCACCATTACTGGCTGTCACAGTAGGCGCGACATCACTTTGGTTTGGTAAAGGCCAATGGTTAAGCACTTTGTTACCCGCAAACCCCACAATTTGATGCGAACTCAAATCTTCAGGTTTGGTGGGCAGCCCACGCTTAGCGAGATAATCAGGTGACGCCACAATATGGAGTAAACTTTTTCCTAACGGGCGAGCGTGCAGTGTTGAATCGGACAACTTACCGATTCGAATCGCAACATCAGTTCTCTTTTCGAGAAGATCAACGAAGCCTTCGTTGGAAGTGAGTTCCAACTCAATGTCTGGGTAAGCCTCTTTGAATGACTGCACCAACGGCACTAGCTGATGGAATACGAATGGACTGGCGGCATCGACTCTTAAACGACCTTTTGGCAACTCTCCGCGCGACACGATTTCTTCTTCCGCGCTCTGAATCATCTGTAATCCCACCCTGACTGAATCGACAAACTGCCGTCCTTCCTCCGTCAATTCCACGCGTCTCGTTGTTCGGTTGAATATTGAGACGCCGAGTTGCGACTCAACCTTACTCACCGAACGAGATACCTTGGCGACCTGCACATCCAGCGCCTCTGCCGCCGCAGAAAAACCACCAGCATCGACAACGGTGAGTACCATTTCTAAATCATCTGAACGGGTTAACATAAGGCTCCTTCGCTATCTTCATTTTGTTTAATGTCATCTCGCTTGTGCTCATCACAGCTCAAATCATCTGTGTCTTTTCGATCTCATCAGCTTAATCCAATGATCGGTTAACTCTCCAATTATTGCAAATAACACAAAGGTTATTTGTTAATAGCGTCATTTATCACAAATATATATTGCTAGATAATCCTCGCCATCAAACGAAGCGCTCCTATTGCAGTCACAAGCTGCCCCATTTTATCGCGCTCGGTATTTAACAAAGAACAGTAAGAGAGATGATTATGCCATTAGCATTACTTGCATTGACGCTCAGCGCCTTTGCCATCGGAACCACAGAATTTGTCATCGTAGGCTTGATTCCTACCATGGCGAGCGACTTGAATGTATCTCTGCCATCGGCAGGCCTATTAGTCAGTTTATACGCGCTTGGCGTTGCCATTGGCGCACCAGTATTAACGGCATTAACCGGCAAATGGAATCGTAAGGCGGTGTTGCTGACCGTGATGGCATTGTTTGTCATTGGTAACTTATTGGCGTGGCAAGCTCCGGGTTATAACACGCTGATCGCCGCACGAATTTTGACTGGCCTTGCCCATGGCGTGTTCTTCTCGATTGGATCGACCATCGCGACAGGTTTGGTTTCAAAAGATAAAGCAGCCAGTGCCATTGCGATCATGTTTACAGGTTTAACGGTTGCATTGGTAACCGGCGTACCACTGGGCACTTATATCGGGCAAACCTTTGGCTGGCAAGCGACCTTCTTGATCGTGGCTCTGCTTGGTCTTATTGCTCTTATCGGTAGCGCTATCTTGGTTCCAAGCAACCTTAAGCAACCACCAGCGGCGAAGATTTCGGCACAACTAAAGGTTCTAACTCAACCACGCTTACTGTTGGTTTACGCTATCACAGCACTAGGTTATGGCGGCACATTCACAGCGTTTACGTTCCTTGCTCCAATACTGGAAAATGTATCAGGATTTGATTCGAGCTCAATCAGCTTAATCATGTTGGTTTACGGTGTGTCAGTGGCGGTCGGTAACATCTGGGGCGGAAAAATGGCCGACAAGATGGGCCCAATTAAAGCACTGACCGTTATCTTCTCTGGTTTAGCCGCAGTACTGGTGGTATTCAACTTTACCGCAGTAAACCCTTACGCAGCTGTTGCTACCATTTTGGTTTGGGGTGCATTCGCATTCGGTAACGTTCCGGGGCTACAAGTGTATGTTGTGAAACTGGCTGAGAAATACACACCAGACGCAGTCGATGTCGCTTCTGGGTTGAACATTGCCGCCTTCAACGTCGGTATTGCATTGGGCTCATGGGGCGGTGGTTTGATTGTCGCGAAATCTGGATTAATGAACACCCCTTGGGTAGGTGCTGTGATCGTTCTGATCGCTCTTGTTCTGACTCGATTCAGTGGTGCGTTAGATAAGAAGCAAGCACAACAAGCTGTTCCATCTAGCATCTAGCATCTAGCATCTAGCAAGAATAGAAAAAATAAAGCCCGAACCTAGGTTCGGGCTTTATCAATTCAATCTGATTATTACTCGTTATCGATCGCTTTCAGCACTTTACATGGATTACCGACTGCAACCACATTGGCTGGGATGTCTTTGGTTACGACACTGCCCGCGCCAATCACGCTGTTTTCGCCAATGGTGACACCGGGGCAGATAATTACACCACCGCCAAGCCAAACATTGTTGCCAACATTAATCGGTGTGCCAAACTCAACGCCTTCTTCTACACGGCCTTTCACATCGAGTGGGTGACCTGCAGTCAGGATTTGAACGTTCGGACCAAGCAGCACATTATCGCCAATAGTCACTTCAGCCACATCCAAAATCACGCAGTTAAAGTTAGCGTAGAAGTTCTTGCCTAGCTTGATGTTCGAGCCGTAGTCACAACGAAATGGAGGTTCTAAATGTGCATTTTCACAGTCCGGAATGAGCTCTTGCGTTGCTGCTTCCCATTCAGATGTGCCAGGAATACTGTTATTGAGTTTTTGAAGCACCTTGCGACATTCGATACGAGCTGCATAAAGCTCTTTATCCCAAGCCTGATAAGGTTCACCTGCTAGCATTTTTTGTTTTTCTGTTTTCACGTTACTTACCTGTTCTCACATCAATTAGCTATTTTCATATTACTTATCTAGCTTCACATTACTTAACTAATGGTGGTCAATTCATCGACCAAAAACGCAATATCGCACATCTAAATAACAGTGAATAAGGAGTGTTTGAGCTTGGTTTAAGAGATGCGCAGCTCGTCACTTTTTGTAGGTAAAATATGAAAT
Source organism: Vibrio sp. 1F255 (assembly GCF_041439145.1). NCBI lineage: Bacteria > Pseudomonadati > Pseudomonadota > Gammaproteobacteria > Vibrionales > Vibrionaceae > Vibrio > Vibrio sp. 1F255. The sequence continues at coordinate 24,235 of NZ_JBGONQ010000013.1, read as the reverse complement.
TCGAACAGTGCTAATTTAGCTTCGCTATCGAATCACGTAACACCAAACTACCAGTGGTATTGATGGTGGTCGCTTGCTCTGTTTCACCGACAATTTGCAGGATCGCCTTTTGCGTCATTTGCTCTAATGGTACACTCACAGACGTTAAGCTTGGCGTTAAAAACGCCCCCACTTTGCTGTTATCAAAGCCGACGATCGAAACATCTTGAGGCAATGAGTACCCAAGTTCGGTTAACGCCTTAATCGCACCAATCGCCATATCATCGTTTTCAGACAAGATAGCAGTGAATGTGGTTCTGCTTTTTGCCAAAGCCTGAGCCGCGTGATAACCGCTCTCCATCGTCCAATCACCTTGAACAACTTTGGACTCATCTAATGCAATATCCTGCTTAGTTAACACATCTTGATAGGCTTGGTAACGCAACTCATCGGTCGAAGAACCGGCTTTACCACGAATCACAGCAATATCGGTATGACCCTGCTCGATGATGTGTTCAACCATCAAACAAGCGCTCTGATAGTGGTCGGTGGTAATGGCATGATTAGGCTTCGACGGCATTTCCCGGTTGAGTACCAGAATCGGTGTGTCAGTGCTTTCGATGATCTTTGCAATCTCACTTTCGGTTAAGCACTGTGGGTAGATGATGATGCCCGCGCACTTCATATCCAGCAGGAAGTTGATCGCCTTTATTTCGTCTTCAGCGCTGTGTTTGCCATCGGTGATCACCAGTTGGTGATTCGACTTTTCGCTATAAGAAGCCGCGTGATACATCAAGGAAGAAAAGTAAGGGCCATTGAACAACTCATTGGTGATTACAAAGCCGATGAAATTGGTCCTCTTGGTCGCCAATTGCTGAGCCAACAAGTTCGGTCGATAACCTGTTTCTTGAATCGCATCAAATACCTTTTTCACCACATCTGGGCGCACGATGTTCTTGCCATTTAAGACACGAGAAACGGTCGATTTAGATACGCCTGCGCGGTTCGCGACATCAAGCATGGTTACCATTGGCTTCTCTTCCTTTATAAAAAATTAGCCGACATAGGCCGACTAATTCATTGCAAAATGACAGCTCACAGTTCACATAACTGCGCTGGGAAATGCATTCTAAATAGTGGCACCGTTAGATGCAATCACGCCTTTATACCACTCAAACGACTTTTTTCGCTTGCGTTCTAGTGAGCCAGATTGATCGTTATGCTTATCTACGTAAATGAATCCGTAACGTTTTTTCATCTCGCCGGTGGTGAACGACACTAAATCGATACAGCCCCAAGGGGTATAACCCATCAAATCAACACCATCAATCGCAACGGCTTTTTTCATCTCTTTGATGTGGTCGCCAAGGTAAGCGATACGGTAGTCGTCATTAATGCTGCCATCTTCTGCAATGGTATCAACCGCGCCAAAACCGTTCTCAACGATGAACAATGGCACTTCATAACGTTCATACAGAGACGCTAAACAGAAACGCAAACCTGTTGGGTCAATTGGCCAGCCCCAATCGCTAGACTGGATAAACGGGTTATCGACCGAGTTTTCATGACCGCCGTCCATCGCTTCTTCAGTCGATTGGTGAGAAGAAGAATCCAAGGTATTCGACATGTAGTAGCTAAAGCCAAGGTAATCCGCTTTACCTTCTTTCAAGATTTGCTCATCTTCAGGCTGCATTTCAATGTTGAAGCCTTTGATTGCCCAGTCACACTTGGCGTAATTTGGGTAGTGACCACGCACCATCACATCCGAGAAGAAGTAACGATCACGCATCGCTTGCTGTGCCACCATGATGTCTTCTGGCTTTGAAGAACGAGGGTAGAAAGGCACCATCGCACACATTGCACCGATTTGAAGATCTGGGTTAATTTCGTGACCTTTCTTAACCACTAAAGCACTTGCCACAAACTGGTGGTGAACCGCTTGATACATCGCCTCTTGCGGCTTTTCACATTGTGGGAACTTCACGCCAGAGCATAACCAACCGAAGATGTCTGCCGAAGTATTCATCTGGTTATTTATCTCATTGAACGTCATCCAGTACTTCACCTTGTGCTGGTAGCGTTCCATCACCGTAGTTGAGTACTTAACGAAGAAGTCGATCACTTTACGGTTCATCCAACCGCCGTATTCTTTGGCTAAGTGGTAAGGCATTTCAAAATGGCTCAGCGTTACCACAGGCTGAATGTCGTATTTCAACAGCTCATCAAACAAGTCATCGTAAAACGCTAAACCCGCTTCACACGGCTCGGCTTCATCGCCATTTGGGAAAATACGCGTCCAAGCGATACTGGTTCTAAAGCACTTAAAGCCCATCTCAGCGAATAGCTTAATGTCCTCTTTATAGCGATGGTAGAAATCCACTGCGACTTGGTTGGGGTAGTTTTCGCCATCAATCACACCATCGGTAATTCGACGTTGTACACCATGAGCACCCGCTGTTAATACGTCGACGACACTCACACCCTTGCCATTCGCATCCCAGCCGCCTTCTAGTTGATGTGCTGCTACTGCACCGCCCCATAAAAAATCGTTCGAAAATTCGTTGTTCATACCATTACTCACTACAAGTTATTCGTGAAAAAGATCAGAATTTGAGCTGCAATTACAACTCTGAAATCGATTTCAATAAAAGCAAAGATACAGATTGAAACCGGTTTCAGCAACAGTTAAAAGATCTTTTTTGATCGATCTAAAGACTAATCAACAGTCAGCATTACGATCAATGCTGTTCAAAATACTGATCATGCAGTGATTTGCCAGATTGGTCTTGAGTGCCAGGGTAGAACTGAACGAGTGTCTGATCGGCTAGTGTGAGGTGAATCCAACCCTCTTTGACTTTCAGCCAATTGGTACCGTTGGTCTCATAGACGGCAGGAAACTTGCCCCAGCCAGACTCTGATACCTGCAGCTCTTGAAATAGGTTAATCGGGGCTAGCTTATTGCTGTCGAAGTTTGCGTCGGCATAGACAGATAAAGGCTCGATGGCATCGTTTGGCTTAAACGTATAACAGCTCACAGAGGCTGAAGTGCGATCAAACCACTGGTAAGGTTGTGCACCGATTAAATCGTAGACCGTGCAATCATTGAATTGAATCGCCCACTCTTGGTGAGCTTTAAAACCGAGGTAACCTATGGGTTGTGATGGTTCAAGCTTTGAGTCCGCCTCCTGCTCATACACCGGTTCTGAGGTAGCACATCCCATAAGCCCAAGACTAAAAAGGAAAGTCACAGCAAGCTTCATCATTGTCATACCTCAGTTCCGTTAGTAGATGAGTAACTCAATTAAGTCTCTACATTAAACGGTAAGTTCCAAACGATTACCATCCGGATCGAGTACACAGCTCTCATAATAGCCATCGCCTGTTCTTCTTGGGCCATCTAAGCGCTCATAGCCGTCTTCGACCAAGTGTTGAGTCAGTTGATCGACCGCCTGTTCCGAACCTAATGATATCGCCATGTGAATGAAGCCTGTGAACTGGTCATAGATGTCGTCTTTCGATTCAGGGACAGAGTCCATTTCCATAATCTCTAAACGACTTCCCGTATCAAACGAGAGGAAGTATGAAGAAAACCCTTTAGTTGGGTTGTGATATTTTGAGTTCAATGTCGCGCCGAAATAATCTTCATAAAATCGCTTCAGTACTTCGAGTTGTTTGGTCCAAATTGCGATGTGTTCAATCTTCATTTTGTTTGCCTAAGTTTGATGTCTAACACTAGATTACTCATCAAATAAGGAACAATAAACAGAACGAAATTCATCGAAATTGTTCCTGATTAACGGGCTCGATTTTATGTCCATAACTGCACAGTATTGGCATCTATGTTTGTGTAATAGTTATCTTTCCTCCATAGTCAGGTTTTACACAATCTGAGATTCAAACTGTGAGCTTTTTAAAACTGATACTACTTGCGGCTATATGGGGAGGCTCGTTTCTTTTCATGAGAATGGCCGCCAATCCATTAGGGCCCGCAGTCTTAATTGAAGCGCGAGTTCTGTTTGCAGCACTTACTCTGCTTTTAGTTTCTTTCTATTTAAAAAAGAAGCTCTCTTTTCATGATCACGCAAAACACTTCTTCATTCTCGGCCTGTTTAACACCACACTTCCTTTTTTGCTTTTCGCTTATGCCGCGCAGACACTTAACGCCTCGACACTCGCCATCTTGAACTCTACCGCGCCAATATGGGCGGCAATCATTGGTGCAATATGGACCAAAACAGCACTCGAGGCGAAAGTTCTATTGGGACTTGGGATTGGGGTAACAGGAGTTGGCGTGTTAGTCGGTTGGGATGCGATGAACATTGGCCGTGAGGCTATGCTTCCTATCTTTGCAGCAGTGATGGCGGCCTTTAGCTACGGAATAGCGTCAAACTATACCAAACAAGCCCCTAAAGTTGAGGCATTCAACAATGCTCATGGCAGCATGTGGGCTGCGGTATTGCTGGTTTTGCCGTTTGTATTCTTTATTCCGATGAGAGAAACACCCGACGTTACGATCACTACATCGGTTGTCTTATTAGGCGCGGTATGTACTGGGTTAGCGTATCTACTTTACTTCAATCTCGTCTCTGAACTCGGCGCACCTTCAGCCCTGTCCGTGACCTTCATCATTCCGGTATTTGGTATTCTATGGGGTAACTTATTCTTAGATGAAGCAATTGGCATCAATACGATTGTTGGTTCAATTCTGGTTATCACCGGCACCATGTTGGTGACAGGAATGACGCCTTCTAAGATGATAGAGAGCGCCAAACAGAAACGAGCAGCAAGAGCGGCTCGTTAATCAGCCATATATTGCTGAATCTTGTTTCTCAGCCACTGATGAGCAGGGTTCAAATCGGTTCTTTTATGCCAAATCATGTATTGCTGCATAGGTAAGATTTCAAACGGCTGATCAAGGACTTGAAGCTGGAAGGATTCGGAAAATTGATTGGCAAAATCACGCGATGTACTGCCGACACAATCTGAGCCCGATACCAGCACACACATGGTCATCAGCGAGTCACACTCGGCACTCACTTTTCTCTGTTTCAGTGGCGACTTGGTAAAATAATCTGCCGTGTATAAACGGGTTCGACGCATTCTAAAAGTAACATGCTTTTCGTTGTAATATTGCTCTTGCGTCACAGAGCCATTGATTCTCGGATGCCCCTTTCGAGCTATCAGCACCAACTCATCTTCAATCATCGGCTGCTTCATGTAGCCGTTAACTTGCGGGTAATGGATATCAATCGCTAAATCAGCTTGTTGCATGCTCAAGCCTTGCAATAATTCTTCTTCGTTGTTCGGCACCATATTGAATTCAATCGAGATATTGCCCAACGTCTCATCTTGCTCGACGAGAGGTTGAAGCTTGGTTAATCCAATCTCATTCACCAGGATACGAAACACATGATGCTGCTGATTATCAAATGTCTTTAAAGTGCTTACTGCGCTGCTTATCCCTTCTAGAGCAGGCTCTACTCGGTCTGCCAATTGCACCGCAGCGTTAGTCGGAATAATCCCACGCCCTTCACGAATAAACAGGTCGGTATCAAGCTGAGATTGCAATCGCTTCAATGCCCCGCTAACCCCAGGCTGAGTCATACCAAGCGATTCTGATGCAAGCGTGATCGACTTTAATCGATACACTTCTAAGAACACGCTCAATAGATTTAAATCCAACTTTTCCACGTCGCTCACCGTTACTCTCCCTGTCAATGTGGTCTTAATCAATCATAGGTCAGGATTCGCCTTCGTTCCCCAACCATTGCATGACTCAATACATAGCCAATCGTGATGTATTAAATAAAGCTTACTTTATTTTTTGCTATATGTCTTATTCCTATAATCGCCTCAACGAAACAAAATTCTGAAATGAAGAGGCTCTTATGACGACTTCACGCACGTTCAAAAATGCATCACTGTTCCTAGCTATCTCGCTCGCATTCCCTGCAGTTGCAGCTAACCATGACCACGCACACTTCAGCGAAATTGGCGACCAAGGTGGCAAAAGCGCAACCGAGATGACGACTAAGGCAAACCAAGAGTTCGCAAAAACACTTAACTTTGCCGACACTCGCGCTTTCGACAATAACAACAAGGGTCTTATTGCTAGCTTCGACCAAGAGACGGGCGACATCATTCGCAATAGCTTTAACTTTATCGACCCAAGTGTGACGAATGCAGACCAAGCACCAGATTCAGTAAACCCTTCACTGTGGCGCCAAGCGGTATTGAACCAAGCAGCAGAAGGCTTATATGAAGTTGTTCCGGGTAAAGTTTACCAAGTTCGAGGTGCTGACTTAGCGTCTATCTCTTTCATTCGTAGTGACAACGGTTGGATCGCTTACGACGTTCTTCTTACCAAAGAAGCGGCCGCTAAATCACTCAAATTCTTCAAGAGCAATGTGCCTGATGGCGGCGAACTGCCCGTCGTTGCTATGATTTACTCTCACTCGCACGCTGATCACTTTGGTGGCGCAAGAGCAATCAAAGACGCATACCCAGATGTAAAAGTGTACGGTTCGAAAAACATTACTAAAGAGATCGTCGACGAAAACGTATTGGCGGGTAATGCAATGTCTCGTCGTACCGCTTATCAGTATGGTGCAACCCTGAACCGACACGAGCACGGTATTGTTGATGCTGCACTGTCGAAAGGCCTATCAACCGGTAGCATTACTTACGTACTGCCAGACTACGAGCTGAACCATAACGAAGAGATTGAAACTCTGGTTATTGACGGCCTAGAAATGCAATTCATGGATGCTTCAGGTACCGAAGCGGCCTCTGAAATGGTGACGTATATTCCAAGCATGAAAGCACTTTGGACTGGCGAACTGACCTACCAAGGCATGCACAACCTGTACACGCTGCGTGGCGCTAAAGTACGTGACGGCTTGAAATGGTCTAAGAAGATCAACGAGATGTTAATCACTTGGGGTGAAGAAACAGAGGTGTTGTTTGCGTCTCACTCATCGCCAATCTGGGGCGAACAAGAGATCTCTGATTACCTAAAAATGCAGCGTGACGCTTACGGTTTTACTCATAACCAAACGCTTCGCTTAGCCAATAACGGCGTGGTTCTGCAAGACATCGGTGACGAGATTTACAAGGTCATGCCAGACAGCATCCAACAGTCTTGGCACACCAACGGTTACCACGGTACTTACTCTCACAATGCTCGCGCTGTGTACAACATGTATCTTGGTTACTTCGACATGAACCCAGCTAACCTAAACCCACTACCAATCAAGCCAGAGTCAGTGAAGTTTGTTGAGTACATGGGCGGCAGCGACGCTGTGATTGAAAAAGCGCAGCAAGATTTCCAAGAAGGTGAATACCGCTTCATTGCAACAGCACTGAATAAGGTGATTCAAGCTGAGCCAGAGAACAAAGTTGCACGTGGCTTATTGGCAGATACATACGAGCAGTTGGGTTATCAATCAGAAGGTGCAGGTTGGAGAAACATCTACCTAACCGGCGCTCAAGAGCTTCGTATTGGCACACAACCGGGCGCACCGAAAACTGCATCTCCGGATGTGTTAGCGAACATGACGATTGAAAACCTACTCGATTACTTAGCCGTAAAAGTGGATTCGCTAAAAGCACAAGAAACACCATTTACATTGAATATTCAGTTGCCTGATGTAAAAGAGTTCTACTACGTTGAGATGTCTAACGGCAACCTGAACAACATCCAAGTATCAGAGCTGCAAGACGCCGATACAACACTGATCATCAATAAGTCTGACGTGTCTGACATCGTGCTTAAGAAAACAAGCCTTGGAAAACTGTTAGAAGACGGACAAGCAGGCGTGAAAGGTGATAAGACATCACTTAACAAACTGCTGTCTTCACTGACAGAAGCTGACACCTCTTTTGAGATTGTACCGCGTCCAAACAAAGGCGAAGAAGTTGATGCAGAGCTATACCAAGATTCAGCGGTACACGCTCATTAAACGCCAGATACACTAAATAAAAACAACAGCAGTTAGCTAGAAAAACGTTCTATAAAGAACATAAAAACAAGCCCCTACCTTTTGGTCGGGGCTTTCTTATTTGTTATCAATGAGTGCTTCTTGAACGCTACTCTTACTGAAGCTGATAGCTACTCAGCTTGACCGTTTACGTCGCAATCCCAATAAGAAGGTGAACCATAATATTGAACAAAGTAATCGATAAATACGCGCACCTTTGGTGCAAGTAACTGAGCACTCGGGTATACCGCCCAGATAGCCGCCTCATCCTTTAAAGGGTAATCCGGCAACACCTCAACCAGCGAACCTTCCGCGAGCTGCTTGTATGCTATCCAACTCGCGCACATGGCAATGCCCAAGCCATCGACACATACATCCCTTACCGCTTCACCGTGATCGACGCGGATAGCACCTAGGCTCTCTTCGAGTTTTCCGATATGAATACTGGCTACCGGAGGTGACAACCCAAGCTCTTGTCCTGCTTGACCTATATTGTGCGTAGACGCGAGTCGCACAAACAATTTTAGATGTTCAATGTTCATCAATAATGGCTAGCCTGCGCTGAGTACACGCTGCTTATTGGCCGCAGCGGCACGGGGAATAATGTGAGTTTTAATATAGGCATTAAGCTTAAACCATGCAAAAGCGCCCGCTAAAACATTGGCGACTGTCGCAGCAATAACCGCATTGACCATGTCTCCGGTTATCGAGCCGATCCATAAAGCGGGAATGTAGAAAACAAACAAGCGTAGGAAAGAGACATTCAAAGCTTTACGCGGCACACCCAAGGCATTAAAGACCGACGCAACCAACATGCAAAGCCCAAGCGGCCCATAGCTGAACGGTATAAATAACAAGGTCACTTCAAACCAGCTGCGTATGCTTTGTTCTTCCGAGATAACAGGAATAATCCAGCCACTAAACAGCGCCAACAATGTTGCCATCACGGTGTGGAAAACCAATAAGAACTTCGCTGTTGTATTCAATAGCTCAGGGATTTTGCATCGCTGCTGCGCCCCTAGGTAACGACCAATCATAGGCGGGATAGACATCGTCAGAGCAAGAGAAAACACCAGCATAAAACTTTCAACACGGGCGAGTAAGCTCCAAAAAGCCATCTCATCGGTTCCGATTCTCGCAATCAATAGCATTGAGAAGAACGCGCTGACCGCAGGTAATATCTGATTCGCAGTGGTTGGCATTACCGTCTTGAATAACTCAAAACTGTAGCCTTTGATTCGGTTACTGCACGCGCCATTGAAGCCAAACCAACCTTTGCCGCGAGACTTGATTAGCATGTAGATTGCGCCGAAAGCGTAGCCAATGCTCGATGCGATCGCCGCCCCTGCGATGCCCATATCCAATCCAAAGATCAGAATAGGGTCGAGAATTAGGTTAATCACGCTAGCAGCCAAGAACATGCTTCCGGTTGTTTTGGTATCGCCATTGGCACGATAAACGCAGGTGGCCAGATAAAGCACCGCCACCATCAATGCACTGAACAACCACAGTGGCCAGTACACATTAAAAATAGACAGCATGGATTGGTATTGAGCGTCAGAGACATCATTCACAAACGACGCAAAAACAGAATCGCTAAAAACAATCAGCCCTATGCAGATCAAAGCAATCACCAACACTCCAAATCCAACCGACAGCGTCGCAATTGAAGTAGATTTACGTTGTTCTTTTGCCCCTACCGCTTGAGAAATAATGGACGTTGCCGCCACACCGATGCCCACTTGAACCCCGGTAAACGCTGCTTGAAATGGCAAGGTGATACCGTGAACCGCCAATTCATTCACCCCTAGCTGACCAATAAAGATCGAATCGACCAATTGAACCATCATGATCGCAAACACACCCAGCGTCAGTGGCAGCGTTTTCTCAATAATGGTTTTCAAAGTCGCGGATCTCATCTGCATAAGTCGGTTCACTCTTGTCTGTACCTTGGGGCTAATTACCTAGTTGAGCAGTATACGAAGCTAAATGAAAAGGATAAGAGCGCCAGACAAGGAATGAGTTTTTAGATTTCGTTGACAATCGAATTAGCAAGATACCTTCAACGCTAGAACAAGAAGCTAAGATATTGAATAAAATGAAATTACTAAACTCATCAACACTCTTAATAATTCGTTAATAGTGTTTCGTTTAATGGTTAATTGTTGGTTCGAACATTCCTCGTTAGCCTGAATTTAGGTCGCATTCACACTGAATAGGCTGAAATGAAATCTCTCAGAAGGAATATGGAAATGGTATATCAAGGTTATACAACGTTTAAAGCTCAAGCCGAGGATGGAATTCTTACCGTCACTTTTGACTTCGGTACTGTGAATGTTCAAGGGCAAGAGACTTTGATGCTGACGAAGCCGAAGCACTCAAAGCGGAAGCTTATTGGTTGTATCAAGCTACGAGCAAAACCCCTGCGGTTAAGCGCTACCAAATTGCCGATGAGCAAGGCCTAGAGCACGATATGGAAAACCAACGTAGCTGGGAAACTCTGGTTATGAACGTTCAAGACATCAAATAACTCGGTCACTTCTCTTAATTTGGGTCAGTCACAAACTGACCCATTGTCTTACTTAATCGTTAAACGCCAACGGTTAACCACCAAGTGTTAAAATGGTCATTATTTGCCCCATAGACTCACATTTGAGTCTTCAGCTTGTGAGCCAAATGCAACTATGTGTCATTAATCTTTGTTATAACAACGTTGTTCAAACTATTTTTTGAAGGACGGAATATGCAAAAAATAATTCTGATCACAGGTGCCACGGATGGCATTGGTTTAGAGACCGCAAAAGCACTAACGCAGCAAGGGCACCATGTTCTAATTCATGGCCGCAACCCAGCTAAGGTCAATAAAGTCGTGACCGCTCTGTCTCGCCTGTCTAAGAATGCAATCATCGAAAGCTACATCGCAGACCTATCGACGCTCTCTGAAGTTGAGGCGCTCGCAACCCAAATCAAAAGCGATCACAAACGACTCGATATACTCATTAACAACGCAGGTGTGTATAAAGTGTCGGACATCACCACTCCAGACAATCTTGATGTGCGTTTTGTCGTAAACACCATTGCGCCGTATCTACTGACACAAAAGCTGCTTCCTCTTTTTGATGCGACAGGTCGTATCGTCAACCTATCTTCAGCAGCCCAAGCACCCGTAGATCTAGATGCATTAATCAGTCCGAATGCGGGCGAACTTGATGGTCCGGTTTACGCGCAAAGTAAGCTGGCGCTAACGATGTGGTCCATCGAATTAGCCAATACTCTTTTAGACAAAGGCACCGCAATTATCCCTGTAAACCCAGCTTCTTTCCTTGGTAGTAAATTAGTGAAAGATGCTTATGGCGTTGATGGCAACGACCTTGCGATTGGAGCCGATATTCTTTGTCGTGCTGCGCTCAGTGATGAGTTTGCCAACGCTTCTGGTCAATATTTTGATAATGATTCTGGGTTGTTCAAAGACCCGCACGCCGACGCATTAGACAACACTAAGAACCACAAGCTGGTGACAGTGCTTAATCAATTACTCGAAGAAAAGCTGTGCGTTACGCACTGATCATTCATTAGTAAAAAACGACCACTAACACTCCCCCCCCACCACCACACACAATCCAAGCCGCAGTTCTATCTATACAGACAAAGAACTGCGCGCTCTTTCGATTATTAAGATTTCTTTAATACTGATTCCCCGCTTTGCCCAATTATCACCCAAGATGCAGATTGCTAAACTTGCCCCCGTCGAAACAACACAGGCTACGGCCGAGGAGCATTTATGCGTTTTGAAGGTAAAGTTTATCGTCCTTGGATGGAAGCAGAGAGCGTACTCATCCAGACAACATTGGGGTGCAGTAATAACCAGTGTACCTTCTGCACGATGTTTGATGATAAGCGTTTCAAAGTAAGAGACATCAAAGACATCTTTGAAGATATTGATGCGGCGAGAAAAATCTACCCGCATGTTGAATCTATCTTTTTGGTCGATGGTAATGTGATGGCGATTAGAACCGAGATGCTGATTTCGATTCTGGATTACATCAAGATCACCTTCCCAGAGATCAAGAACATCTCTCTGTATTCAGGGTTCAATGACTTCCGTCGTAAGAGCTTGTCTGAATTAAAAGAGATTAAGTCGGCAGGTTTAAGCATGGCCTATTCAGGCTTGGAGTCCGGTGACCCAATTTTGCTTGAACGCATTCAAAAGCGCATGACGCGTGAGCATGCGATTGAAGGAATGAACCTAGCCCGTGAAGCAGACATCAAGGTACTGGCTTCTTTCATCTTTGGCCTTGGCGGCAAAGAGCGTTCTACAGAGCATGCGATTAATACCACCAGCTTGTTGAACATCATGCAGCCAGATGCGATTGCACCGATGGCTTTAGCCGTTCAACCGGGATCGGTATTGGAAAAAGAAGTAAATCGTGGCGAGTTTGTTTTACCAACGCCATTGCAGATTCTGGAAGAAGAAAAATACTTGCTCGAAAACCTAGAAGATTTCGATTGCTACTACTGGGGTGACCACGGCAATAACATCTCACCAATGCGTGGCATGTTGCCTCAGGCTCGTAAGCCGTTTCTTGATAAGATAAATCAAGACATCGCGCATAACCCAATCACTAAGCAAAACGTCATTAAAACCTTTGCTTGGTAACGAGTAACCTCTACATCGTTTGAAGCAGCCACAAAAAGGGCCAGTGTCAGCTGGCCCTTTCATTTTCTAGCTATGTATCTCTCTATCGAACTATCTGGAGCCGACCGCTCGGACTAATTCTGCGATTCCATCCCAATCACCCTTGTCCATTTTGTCTGTCGGTACCATCCAAGTTCCACCGCAGGCAACGACTGATTTCAGTGCTAAGTAAGACTCAACGTTCGCTGGGCTTACACCGCCTGTAGGCATAAAGTTAACCGGGTAAACAGCCGTCAACGCTTTCAACATTGCGACACCGCCAGATGGCTCGGCAGGGAAGAACTTTAGTGTCTTAAGCCCCATTTCCATTGCTTGTTCAACCAAGCTTGGGTTACTCACTCCAGGAACAATCGTAACCCCTCTTTGCTGACAGTATTTGACTGTGGTTGGATTCAAACCTGGGCTGACAATGAAATCAACACCCGCATTAATGGCAGTATCCACCTGCTCTGTAGTCAGCACAGTACCTGCGCCAATCAGTAACTCAGGGTAAGCTTCACGCATCAAACGAATCGACTCTGCTGCCGCTTCTGTACGAAATGTCACTTCAGCACAAGGCAAGCCATTTTCAACCAGTACTTTCGCAAGCGGCACAGCCTGAGCAACGTCATTAATGGCGATCACCGGAACGATGCGAATATCTCTGAGTCGCTGTTCAATTGTTTTCATTGTTCATTTCTCTCATTATCAAACAGACAAATTAAGCCAAGTCGCTGCCGTTGCTTGCGATCACTTTTTTGTACCAGTGGAATGACTTTTTAGGAATACGATTTAACGTACCATTGCCTAGGTTGTCTCTGTCCACGTAGATAAACCCATAGCGCTTGCTCATCTCTCCGGTCGACGCCGCAACAAGATCGATACAACCCCAAGGTGTGTAACCCATCAATGGTACACCGTCTTCCATTGCTTCATGCATCGCAACAATGTGCTGACGAAGGTAATCAATGCGGTAATCATCGTTCACTTCTCCATTGTCATCCAAGGTATCACGAGCACCTAAGCCATTTTCTACCAAGAAAAGTGGTTTCTGGTAACGGTCATAGAGTGTGTTCATCGTAATTCGAAGACCTGTAGGGTCAATGACCCAGCCCCAATCACTTGCTGGAAGATGAGGGTTTTTGATGGACTTAACGACGTTCGCTGCACTCGTATTTCCTGCATTCATATCAGCGGAAGCACAGCGTGAAGCGTAATAACTGAAAGAAATGAAATCGACGGTGTTCTTTAGAATCTCGAAATCTTCATCTTGTGTTTCAAGCACCACACCTTTGTTATCAAACACTTTTTGAGCATAAGATGGGTAGTAACCACGCGATTGAACATCGATAAAGAACAGGTTCTCGCGGTCTTTTTCCATAGCCATCAGCACATCTTCTGGCTTACATGAATATGGATAGAAGTTACCGCCCGCCAGCATACAACCCACTTGGTTTTGCTCATCAACTTCATGGGCAATCTTGGTTACCAAAGCGCTTGCTACTAGCTCATGGTGAGCTGCTTGGTACTTCACTTGATCGTGATTTTCGCCTTCCTGAAACAACAATCCAGCACCAGAAAACGGGCTCGCTAGTAAAATATTGATTTCGTTGAAAGTTAACCAGTATTTCACCAAGCCTTTGTAGTTTTCGAAACAGGTTCTCGCGTAACGGCTAAAGAACTCAATCATCTTACGATTACGCCACGAACCATACTCGTTGACCAAGTGCATAGGCACATCGAAATGGCACAAGGTAACGAGCGGCTCAATACCGTATTTCTTACACTCTTCAAAAACATCACGGTAAAAATCTAAGCCAGCTTGGTTCGGCTCTAGCTCGTCACCTTTTGGAAAGATTCGGCTCCAAGCGATGGATACGCGGAAGACTTTAAATCCCATCTCTGCCAGCAAGGCGATGTCTTCTTTGTAACGGTGATAAAAGTCTATCGCGTTATGGCTTGGGTAGAACTCGTCTTCGCTGAGCGTCACCTTATCAACCTGACCAAGCTTAATTGGCATGCGGTTCTCACCATAAGGGATCATATCTACGGTTGTTAGGCCTTTACCACCCGCTAAGTGAGCGCCTTCAGACTGGTTTGCAGCAATAGCGCCGCCCCATAAGAAATCTTCGGGAAATTGAATGTTTGACATCGAATACCTCGGAAACAATAAAAGTCACCTTACGCTGAAGTAAGGTGACTGAATAAATTAATCAATTCTAATTAAGACGCGGACACTACTGTCGGCTTGTCTTCTGCCTTACCAGCTTCTTTGTTTGCTGACTCTGAAGTTGCTTTCTCATCGGCATCATCTTCTGGAACATCTTCAAAGCCTAAAACTAGGGTTAGAACAAATGACAGAACAATAGACAATGCGATCAGACCGAACACCCAAACGATACTCATTGGGTCATTCACATCGAAGAACTGAACACTCGTAAACAAGCTTGGTGCTGCCATCGAGTGACTCGCAAGGCCACCCATGCCCGCTAATGCACCTACGATAAAACCAGTAATCATTGTTGCGATAAGTGGACGTTTCAGACGAACAAGCACGCCGTACAATGCAGGCTCAGAGATACCGGCGAAGATAGCTGAAGCACCTGCGGCTAATGATGTCTGCTTTAGTGCGCTGTTTTTGGTTTTGTAAGCAACAGCCAGACACGCACCACCCATACCGAGGTTGGCACCGATTTCTGAAGGCATAACCATACCTTCACGACCCGTCTCAGCAATGGTTTGAATAATCGTTGGAGTAAATACACGGTGCATACCAGTAAGAACAAGTAGAGGCCACAGTGCGCCCATGATAGCAACCGACAACCAACCTAATGTGTCATGAATTGTGTAAACAAGCGCTGAAAGTGCAGTACCAACCCAAATACCAAATGGACCGATAAGTACGATAGCAACCGGAGCTGCAATCAATACGATAAGCATAGGTTTCAGGAAGTTTTTAGTCACAGCAGGGGTAATGCTATCTACCCAACGTTCTATGTAAGAAAGAGCCCAAGTCATCACAAGTACAGGAATAACCGTGTAGGTGTATTTCACTGACGTGATTGGGATACCGAAGAAATCAACGTGCTTGCCTTCTGCTGCTTGCGCCATCAATTCCATAAAGTTCGGGTGGATTAAGACACCGGCAATCGCAATGGAAAGAGACATATTAGTCTTGAATTTGATCGATGCGGAAGCGGCAACCATAACCGGTAGGAAGAAGAAGGCGCCATCGCCAATCGCTTTCAAGATAATCAAGGTAGGTGCATTTGGCTCAACCCAGCCCAGCATCTCAAGTACCATGGCGAGCAGTTTGACCATTGAAGCGCCAATGATTGCTGGGATAAGAGGCGACATGGTACCAACCAGTGCGTCCAACATTTTCGCACCAATTGACTTAGCCGTTAGCTTCTCTTTTTTAGCAGGAACCTCTGACTCAGATACAGTGGATAGCTCACAAAGCGCCATCACTTCTTTGTATGCATACGATACCTCGTTACCAATGATAACTTGTACTTTGTCTCCATTATCAACAACACCCATCACACCTTTCAGTGCTTTTAGCTTGTTAATATCGACGCCATCTTGGCTGTGTAAAACGAATCGTAGTCGAGTCATACAGTGTGTTAGGGCAGCCACATTTGTCTTGCCCCCAAGATGCTCAACAACAGATTTCGCAATTGCGCGGTAATCGTTGGCCATTTTATCCCCCAAAGATCTCTTTCCAGTGATTTTTAAACGCGAATATAGTGAGATGTGACTAATTTTCCGTCAGTAGGATGCAAAAACAATCACAATTGTTGTGAATTGTTGTGAATTGTTGTTTTGTGTCCTTCATCACACTTCCTTAAGTTACCGGTAACATGTTACCGGTAACGCTTATAAGATAAAGCCATATTTACAAGCGATGTTCAAAATTGAGATCACGCGCAAATTTGTTAAGAGGATTGAGTTATGGCTGGTAGTAGTGTCATCGTCATGGGTGTCAGTGCTTGTGGGAAAAGCACGATAGGCGAGCAGTTGGCAAAAAAACTTGGGCGTAAGTTCATTGATGGTGACGACCTTCATCCTCGAGCAAACATTCAAAAAATGGCGTCAGGCCAACCTCTTAATGATGATGATCGCATTCCATGGCTGGAACGCGTTCGTGATGCAGCGTACAGCCTAGAAAGTAAAAATGAGCACGGCATTATTGTGTGTTCTGCGTTGAAGAAGAAGTACCGCGACCAAATTCGCGAAGGGAACAAAAACCTCACCTTTCTCTTTTTAGATGGCAACATTGACCTGATCTTGCATCGAATGCGTCAGCGCCAAGGCCACTTCATGAAAGAGAACATGATTAAAAGCCAGTTCGAAACATTAGAAAGACCCGATCACGAGCCAGATACGGTTGTCATCAGCATTGATGGCGATATTGATGACGTTGTGGACTGTGCTGCGATTGTGCTTTCAATGACTGATGAGGCAGAAACAGCATGACCCTTCCAACCATCCAAGCGGTGACTCAACGATTAATTGAACGAAGCAAAGAGACTCATGAAGCGTTTCTAAACCGAACCCAACACCAAGCCTCTGATGGCAAAGGTGGTAAAGGGCTTTCTTGCGGCAACTTGGCTCATGCTGTCGCAGCTTCTTGCTCCGATGAGAAACGCTCGATTCTTGATCTCACTAAATCCAATGTGGCGTTAATCAGCTCTTACAACGATATGTTAAGCGCTCACCAGCCGTATCAACACTATCCAGATCAGATCAAAAAGGCGTTAGCTAAGTTCGGCCACACCTCTCAAGTAGCGGGCTGTGTTCCCGCGATGTGCGATGGGGTAACTCAAGGCCAACCAGGCATGGATATGTCTTTGTTTTCAAGGGACTTGATTGCTCAATCGACCGCTCTTTCACTGAGTCACAACGTGTTTGATTCAACCCTATTGCTTGGCATTTGCGACAAGATAGCTCCAGGACAACTGATGGGCGCGCTCTCTTTTGCGCATCTACCAACTGCCTTTGTTCCGGCAGGCTTGATGGCAACGGGCATCAGCAATGATGAGAAAGTACACATTCGCCAAGAGTACGCGGCTGGCAAGGTAGGAAAAAGTGCCTTGCTGGACATGGAGTGCAACGCTTATCACTCAGCGGGCACCTGCACTTTTTACGGCACAGCCAATACCAATCAGCTGGTATTTGAAGCGATGGGGCTGATGCTTCCGGGCTCAGCGTTTATTCACCCTGACTCTGAATTGCGCGCATCACTCACTCAGCATGCCGCCATTGAAATTGCTTCAATGACACCACAAGCCGCAAACTTCCGCCCACTTTCTGAAGTCTTTACCGCTAAAAGCTTAATCAATGGCATTGTTGCCCTACTCGCATCAGGTGGCAGTACCAACCACAGCATTCACATGGTCGCGGTAGCACGCGCAGCAGGATTTATTCTGACTTGGCAAGACATCAGCGATCTATCCGATGTGGTGCCTTTACTTGCTCGAGTTTATCCCAACGGCCCAGCAGATATGAATGCGTTCCAAGCGGCAGGAGGAGTTCCCGCGCTGTTACGCCGTTTAGATCAAGCCAACTTACTGCACCGAGATGTCACACCTACCTTTGGCTCGTTTGAAGATCAAATGAGTATTCCAGAACTTGAAAATGGAAAGCTAACGTGGAAAAAGTGCAAACAGTCGGCAGATGCAGAGGTAATTGCAGGCCAAGAACAGGTATTCCAAAGCACAGGCGGAACGCGAGTCCTTTCAGGGAACCTTGGCAACGCAGTGATTAAAGTGTCAGCGGTTGCAGAAGAGCAACGTGTAATAGAAGCACCTGCGGCAGTTTTTGATTGCCAACATAAGGTAGAAGCCGCGTATCAACGAGGTGAACTCAACAAAGATTGCATTGTTGTGGTAATAAACAATGGCCCAGCTGCGAACGGTATGCCTGAACTGCACAAGCTTATGCCGATTCTAGGCAATATACAGAAACAAGGTTTCAAAGTAGCTCTGGTTACCGATGGTCGTCTTTCCGGAGCCTCAGGAAAGATCCCATCCGCGATTCATGTCTCACCAGAGGCTATTCGAGGAGGAACTATTGGGCTTGTTTGCGAAGGCGATATCCTGCGCTTAGATTGCGCGAGTGGCGAACTCAATAACCTCAACGACATGCAGTCTCGCCAAGCGAAGGTGTTTGAGGTAGACGCTAACCAGCAAACCATGGGGCGCAACCTATTTAGCGTGATGCGCCAAAGCGTTTCGAGTGCAGAACAAGGGGCGAGTTTTATCGTCTAACTGTGTCATCGCTTAAATGTAAAAGCAAAAGGGGCATCATTTCGATGCCCCTTTCCGTTTCCACGATACTTGGTTAAACGCTTTCGCCATCCGTGATGCGATAGCCCATATCCACTACCGTTTCCGTGACTGGCTCACCTTTCAATCGGGCAAGCAGTAGCTCGGCACTTTTCTTACCTATTTCATAACGTGGCGTATCCACGCTAGTCAGTTTTGGGCGTATGGTTTGACCAATATCTAACGCGTTATAGCCCACCACAGATAGCTGTTGCGGCACTTGGATTCCACGTTGCTGGGCAATGAGCAAGGTACCTATCGCGATGTCATCATTGGTGCAGAACACGCCATCTAGATCTGGGTAATCCGCAAGAGCGCGATCAAGCAGATCTTCAGCCAAAGAGAAGTTAGAGTGCTGTTCAGTCAACACGTGTTTAGGCTCTAATCCAGCCTCATACATCGCTTTGTCATAGCCTTGCAAACGCAACTTGGTTCGCGCATCCAATCGAGCGCCAAAGTAAGCAATAGAGCGTTTACCAGCTTCAATCATTCGCTTCACGACATGGTAAGAAGCATCAATATGGTCCAAGCCAACAACCATATCGATCGGATTGGTTGGGAGTTCCATCGTTTCAACAACAGAAACACCTGAATTCTTGATCATCTGTAACGTGCGGGGGGTGTGGTGGCTTTCCGTCAATATCAACCCATCAACTTGATACGAAAGCAGCGAAGCAATCTTTTCCTCTTCTTCCACAGCATCATAGCTAAAGTGAGCAAGCAACGTCTCGTAGCCATTCTCTTTAGTAACCGTTTCGATACCTTGAACAAACGCGGCAAAGATTTGGTTTGATAACGAAGGGAGCAAGATACCGATCGCTTTACTCGACGATTTAGAGAGCATAGCTGGCGCTTTGTTTTCGATGTATCCCATCTCTTCAATAACCGCTGCAATTTTAACGCGAGTTTTGGCTGCGACTGAATCGGGATTGCGCATGTAACGAGAGACGGTCATCTTTGTGACCCCCACTTTGTCTGCAACATCTTGAAGTGTGGTTCGAGTTTTCTTCTGCTGTTCTGTCATAACTATTTGAACTCTTTATTATGTTACAAGTAACATTATAAAGTTCTCACCGCCTTAAGTTCAACCCATCCGACAAATTAGCATGGCGTTAACGAAAGGTTGGTATCACGCATGCTTGATGAAAGCTTGGCTTAACTGCTGAAAGAGTGAGTCTACGTTGGGTAGAGTTGTCAGATGTGCGGACAACGGAGTATGAACTTGCGCGTCCACCACGGTTGGATTGCCACAAACTTGATTATAAAAATTTACGGGTGCAACGATGTTCTCTAGGTCGACATCCAACAAGATACAAGCTTGCGAAAGTACGATTTGGCCGCCCCCTTGTTTAAGCAAAACACGCTGCGCCGTGCCCACTATTTTTTGTTTATTGATATTGAGGTTGTAGTCACCATCACAATAAGAACCGGGAGTCGCGTGTACATCCACATCGATGCCCAGTTCTTTAAAAAACAGGGTTAAGACATTGCACAGATGTAGATACGCTTTTTGGATGTTGTAGGCTTCATCACGAGGCCAATGGTAAATGTGCGATAAGTTAATGATCCCCGGCAGTTGGGGAACGGGAGCGCCGCCTGTTTTACGTGAGGTGAGTTGCCAACCTTGTGCCGCGAGTTGTTTTCTAGACTCTACGGTCACAGGCCACTTTTTACCTGCGGGCAAAACAAGTGTCGGCGCTTTTGCTTGCCACAACATTAAGGCTTGCCCAATCTCACCCGCCTGAATTTGCTGCAATAATTCAGCTTCTTTTTCAAACGCACGATCAACATCAATGTGCGGGTAACGTACGAGTTTATTGGTTAACTTCAATGCACTTTCCTCTACAGATTGTGGTGACCTATCATTTAACGTTCTGCAATGGTTGATGAGATATGGGACTATGTGCGATGAAACATAGCACCAAAAGTTAGTTATTGGCGCCATAGTAGCTTGTCAGTTGCCCATCTCAAAGGTGAGTGCTAACATTTGTACACACACCAATAAAGGAATACATCATGGACACTAGAATTCAATTTCGTGTTGATGAAGAAACAAAACGCCTAGCTCAACAGATGGCTGAGAGCCAAGGTCGCACACTGAGTGGTGCTTGCCGTGAGCTTACTGAGCAACTCGCTGAGCAACAAAGACAGACATTATCTCACGATGCATGGCTAACTGAACAAGTAAACCTAGCATTTGAGAAGTTTGACTCAGGAGAATCCGTTTTCGTTGAACACCAAACTGCTAAATCTCGAATGGAAGAACGCAAAGCCAGAATACGTAATCGAGGTAAGCAATGATTTTATGGGAAGAAGAATCACTCAATGATCGTGAAAGGATCTTTGAGTTTATCTATGACTTCAACCCTGATGCGGCAGAAAACGCTGACAACCTCATTGAAACAAAAGTAGAAAACTTGCTTGAGCAGCCTCTAATGGGTGTACAGAGAGACGGCATTCGTGGGCAATTACTTATAATTCCTGAGATTTCAATGATCGTCTCCTATTGGATCGAAGGCGACATTATCCGAATTATGCGCGTACTCCACCAGAAACAAAAGTTCCCAATGGATTGATTACTTCCTCTGGGCAACTAGCCCAATTAAGGGGTGAACAACGCCTCCACCCAAACCTAACGCATTGTGCCATAAACACTTAAGTTGAAGTAGGAGCAAAAGTGCCAAGCGTTGTGAATCCCTCTTAAATTGCTTGTTATAACACAATTGCTACACGTCACTTTCCGTTAGTATCTGACGACAATTTCGTACTGTGAGGACGCGAATTTCATGGCTAAGGCTATATATGATGCGATAGTGACCAAACAAAATTTCACGGTAATTGGTATGAGGCAGCTCAGGAACCATTCGCCCCATGTCAGGCATACTTGAGAGTAAATCAGTTTTATCAAAAACCTCATTAACCCAGTTTTCTGCCGCCACTGGATTATCCAGTGAAATAAACTCGGCTGCATCACCTAACTTTTGTAATGCTAGTGGTGACCAGACTACTTTCATTTCTTAATGCGCCCCAATACTTGAGCACGAGCGTCTTCATTGGAAACACCTAAACCTGAAGCTAATTGTGCTTCAGCAGTACGCATTTCTTCCAGTAACTCGATCTTCTCTTGCATTGCTTCATATTCTGCAACATCAAGGACAACCGCAACACCCTTACCACGTTGTGTGATAACTAGTGGTCTGCGAGTTTCGTTAATCTGTTTAATAAATGACGTCACGCCAGCACGAAATTCAGACAAAGGCTGAATATCTTGATCAAAATGGATGCGGCTCATGTTGAACTCCCTATGGTACAATTTAATGTACAAATAATAGTTCAAATAGCAATTTTGAGCAATAGCCTGATTTTGTGTTATAGCCGCGTTAAGTAGTGAGCAACGCCACCACGAAACCTAACCATACCACCGTAAACACAAAACCCAACGATGGAATAAAAAATGCCATGCGTTGGGAATCTGTCTTAAACAGTTAGCATTATTCTCCAAAGATATCAGAGTGACTTAAAGCTTTATCCCACGGAGCTTTAAATCTAATATCTGAACCAAAAATATTCACCGAACCATCTAAATTACAAGAGCCTTTTTGACGTTCCACGTTGGAGGTTTTAGTAAAGAACAGATCACCATATATAGAGCGGTAACAAAATGATGGCTTTAAGTAGTTAAAGTAACTCGCTGCAAAACCAACACTATCGTTACTCACATGCTTCTCATCAATGGACAACAATACAAACTCTTCTCCAGCAGAAAGGATAATTTTTCCCGTCATACCATAAAACATTACTGGATAATCTTTCGTACTATGACCTGTCGATTTTTCAAACGTTGAAGCTACTTGTTTCCAATTCAGTTCATTTCGTTGAGTTAGCATGTCATCATTAAAATGAAAGTCGATGCCAGTGATAATTGCAGGTCCTAACCCATCATTACGAATAGCTAAGGAAACGCTCCCATCCTCATTCAATTCTGGTTGTTCCACAACAATATACGGAACGACACTTCTACGATTGTGCTCTTCTGAAATATCTGCTTGCCAAAATGTCGCTATCATTGCCATTGCCGCTATAAACAATGAGCAGCCTTCGATTATTGATATTTTCTTCAAGTATTTCTCCAATAATGCAACGCCTGCATAACACGTTTACTACTATGCAATTGTACTTAAAAATTGACACCTTAAAACGAGAAACACCCGACAACCTGAGATGCCGAGTGTAGTAAATCGTGTTGATGCGATTGTTAGGTGCGTGCGAAACATTTCGTTGAAAGCTCTCGTGCTAGCATTGACTCTTCTTTTGTTGCTTCAAATTTCAAGTCAAACCGACCTCCTACATAGTACGGCAACTCTTTTTGAGCGTAATAATTAAGTTTATCTGGTGCATAGAGAAAGTATGAAACAAGGTCATTTTCATATAATCCCGTTAACGCTCTAGGCAAAATTAGTTCCATTTCACGTTCTAGATAACTTATCGCATCGTATAACGCCAAAGCTGAAATGTTCGGAATTTCTTTAAGCTTTTTAATATCTTTGAGATTGTCTCTCGCTATATGGACACAAGCATCCTGTAGCGTTTGCACATCGTAACCGATAACATTTATTTCCCTGTTCTTGATAGCTATGGCTAACGGAGGAGTGAGCGTATAATAAACTGATTTTCCGTTATTCCCACAGGATTCTGTCCTATAACCATTTGCTTTTCTTAGCATTTCAATTATTTCAGAAAATTTCTCTTTTGAAAGGAATCGATTTGCTTCTGTAAAGAAATTCACATCAAAAAACTCACTGTACAGCCAAGCTCTACGTTTTCGGATGTTTGAGATTAATAGATACGCCTGTTTAGCCGACCGAAAGTTCTGCTTTACCTCTGGATACAAATTAAAAACAATATAAAAAATACCTGCTGCATTTATTGATATATACAATGAAACCAAAGGATATTGAAGACTTTCGCTGGACATAAAAACTGTAGGAAACAACGAAAACATGATAAGCCAAAATCTTTTTTTTGTTAGGCATATAACACAAGCAGCAACTTCTTGATTGCGAAAAGTATAGCTATGATGATTTTCGTATAACAACTTACTGTATAAATTCAGAAGCCTATCTATAACAACAGGCTTAAATACTTTATATCTCTCGCACGCCATTTGACTAAATTTATTCATCTTTAATAATAACCACTTCAACTTACAACTACCCCTCATAGACAGAACCTTAAGCACTAAGCTCAGCGTAAATTCCGTCTAACGTAATGTT
>NZ_JBGONQ010000012.1:0-115846 GCF_041439145.1 Vibrio sp. 1F255 | reverse complement strand
GTTGGAAGGTGTCTGGGTTTTACGGTTCAGGGGTTGCAAAGCAAGATAACGGCATAAGCCACGACAGTACCGTCAATGCCGGAGGTGTCGGCTTTCGATACCAAATCGCGAGACGTTACGGTTTGCACCTTGGGATGGATTATGCGCAAAGCCATGAAGAACGCGCTATCTACTTTAACGTAGGCAGTGGTTTCTAGAACAACGGAATAGGTTAAATTTTTCCAAGAAAAAAGGCGCTAATTAGCGCCTTTTCGTTTTCTATCACTTTCTTACAGTAAGATTACTTCTTACGGCAGAACTCAGCGATTACGTACATTGATTGACCGCCGTTTGTTTTACCAGAAACAAGCTTAGGATCGTCACCAACGCTGATACCACGAATAACAGTACCTTGCTTAATCACTTGGTTAGTACCTTTGATTGGCAGGTCTTTGATTACTGTTACGTCGTCACCTTTCTTAAGTTCAACGCCATTCACATCAAGAGGCTTGTCATCAGCAGACATGCCGATTTGTGCCCAAACTGATGTTTCTTCTTCAAGGTACATCATGTCTAGCGCGTCCTGAGCCCAGCTTTCTGTGTTCAGACGAGTAAGTTGACGCCATGCCGTTACTTGAACTGGCGCTTCCTGGCTCCACATGCTGTCAGTCAGACAACGCCAGTGGTTGATATCTTTAGGATCGTCAATCTCACCAAGACATTTGTCACATACCATGATGCCGTGATCCACTGTTACGTGGCTGTGTGGCGGCACTGCGTATGCAGTAAGAGAAGAATCAGAACCACATAGTTCACATTTAGATTGGCAGCGTTCTAGCATAGTAGCTTCAGAAGACATAATGGACTCACATTTATTAGGTATTAAATTACGGGGCTATTATCCACTTTATTTACAATAAAGAAAGAGGTCGTACGGTATTCTGTCTTGATTAATTTTAGCTGAGATCAACCATTTGTGTTTTAAAGTTTTATGCAAACGGTTAACTAGGGGACTTGTTCGAACGACAGAGACAAAAATGCCAGCGGTTAGGCTGGCATTTGGTTTAGTGAATAAGCTAAAGTCTTAGTTATTCCAATAAAGCATCCGGTGCTGCTGCATCAAGGCTATCCGATTCTAAGAAATCAGCTACTTGAGCTCTCATTGATAGGGTATGAGTGGCATCAGAAAGGTCTGCTTGCGGTCCGATG
Organism: Vibrio sp. 1F255; assembly: GCF_041439145.1. Classification (NCBI taxonomy): domain Bacteria; kingdom Pseudomonadati; phylum Pseudomonadota; class Gammaproteobacteria; order Vibrionales; family Vibrionaceae; genus Vibrio; species Vibrio sp. 1F255. Next base: position 114,658 of record NZ_JBGONQ010000012.1, on the reverse strand, counting down.
ATCGTAGAGTGCTTAGTCGTTTCGTTATACTGAACAAACACTCGGTTTCCAGTTGAAGTGCTAGCTTTTGTAGAGTCATCCAACCCTAAAGTTGAATCTAATCCTTCAGAACCAACAAACGAAGCCGTGTAAGACAATGGTTTATCGTTATCATCATTACCATTGTTTGGTACAGTTTCGTCGTTTTGCGACTGGATCAACAACGTTGGATAGCTAGAACTAAATGATGACAGGTCCTCAGTGTTTGCTAGTGAATGTGGATCGACCGTGTCAATAAGGGTTTGAGCGGCGACTTTAAATGCAACTAATTCAGTTTCAATTGCTGCGGCGCTGGTTGGGTTTCCAGTAGCAAAAGCGGTATAGCAATCGCCATCTTCAATGTCGTCCGTAGTACAAGCTGAAGCCACTGAATCCCGATACGTTGCATTCAACTGTTTAGCCAGATTGTGTTTGATTTCAGGACCAAACGTTTCAGAAGCAAACAATAATTCGGCTATGTGACCACCTGAATTAGCATATACCGCCGAGCTAAATTTATGTGTGCCAGCAATTTCTGATGTCGCAACAGAAGTAAATCCGGTAATGCCACCCAATGAGTGGCCCATAAACTTAACGGTTGTGTCTTTTACATCAACTCCGGCTAATGGTGTACCAGTAAAGTCATTACCCACTTTTTCAAGTGCCATACGAAGACCTATTACATCAAGCGCACTTTGACGAATATTGTCACGGGCAACAGGCAAAGCACTTAAATTCAAGTAGTACAGAGCATTATCGTTAGTTGAAATAGCACCTCCGGCAAGTGAACGAGACCCATGAATAGGGTGGTCAATTGCAATGACAGCAAGACCTTCAGCCGTTAAATTAGCCGCAAATGCATACGCGTTTTCTTTTACAGAGGTAATACCGTGCTGATAAATGACTACACCTGAAGGCGTGCCAGTTGTGGGTGTAAACAAAAGCACATCAACAGCTTCGAGTGATTTAATTTGTGGTATTGGTGAATATTGAGTGACAAGACGTTCACTATCTAGAGCTGTTCCACTTGCGTCCTTTGTGAGTGTTTTTCCCATTAAAGTCGTGACATCAGCTGCGCTAAGGTTTGTTGGGTCTAATCCTAATTTAACCAACTCTCCACCAACGAAAGAACTTGTAGAGCTATCCGTTAGTGCGCTTTTGATAACCGCTAAACTGTCCAATGCTGATGCAAATGGCGTTGTAGAGAACTTAGTTGGATCGGTTTCCAAGAAATATGGGAGTTGAACAGTACCTTTAGTCACGTTTACCGACGTAGTGCTGATACCAGCGTTAGAGTAAAGGAGATTTATGCCTCCAATCAAAGTGGCATTTTCTGTTGCATCGTCATCGGCAAGATATTTTTTAAAGTCAGCATCTGCAGCGATTGCTGTGGCAAACGGAACTGTTGATGAAGAATCTAGGCTAAGATTATAAGCGTTTGACAGATCGACACTATTTGGGTTTGCACTACCATTCCAATAAGTCGAAAGTGGGGCTCCAGCATCAATCATTCCACCAATCAACGATGCTGTAGAGGCGAGAACATCACCAACAGAAGTTGTAGTAAACCAAGCTGAATACACAATCTTTTCCGCATCAACACCAACAGCCGCAGCTATAGCTTCTTGACCTTTAATTAAAGTTTGCGCACTAGCTAAGTCACCGGTTGAATAAGTTTTAGTGGCTGTTTTGAGAGCCGCATAGCTTTGCGATGTACCTACTGGGTTACCATTTACATCTGTAACATCATCAGTAACAACAAGCAAATATTCAGACTTCTCATCAAAAGGAGTATTAGGTGTAATTGCTAGGTTTGAGCCTACTTTGTAAACTGTGTATTCAGAGCTAGCAACAGGTGTTGGTACTTGAGCCGCTGTGGACGTGTCTGTTAGCTTTTTAGAAAGCTTCAACAATGTCACTCCGGAAGTAACAACTCCAGGAGTATCACCAAAACCGTCGCCTTCAAACTCGATGTAAATTGGCATGCTGGTCGAAAAACCATCGGCATAATTTAATGCTGCTTTTGGGTTAGAAATGCTATCGTCGCCACCTGTTGGGATCGCTAACGTGCCATCTGTAGAGTCAAATAATAGGTTATTGCTTAAAGGAACTGATGCATTACTACCTTGCAAGAGCATTTTTTGAGTTGTCGCTCTTGCCAAAGACGTTTCTAGATAGGCTTCAAGTTGTTGGTTACTTGTTACCGAACTTTCGGTGTTGTCGCCACAACCTGCTAGCAGGATCGCTGAACATAGTAGAGAGATCTTAAAGTTACGTTTCATGATACGATCCTGATTTAGTTAAAAGTGTAGTTAAGCTGAACTGAAGAAAGGTAAGCGGTACCTTCTGCTTCGAAAGTCCTTTCTTGCTGAGCGCCATTTGTCTCAGTGAACTCACCGTCATCACTTACAACAAGTGCGAATCCTGCATCGACAGTCATATTTTCGCTCCAAACATAAGTGAAGCCAGCGCTATACCACATACGATCACTATCAGGAATGCTTAAAGTTGCTTCACCAGCTTGTTCGTCATAAGCGTAACCAGCTCTTAATGTCCACTTACTGTTTAGTTGGTACGTTGCGCCTAGTGAATATCGATTGTTGTCTTCATATTTTTCAGGTTTGTAGAAGCACTGACCTGCTACACCGTTGTCAGTACAATCTGGACTTGTTGCTTTTAACTCCTTAAAAGTACTCCAATCAGTTTGTTGCCAACCGTAGTGAATTGCCCATTGTTCGTTAAGTTGGTGAAATGCTGAAAGCTCCAGAATAGAAGGAAGCTCGATTTGAAGACGACCATCAACCTTGGGAGATGTTGCTCTACCTGAATCGTAGCTGGTAAATTCACCGTCATCGAAATCAAGATCAACAGAAGAGCGGTAAGCGATACTAAAGCGATTGTTTTCGTTCAGCTCATACATCGCGCCAACATTCCAACCATAGGCAAATGTTTCACCGGTCATGCCTATAAGTTTGTCAGATGGATTTCCACCAACAAAGTTAGCGAGCTCTCCTTTATGGCGAGTAAGTTCAGCTTCCGCATACACAAGGTTTAAACCTGCACCAACGCTAAATGATTCATTCACGCGATACGCAATATTTGGATTTAGATTTACAGATAAGAGCGACGTATCACCAGCCATATCACCTGCCGAGATGTCATCAGGGTAATCCGTAGCAACACCATAATTGGTGAACATACCGATACCCCAAGCCCATTTTTCGTTGATTGGGCTGATGTAATATGCGGCTGGCACGACTTGTAATGGAGCAACATCTTTTGAATGCTCGTTAGCGTCAACGTCGTAAACGTTAACCTCTGGATCAACGATAGAAACCGCGCCTGAAAATTGGGCTGTATCAAATAGGGTCATTGCGGCGGGGTTTCTCGCTAGTACACTCGCGTTATCGGCTACAGCGCCTTCACCTGAGAATGCGCGACCAAGACCTGAGGCAGAATGCTCAGCAACTTGGAAACCAGCCGCAAGTGAGTTACATGCAAATAGTACTGAAAGTGAAACGAGAGAGCGTTGTATTGTTTTCATCCTTGACCCTCCTAGGGCATCGAATTTCGTTATTATGGTTTGAAAACACACTGAGCATTTTTGGTGTTGAAGCTCTAATGTAAATAGCATGTTAAATTCATGTTTTATATAAAGTCAAAGAAAGAGTTGTTATTTTGTGAGGTTATGTTTTAAAGGGGCGGCACTTTAACATCGATAATATAAGTATAATCAATAATTTATTCGTGGTTGGAGGTGTGACCAGAGTGTTTATGCATCGTTGCGGTATAAATAGTGTTCAATAGCTCAATATGTAACAACTTTGTTTCTGTTTACCACCATTCGCTAAATCGGCATAATATCGACACTCGTTAGAAGTCATTAAATTGGAATTTTAAGTTTGGAATTACTCGCGATAGAGTTTCTTGGAAAACCGCTTCGTTTAGAAGGATCAATGGCAGGGTGGCAACAGTTGTATTGGGATAACACTTTGGTATCTCAATTAGATGCGACCACAGACCAAGAAGACGCCCGAAAACACGAATTTACACTACGCGCTGGCGAAGAAACGTTGCAGTGTCACGTTGAATCGACCGTTCAGTGGCAACCGTTTGAGATGACGTATAAAGCGTCGGTGAATGGGCAAACCATTACCGAAGGCAATCGAAACACCAAAGATATTGAACAACAAACTCCTGTTGTCGCTCCTAAACCAGAGAAGCGTTTTAGCTTAATTGGGTTGGTGTCGCTTGGTATGAAAGCGCTTAAAAGCGCCAAGCTAATCAAGGTCGTACTTGCTTCTGCGAGTTTAGCGGCCTATTCATGGTTGTTTTCAATTCAGTTCGCTTTGGCCTTAATCGCCTGTTTAATGTTCCATGAGTACGGTCATATTAGAGCGATGAAATACTTCGGCATGAAAACCAAAGGGATCTATTTGATACCATTTCTTGGTGGCTTGGCGTTATCCGATGAAAAGATTAATACGCGTTGGCAAGATGTGGTTATCTCAATCATGGGGCCATTGTTCGGCCTGATATTGTCGTTAGTATTTATGGTGCTGTATTGGGCGACTGGCGAAATGTTCTTTGCCGGCCTTGCAGTATTTAATGCTCTATTAAACCTGTTCAATCTATTGCCGATTTTGCCTCTCGATGGCGGACATGTTCTTAAAAGTATCAGTTTCTCGATGAACAGTGTGCTTGGCATTGTACTTTGTGTCGCGGCTGCCGTTGCTGGTGTGGTATTGAGTTATCAGTTGAATTTAACCCTGTTTGGTTTCTTATTGATCATGGGCAGTGTTGAAATACTGTTTGAATGGAAAGGACGTCATCACAGTCACTTGTTACCGTTAGACAAATACGGGCAAGTCGTGTCGTTCGTTTGGTATGTAGGTTTAGTGAGCAGTTTGATTGGTGTTATCTGGTATTTTGCATCTACTGGTGATCAGCTATTAAGCCTACCATTACAAATTCTTGGTACTTAACGAGTGAGTTTCTGTTGTTGGAATTATCCAGCTGCTTAGTGCACTTGAACTGTTAGCTAGCAAGAAACTGAAAATGCCCTAACCAATATGGATAGGGCATTTTGTATTTACACCAGCTAGGCGATTCTTACTTAGATTACGCTTTGCAATTTGGTCTTGGTGAACCTGATTGAGGAAGCGTTTTTATCGTTGCTTGTAGATCTTTAATACGCGTACTGTGGGAAGGGTGCGTAGAAAGCAACTCTGGCGGTTGATTACCCCCTGATGCTTTCGCCATGTTTTGCCACAAGTTGACACTTTGGTTTGGATCGAAACCTGCTTGAGCCATATACTCTAAACCAACAACATCGGCTTCAGACTCTTGAGTTCGCCCATACGGTAGAATAACGCCATATTGAACGCCTAATCCTAACGCGGCCATCGTCATACCTTGATATTGTTTGTACTCTGATGCACCTAACGCGACATTAGTAATAGACAAGCCAGTATTAGCGATTTGAGACTGAGAAAGGCGCTCATTACTGTGGTCCGCTAAAACGTGTGCCACTTCGTGACCGATAACCGTCGCGAGTTGGTCTTGATTGACTGCAACCTTGAGTAACCCTGTGTATACACCGATTTTTCCGCCAGGTAGGGCGAATGCGTTCACTTGATCACTATCAAACACAACAACTTCCCATTCACTAAAACCTTGTTTAGGAATATATTGAGTGATGCTGTTCGCTACGCACTGTACATAAGCGTTAGTTTTGGCATCTTTGCTGATGGGTTGTTCTTTTTTCATTTGTTCAAAAGATTGTGCTCCAAGCTGAGACATGTCTTTATCTGAAAAAAGCAGCAATTGGTTTCTGCCTGTCGGAGAAGCGCTACACGCGGTTAGGCCTGCAAGTGTGAGAAGCGAGGCAAACTTCATCCATGACGTCATACAATATCCTCTGTGTATTCGGTTTTTATGCATGTTAACATCAACTTGCGTAATAGCTAAGGGCTGTAAGATAACTAACAGCGGTAATATAGAAAAAAGCTATGCACGCGATAACAAGATCAATAATTAAGGAACCTATATGAGTATTTGGAAAAAGCCCGTTGACCTAGATACCTTCAACGCGACCTCAAAAAATACCTTAATTGAACACCTCAACATTGTTTACACCGAAGTAAATGACAATTCTTTGGTAGCAACCATGCCGGTTTGTCACTTTACGCACCAACCACTGGGTATGCTTCATGGCGGCGCATCGGTTGTGCTAGCAGAAACGCTTGGCTCATTGGCTGCAAACTTCTGCGTACCAGAAGGCTATTATTGCGTTGGGCTCGATATCAATGCGAACCACGTAAGGTCAATGCGTGAAGGGCATGTCATTGGTACTGCTGAGCCTATTCACTTGGGCGTCTCTACTCAAGTATGGCAGATCAATATCACTGATGAGCGTCAACGCTTAGTTTGTACCAGCCGTTTAACCATTGCCGTTAAGAAACATAAGCGATAACAGACTAGGCAGTCGTACGCTGGTTTTGTCTTTAGAAGAAGTAATCAGTACTTAGAACAAGCAATCAGTATTTAAAGAAGTAACCCGAGAAGCCCATGGTCATAACGTTTAAAAGTGGAAAAGTCATCGCAACCGCACATGAGCTGGTTGTTCGTTTAGATGGTGAGCATAGAGTCACGCTGCAAGCCCAAGTTGATGCAATTCAACTCATCGGAAAAGGGGCAAATGTCATTTCAGCTAACGGTTCTGAGTGTAAATGGTCGATAAAACTAGACGATGAACAGCAGCTCCGTGAAATCGCCAATGAAATTGGCTGCGATGTGATGTAATCCTATACTGTAAAAGCACTTACCCCTTCAGATTGAATAACATCTTAGGATGTCGTACTCAATAATTCACAATAAAATCGTGTCAGTAATATTGATTTTACGCCATAAAATAGGGAAACTGAATTCAATGTCCTTTGAATAAGTTTTCCTCTTTATGAGCAGTCCAAGACTTCGCGTTCAATTTGAAACCCTGTTTGAATACTTCGATGGTAAAGATTCTGATGTTCAGCTCGACGACATCACGGATGTGCTCTGTTGTACCCGTCGTAATGCTCGAATGGTTCTCAACAAGCTTGAAGAAGAAGGGTGGGTAGAATGGTTACCTGCAGCAGGTCGAGGAAAGTTATCTCAACTTATCTTTAAACAGAATCGTTGTGATGTCAGCGAGAACTTAGCAAGACGCTACTTGCAGGAAGGAAAAATTGGACAGGCGCTGTCAGTGCTTGATCACAATGCTGCCAAACTCACGCAAGTTATTCAAAACTACTTGGGCGTACAGTATCAAGAAGGCGAACAAGTTATTCGTTTGCCTTATTACCGGCCGCTTTCAATGCTTAACCCAACCAAATCGATGCGTCGTTCAGAGCAACATATCGCTTGTCAGGTATTCAGTGGGTTGACTCGTCTAGATGAGAATGACCAACTTCAACCCGATCTTGCTCATTCATGGCAAAAAATCAGCGATTACCAATGGCGATTCTTCTTGAGACCCGGTGTTCGTTTCCATAACGGGGAACCTCTGTTAACCAATCATGTTGTGGATACACTGCTTGCACTCGAACCTCTCAACATGTTTTCGCATATCAAAGATGTCTCTTCACCTGCAAATTGTGTAGTAGATGTTTTTCTCACACGTCCAGACAAGTATTTTCCCCTCGCACTAACGGAATCGGTCGCTAAAGTCACATTACCGATCACTTTACGTGGTGAAGACTACGATATTCGACCGATTGGAACGGGACCTTATCGCATTGAAAAGAACGACGAGAAACAACTCGTGTTAACCGCTTTCAATGGGTACTTTGGTTTCAGACCGTTAATTGATCGCGTTGAAGTTTGGGTGGTGGATGAGGCTTATTCTTCAATGGTTTACCCAAGCCTATCTAAGCCTGTTATGGCCGACCGTGGCGATAGCGATGAAGTAGAACTCGATCCTGGTTGCACGTATTTACTGCTCAATAGAAAGAAGGGTATTGCACAAGATCCCGCATGGGCACAGTTTTTATCTAACGCGTTGAATGCGGCGGATCTGTTTGTTCATATTCCAAAAGAGACTGTTATCGATTTGGGCGTGTTACACGCTTATGGCATAAAACCTGGTTGGTATGACATCAAATTGAAGGTGCCAGTTTGTCCACCAGCAATTTCCAAACCAACGATAAGATTGGCGTATCAATGCCAACACCCAATGTTTCCAACGCTTGCCAAGGCGATTGTCACGGTTCTGAAGCAATACAACGTCGATGTTGATCTTTACGGTTACGAAACCGATCCTCCACACGCTGATGATGTCGATATTTGGATTAACCCTATGGGTATCGCTAATAACAGAGACGACGCTTTAGCCGGTTGGCTAATGGACTACAGTTTTCTTGATGAATCTAGCCCGGCAGAAGACTTCGACCAATGGTGTCACATGATTGACCGTTGGCGTTCGGGGGAATTCGAGCAATTCCCAGCAAGACAACTCGGTAAACAACTTGTCCAAAGCAATCAATTGATTCCAATGTTCCATTGCTGGTTAGGCGTTAATAAAGATCAATGTGGTACGTTGCAAAACGCGAAATGTAATGCATTAGGTTGGTTCGACTTTAGCCAAGTTTGGGTGAAGCCTGACGTTGATTGAAATCCAAGAAAACTCAATTAGGACCAAACAACTCATTTAGGAAAAACGATGCAAACTCTGATGGTTACATTTATTACGCTGGTGGCATTTGCTGCTAATTCAGTTCTGTGTCGCTGGGCCTTAATGGATCAAACGATTGATCCTTTGAGCTTTTCGATCGTTCGCATCTTATCTGGTGCGCTTACGCTTTTGATTTTATTAGCTTTATCTTCCCAATCTAAAGCTAAAAGTGAGTTAGCAAGTAACACATCGCTATACACAAAGCTCAAATCACAGTTTCAACTCACATCAATATTGTCACTGCTCGTGTATATGTTTGGTTTTTCGTTTGCTTACTTAGAGCTTGGCGCAGGTCTTGGTGCTCTGGTGTTGTTTGTCGCGGTGCAATTTACGATGATTGCCGCGCACTTGTTTTCTGGCAACAGAATGTCATTGATTGAATGGGGCGGATGTTTGTTATCGGTAGCAGGGCTTGTTTATTTATTAATGCCAACGGAATCGACACAGGCACCTGATTTAGTTTCTATTATCTTGATGTCTCTGGCCGGAGTTGGGTGGGGCATTTACACATTGGCAGGAAAGACATCGTCAAACGCACTGCAATCGACCACCGCTAACTTTGGATTCAGTTCGCTAGTTATCCTTTTGGCATTAAGCTTGTTAGTTTTGATTCCTAATGCGTTAACGCAAGTGTCTATCACTGAACAAGGTTTGATTTACGCGGTTATATCGGGCTCTGTGGCTTCTGGTGTGGGTTATAGTTTGTGGTATTACGTGGTGAAAAAGCTGAATACGGTGGTGGCGTCTATTGCACAGCTTTCTGTTCCAGTTATCGCAACACTTGGTGGTGTATTACTGTTATCTGAACCTGTCACTATGCAATTTATAGTCTCATCAACCGTTATACTTCTAGGGATAAGCTTGGTTCTTGTCGCCCCTAAACTTAAGAAATAAAGAGTTCAATCATTAACTTCTATGGCTAAACCAAACAAGAAACAACCGACCAAGACGGTTCAGATTTTCTGTGCCAAATGTAAAACGCAGCTTTTTAAGTATCGGAAAGGTGGCAAAGGTGCACTCGTGAAATGTTTTAAGGAGCGTATCGTTGAAGATTTCACGACAAAACCATGTGTGTGCCCTGAATGCGGGATTGAATTTGCGCGAGACACTTTGGTTCGAGGTACGCCAGCCTACAAGTTTGTTGGTGGCAAGGTAACGATGAAATAACCTGTCACGATGAAACGACCAGTCATATTAAAACGAGCAAACAATGCTGAAACTAAAAATGCCACAGCACGGTTTGTGTGTGGCATTTCAACGTTGCTTTTGATACTCAGTGTAAATAATTGAGCTTAGTAAGCATTGACACGCCCTTGAAGCTTAAGAAGTAATAGCGAGACAATTGCGCCCGTGGTGTCACACAGCATATCTTTCTGTGCATCCCAAATATCGCCTTGTGAACCAAGGAATGCGATACCTTCATCACCACCTGCGATCTCCGCGTACCACCACTCGATAATTTCATAACCTGCAGCAACACTCATAATCGCAAATAGCGCAAAGAAACATGCCAGCACCGGTTGAGCCAGTTTTTTACGAATCAAGTACTCAGCGAGTGGGTAAGCATAAAGGCCAATTGAGAAATGCGCGACACGGTCAAAGTTATTCCGTTCTGAACCTATCATGTTATTGAACCAATCAAATGGCACTTCCGCGAAGGTATATTTTGCGCCTATCGTATGCAAAATCAGCCAGATAAACATCAAAACGTAAGCTGTCTTAGTGAAGGTGAGCTTTGTTGATAACCACCAAATACCCACCAATATCGCGAGCGCTGGGACAATTTCGGCAATCCACACCGCTCTTGAAGAGGGAGCGAACGCTGAAAATAGAAACACAGTCAGATACAGCGTCGTCAATGACAGCAATGGTCGATTTTGAGCAAGTGGCGTGATTGTCATATCAAGATCTCTCGTCGAAGTTTTTAATAGTGTTACACAATAATGAACAGTGTTCAATTGGGTCTTAATCACCAGATTTGTTGAAAAGTGGTGTTATCGCCCAGTATCTAGACAAACGGTTGCTAGAGTTTCACAAAAGTTTGATTTACAACAAAGCGATCCTTAAAATCGCTCTATTACTACATAACAAGAAAGAAAGTCATGAAACTGGAAACTGTCGATTACCTTGCTGACGACGCAGCAGAACAATTTGTTCGCTCTCTACGTGAAACTGGTTTTGGTGTTCTTAAGAACCACCCAATCCCGAAAGAGCTTGTTGAGTCAATTTACGAAAACTGGTACCAATTCTTCATCTCTGAAGAGAAAGAGAACTTCCACTTTAATGTTGAAACACAAGATGGATATTTTCCACCTTCAGTGTCTGAAGTTGCTAAAGGCCACACTGTAAAAGACATCAAAGAGTACTTTCACGTATACCCTTGGGGCCAAATCCCTGAACAGCTGAAAGAACAGATTCTAGATTACTACCAACGTGCGAATGCTTTTGCTCAAGAGCTGCTAGGTTGGGTTGAAGCTCATGCTCCTAAAGAAGTACAAGAGAAATTCTCTATTGCGTTATCAGAAATGATCAACGGCAGTGAACAGACTCTGCTTCGTGTTCTTCACTACCCACCAATGCAAGGTGATGAAGAGCCAGGTGCAATCCGCGCTGCGGCACACGAAGACATCAACTTACTGACGGTTCTTCCTGCTGCAAGCGAGCCGGGCCTTCAAGTTAAAGCTCAAAATGACGAGTGGCTAGATGTTCCATGTGACTTCGGTAACATGATCATCAACATCGGTGACATGCTTCAAGAAGCATCTGGTGGTTACTTCCCATCGACAACTCACCGTGTAATCAACCCATCAGGTGAACGCCAAGAGAAGTCTCGTATCTCTTTGCCTCTATTCCTTCACCCGAAACCAGAAGTAGTGCTATCTGAAAAGTACACAGCAAACGAATACCTAATGGAACGTCTAAGAGAGCTTGGCGTTATCTAGTCAGTTCAATGCTTCGTCCCTAAAATTGGGATAGATGTGAAAGGTCAGCTAAGTCGCTGACCTTTTTTGTATCCGTACCAAAGAATTGCGGCTTTATTACTAACGGTTGTATTCAACGAAATGGTACTCAGTTTTGACGATAAAAGGTGCCTTTAAGCCAAACGTTAGAAAGTTGTTTGTCCTTAAGCTCGACAAATCTTAGAAAATCGCTTTCAATTAAAGAAGATACGCAACGGATGCGAAACAGGTTACTTATAGTATCCACAGTTCTAGAAATCCATTAATTCAGAGAAGCTAACTGAGTCAACTATGTCGAATTATCAAGATGTGAGAGCAAACTTTCATTGCCATATGGAAAACCCATTGCTTTGGCCGATAATGGAAGTGCTTAAGCAAAAGCCAAGCGGATGGAAAGTACACACATTGGCAGCTCATCTGAACGATCTTGGGTTTGTGCCAGTGTTGGATGCTGTGCCTGAGAAAGAGTTGTTTAAAAAGAACTTCCTTATCATGAATGCGCTTTATCAGCTTCAAGAAACCTTACACCCAGATGGTTGGCTCCAAGTCCAAGCGATGGACATCGAATTGATGAATGGTCGTTATCACGGAAGCAGTCACAGCATCGATCATCAAGACCCACTTCGAGAATACTACATTAATTGGGTTAACTATGAAGCGGATGAAGGTGAAGTCAAAAGGCTGTTGAACGAATTTTGGACTCGGTATAGAAAGTATGTGGGTGGTGATGAACTCGATATGGATCGAAGTCGAGCATTGAACCTGTTTGAGTTACCTTTAGGCGCGACACACCATGAAATTAGAAAACGTTGGCGACAACTGGCATTGAGATGGCATCCGGACAGAGACGAAGGCAACACCGCAAAATTTCAGACGCTCTGTGAAGCATGGCATGTATTAAGAAGCTCATAATCGAGAGGCATTTCTAGCTGTCTAATTGCTCAGAACCCTAAAACGGAAAGCCCCACATTGTGAGTGATACAAGTGGGGCTTTGTCGTCATTACGTTATGTTTTGGGTAACTACGTTATGTGCTGTAGCGACTTAAGTTATTGGTGTTAGGAGTGATCTTTGCTCTCGCCACTTTTATGTTCAAAGGCATAGTCGAGTACTTTACGGATATAAGGCGCACCGACTTTTGAACCACCGTTACCGTGTTCAATGACCACAGTTGCGACATATTCAGGGTGTTCATACGGTGCGAAAGCCGTGTAAAGCGCGTGGTCAAGTAAATGCCTAGCGAGTTTCTTCGAGTTGTAGACCTGATCTTTCGCAAGATCAAAGACTTGTGCAGTTCCTGATTTTCCGCCGCTCGTATAGTCAGTTCCCTTAAATGCACGTCTGCCGCTGCCTCTACTTCCGTGGTTCACGAGTCGCATCGCGTTGATTGGTACATCCCAAATTCTATCCGGCACTTCGGTGATTGAGGGCATTGGCTCCGGTTCGACAAGTTGTTGTGTACTGAAATCTTCACCATGATCTAAGGTGGCTCTTAAGATATGAGGTGGCATCACCTTACCATGATTAACCAATACTGACGTTGCTTTAGCAAGTTGCATAGGTGTCGATGTCCAATAACCTTGGCCAATACCAATCGGAACTGTGTCACCCTGATACCAAGGGGTGCGATAACGCATCATCTTCCATTCTCGAGTCGGCATGTTGGCGGTACTTTCTTCATAGATATCAATGCCTGTCGGTTCACCAAATCCAAATCGGTTCATCCAACTTGAAATTCGGTCAATACCCAAATCGAAAGCGGTTTGATAGAAGAATGAATCTACCGACTCTTCAATGGCTTGAGTGACATCGACAGGTCCGTGACCCCAACGTTTCCAGTCACGCCACGATTTAGAGTTTCGTTTAGAGCCAGGAATTCTCCAAACGCCATGGTCGTTACGGATGGTATCTTCAGAGATGACATGTTCTTGCAGTCCTGCCACAGCCATAAATGGTTTAACGGTTGAGGCAGGAGGATAAACGCCTAGAGTGGTGCGGTTAACCAACGGGTGAGCCGGATCATTCAATAAACGTTGGTAGTTCTTACTCGAAATGCCGTCGACAAATAGGTTAGGGTCGTAACTCGGGCTTGATGCCATCGCCAACACGCTGTTGTCTTTCGGATCGAGAATAACCGCGCTTCCAGTTCGGTGATCAAGTTGCTCAAAGACGTATTTTTGCAGCTCAAGGTCAATATTTAACACGATATCTTTACCAGCTACTGGCGGCACGTACTCAATGGTTCGGACTATTCGCCCACGGCTGTTTACTTCGACTTCTTGATAACCTTTGGTGCCGTGCAGAATATCTTCGTAATAACGTTCAACACCCAGTTTTCCTATGATTGTTGTAGCTTGATAATTCGCTTCTATGCCTTGTTCTTCAAGCTTTCTGAGATCGCTATCATTGATGTGCGCCACGTAACCAAGAACATGGGTAAGCACCTCACCATTCGGGTAAAAACGCTTTAAGCTGGTATCGATAGATAAGCCGGGGAACTGGTACTGGTGCACGGAGAACTTGGCGATCTCTTCCTCCGTTAAGTTCTCTAGAATAGTCACAGATTTAAAACGGCGGGTGTTGTGATAACGTTTTTTGAAACGAGCAATCTGCTCAGCATCACGCGGGACATATTTGTCTAGCTTGGCGAGCATTGCATCGACATCATCGGTTTGCTCTGGAATCATCGTCAGATCAAAGACAAGCTTGTTCTCTGCAAGCAACACGCCGTTACGGTCGTAAATAAGTCCACGAGTAGGGGCGATAGGTAATACTTTGATTCTGTTGCCATCGGCACGAGTTTGATAGCTTTTAAAATTTTCAACTTGAAGTCGGTATAGATTGCCGACTAAGACAAGAGTGAACATCAAGATCCCACAAAACGCGACGATTACGCGGTTTTTGAATAGGTTCACTTCGATTTTATGGTCACGCATCTTAACGCGTTTATGATTCATTGAAGCCTCAAGGGTCTGTTACATTTGGTTACACTTGTCGAATCGGGACTTTATCTGAATATCACTAGGGTTTTGTAAAAGCTGTGTCATGTTTTGAGGGATCGACAGCATTAGATGGCGGTAAACAGTGCATTTAATTTTCTCATTACAAAAGATGATAAGTAATTGATGTAAAGATTGGTTTTATGAATTTATAAAGTTCAAGAGTTTTGACGACACTAGAGGTTAGGTCAAAAGAGGTTAGATAAATTTACGGCCCTCAGAATGAGAGCCGTAGAAGGTTAATTTGCTTATTTAGTGGCTTAGAAGCTTTAGTAAATTAGAAGATTAAAACTTCAAAAACCTAGAAGCACAATAAATCCGATATTTAACGAAATCAGTTCGAAGGCTTGAACTGAGATTTACGCATACGGTTCAGAGCAGCCATCACATCTAACGTTCTTGGTTTCGCTAGGTCACCGTAGTTAGGCATGTTAGCGTGCCATTCGTTTTCTAAAATAGCGTTAAACTCTTTAGCAGGGTTGTTTGACCAACCTGGAGTTTGTGCGAATTGGAACCAAGCCCAACCGATCGCATTCACTTCAGACGGTGATTCTAATTGCTCAAGCGCAGAAAGGTCTGCAAACTCTTTACCAAAACGCAGTGACTCTTTGCCTTTAGCATTAACACGGAATTTACCGTCAGTCAGAATGTTCATCAGTGAAGCACGGTTCAATGAACGCGGTACAAACGTTTCTAAAGCAGTTTCACATTCGTTAGTACGCTGAGTAGGGTGCTGAGCAATCACGTCTTTTGCTTTTTCAGTCACATCTACCGCTTGGTAGTCGTGCATTTGAATCACAGTGTTCGCGACATCTAGGTAATCACCAGAGCCACCCATTACAACAATGGTAGAGATATCCATCTCTTCACGAAGCTGACCAATGCGGTCGACAAGTGGTGTGATTGGCTCATCGCCTTTTGACACTAGCGCTTGCATACGCTCGTCACGAATCATGAAGTTAGTCGCTGACGTATCTTCATCGATAAGTAGAGTTTGAACGCCGGCTTCAATCGATTCTTGTAACCAAGCCGCTTGAGACGTAGAACCTGACGCATCTTGTGTGCTGAAGTCAGATGTGTCTTTCTGCATTGGTAAATGGTTGATGTAGTTTGACAGGTTCAAGCTGTGCACACATCGACCATCTTCAGCGCGGATCTTCATCGTATCAATCGCAGTTACAATGCCTTCGCGACCGTCACCAGGAATATGGTTGTAGATAGAACGTTCAACGGCGTTCAACAGTGTCGATTTACCATGGAAACCACCACCAACGATCAGCGTAATGCCTTTTGGAATGCCTAGGCCGGTCACGTCACCTTGGTTTGGAGTATTTAACGTAACACTCAATGATTCTGGAGCCGCGAAAGGTACCGCGTCTTTCATTGGAAGGTCGCAGTTACCCGCGATACGAGGTAACACACTGCCGTTTGCAACGAAAGCGGCTAGGTTGTTTTCATCCAATTGAGCACGCAGCGCTTCTTGGTCTTCAATCGTTTCACAATGTTTGATCATTGCATCGATGTTTAACTCACGCTCAAGCGTCGCGCGACGAATAAACTTCGGTAAGTAGAAAGTGATGATGTTGTTCGCTTTCTTAGCAAGAATGCTACGACCATCAGCTGGTAAATTAATACGGAAACGAATTTCGATGCCGTGGTCTGTGAATACAACAGCTGTGTTGTCTAATACGGTTTGACCCGTCAGCGCGATAGAAACGGTCGACTCTTGTTTCGCGAACTCAGAGAAGCTACGTGCGATAAAGTCACGAGCGGCTACTTGGTATTCGTAAGATTTTTCTTTCAGCCAATCTAACCCGGTCAAAGACCACGCGCGCGTTGCACGAAAACGAGAAGCTGACGCGTATGGGTCACCTTGGATGTGGTCGATGTGTAATTCAAAATCAGCAAAGTCGTATTGACCTTTAATTTGTTGATATGCACGGTAGTTTTGTTTTTCGAGCTTTTTAAGCTTTGCAGTCAACTGATCCATAACGAGGAATGCCTATATAAGGGGAAAGATAAAAACAGAAAGGCGGCGATTATAAAAATCACCACCTTTAGAGTAAAGAGAAAGTAGGCCTAAATCCAAAACTAACTGCTCTTTTTCGCTTTAAGCGTAACGAGTTGTCCCCAAATAGTTTTGATTGATTAAGCTGTGTTCGAATTCTTGGCTCGGCATTGGTCTTCCGTAAAGGTAACCTTGGCCCACATCGCAGCCTTCGTTAATAATAAATTGATCCTGAACCTCCGTTTCTATGCCTTCAATCGTCACTTTTAAGTCGAGCTTTTTGGCAATTTGGACAATAGAACGAACAATTTCCGAGTCTTCGTGTGAGTTGAGCATTTGGTCGATAAAGCTCTTATCAATCTTAATGGTGTCGAATGGGAACTTCTTCAGATAACTGAAGGAGGCGTAGCCCGTACCGAAGTCATCTAGTGACAATGTAACGCCAATATCGTGCAAAGATCCCAAGGTATTCTTGGCAACCACTTCATCTGCTATCAGTCCACTCTCCGTAACTTCAAGTTCTAAGAAACGAGGCTCTAAATGATAGGTTTCGAGTAGGTGAACCACTTGTTCCGCAAAGTGTACGTTCTTGAGTTGAATTGCAGACACATTCACAGCCATCTTGAAATCTTCAACGTATTCGGACCACTCTTTGGCTTTTTCAATCGCATTGCGTAAAACAAAGCTGCCCACTTCGAAAATCAAACCGTTTTGTTCAGCCATGTGGATCAGGGTTTCGTTAGAGATATCACCCAAAACAGGATGTCGCCAACGAAGCAAAGCTTCAGCACCGACCCAGCGATGCGTCAACGGGCTAACTTTGGGTTGAAAGTAGAGCATAAGGTCATCATTACGAACGGCTTGAAGCAAATAGCCTTCGATCTTATTAATGTGAGTTTGTTCTTCGGTATGGGATTGAGAGTAGTAAGCGAACTTTTGTCCTGAATCTTTGCAGGCTAACATCGCTTCAGAAGATTTCTGCAGAATGCTTTCCGCGTCATCTTCGTCGTTCGTAATTGCAATCCCAATAAACGCGTGCAAATGCACTTTGTCACTTTCGATGTCGAATTCTGAATGACCAACTTTAACGAGCGTCTGGCAAAGTTCTTCAAGGCGATGGTGTAAATCTTTAACGCTAAACGCCAATACGAGGTCAACCGAAGTAGGGCGTGCAGTTAATACATCGATATCAGAAATACAGTCGATGCGTTTTCGGTATTCAACAAGCACTTGGTCTAACGCGTTATAGCCGTAGCGTGCTTGTATGCGTCTACCGTTGGTAAAACCAATATGAACGACTGCAAATGAGCTGTCTGTCAGCCTTCTCTGTGACAGTAGCTTGTGGTTTAAGCGAGATTCAAATGCGTTTCGGTTTAAAAAGCCGGTGCCGAGGTCGTGATTCTTTTGGAAGTTAATCTTCTGTTCAGCCGCTTTTCGTTTATCAATTTCTTGATTCAACGAGTAATTAAGGCTCGCGAGATCTTTAGTGCGATTGTAAACGCGGTTTTTTAGGTCGCGATTCATTTGGGTAAGCTTGGCGTGTTGGAATAGGGTTTTAAGCTGAGATTCAATCGAAGTCCGAAAGCTCTCTAACAGTTTGATATAAGTAGGGGTGTAGTGATTCTCTTTCGAGTCCAAGATACAAATGGTGCCAAACAGTTCACCGTTAGGCCAAAGTAATGGAATACCACAATAGGAGACTAAGCCGAGTTTGATGTCTGGGTTGTTGTCCCACTTAGGATCGGCAAGCGCGTTAGGCACAAGAAGCTGTCGTTGAGTTTCCATCACTGTTTCGCAGTACAGCCCATTCCCCAGCGTTTCAGAATCACCTTTGTTGTATGGGTTGTTCTCGCTACGACTGGTTGAAAAAACTTCAATGTAATTGGCGTGAACACGCATGATTAGTGCTGCGGGCACTTGAGTAATTTGAGCTAAGAGGTCGACAATATTCTGCCAACCGTGCTCCATATCGTCTGGGATATCTAAATCGAGAGTTTTTATTTTCTTCATATGACTCCGAGTCAATTATGCTAAATGCATCAACACATCCTGTGTTAATTATGATGAACCAAAGAAAACTGTGAATCTTACGTCAACTAAGTATAAGAAATGTTGCACAAAAAAACCTCGGCAATTTTGCAGAGGTTTTCAAATGTGAATACGGGTCTCAGTAATGAGATAAATTTCGATTAGGGCTTTAATTTTATAAAGTCTTCGCTATTCAGTTTCTTACTGTAATCTACTGATGGCTGCGCGAACCCGTTGAGCTGCAAGAACTCGTCTTTGAACCCTTGGTAATCACCTAAAGTTTGGAAGTTGTTTTCATCCATCTTTTCTAGTAGTTCAGTTACGTGCGCTTGGGTTTCTGGATCTAATTCCCAATCATCCATACGGATCAATCGCTCACCATCAAGTGGTACTTTTGATTGACCATAGAGTTTACTGCTAAATAGACGCTGCATTTGTTGGATACAACCTTCGTGGGTCTCTTTCTCTTTCATCACCTTATACAAAGCAAGTAAGTAAGGGCTTAATCCAGGGATGAAAACGCTCGCTTTAGTGACTAGGGCTTTACATACCGCCGCGTAAGCGTTGCCGTCGAAGTTAGCTAGTTCGAGGTTTAATGCATGACTGGTTTGATGAAGGTCGATCTTAGCGCGACCTAAAGTACCGTCTAAGTAGATAGGGTGCGTCACTTCAGGACCAACATAGGAGAAGGCGATCGTCTTACAACCCGGAGCAATAGACTCAGCGTTGATCAGTTCGTCTATCCAGTTTTCCCAATCTTCACCACCCATCACTTTGAGTGTACTTTCAGCTTCTTCTTCTGTTGCAGCGTCGAGCGTGTTGGTCACCCAGTCGTCGTGCTCAAGGGAAATCGTCGCGCCAGTAACGCTTTCGCCAATCGGTTTAATAGCTGAGCGCCAAAACTCATCGGAATCTGGTTTAGGACGAACGCCTGCAGCTAAGCTATAGATAATCAGATCCACTTCACCTTCGAAGTAGGTTTCGATGGCTTCGACAACTTGGGAGCGTGTTTCTTTAGAAAAGGCGTCGCCAACGATGTTGATAGCAGTGCGCTGCTCTCGTTCGGCTTCTTTCTTGAAGTAGATGTTGTTGTACCAACCGGCACTACCGAGGGATTTTTCGTTGGGACCGCGTTCGAATGAGACGCCGATGGTGTCAGCTTTTGCACCGCCAAAGGTAAGGGCGATACGAGCGGCAAGGCCGAATCCAGAGGAAGCGCCGATGATCAGTACTCGTTTAGGGCCATCTTTGATTTGCGGCGCACTCTTAACAAATTTGATTTGTTGCTTTACGGCTTCTTGACAGCCAATAGGGTGAGCGCTTTTAGCTACCACACCCTTGATAACAGGTTCGATCAGCATAAATAACCTTACAGTTAACGGTGATATGCACTCAGGCTAACGTAAAGCTGTGTAAAATTTATTGAGCTAGACCATTAAAACTTAAAGATACTGATATAATTCTTCGGCGACGAATTCAGCAATCCAAGGTTGAGCTTCTGGTTTTGGATGCAGTCCATCGTTCATCATCCACTCAGGTTTGAGGATGATATGCTCTAGGAAAAACGGCAAAAGTGGCACGTTTTGTTGATCAGCAAGCGCTGCAAAAACGTATTCAAACTGCTGGTTGTAACGCTTTCCGTAATTTGGTGGGATTTTAATCTGCATCATTATAGGTTTGGCGCCCGCAGCTTTTATCTGCTCAATGATCTGCTCAAGATTTGCAGACATCAGCTTAGGTGGGAAACCACGAAGTCCATCATTCGCACCAAGTTCGATAAGAACGGTGTCTGGAGCATGTTCTTCAAGCAATTGTGGTAGGCGGGCTAAACCATTGCCCGTTGTATCACCAGAAATACTCCCGTTAACCACGGTTACCGTTTTGTCATGCTTTGCTAACGCGTCTGGTAACAGGCTTGGCCAACTCTGTTTGATGTCCATGTTGTAACCAGCACTCAGGCTATCACCAAGGACCAGTAACTTAGAATCTAAGCGGGTATCTTGAGCCAAAGAAGCGGTTGAAAATAAAATAAAGAATAAAAAGGAAATTAGTCGAGTCATGCATACATCCATCATTAAAGCAGAAGCTGTTTCGAAGACAGTGTCTACTAATCAAGAACATTTAACAATCCTAGAGCACGTCGATATCGATATTCGTGAAGGCGAAACTGTCGCGATTGTCGGCACGTCTGGCGCGGGTAAATCGACCTTAATGACGCTGCTTGCTGGTCTTGATGTACCAACGAAAGGCGAAATCAGTTTATTAGGACAGCCACTTTCACAGCTTGATGACGAGGCAAGAGCGAAGATCCGCAGTGAATCGGTAGGGTTTGTATTTCAAAGCTTCTTGTTAATTCCAAGTCTTTCAGCGCTACAAAATGTCACGTTACCTTGTTTGTTAAAGGGAGAAGACGAAGACATCGAACGCGCGACTGCTCTGCTTGAATCAGTAGGCTTGAAAGACAGGCTTGATCACTTACCGTCGCAGCTATCTGGTGGTGAACAACAAAGGGTCGCGTTGGCGCGCGCATTTATGATTAAGCCAAAAATTCTTTTTGCCGATGAACCCACAGGCAACCTAGACCAACAAACGGCAGCCAAAATTGTTGAGTTGTTGTTTGAATTGAACTCATCCCACGGCACAACTTTAGTTTTGGTGACACACGATCCTAAGCTTGCACAACGTTGCCAAAGAACACTCAAGATGCATGTCGGTCAGATAGAGGAAGTCTAAATTGAATTCATCAAACGGACTGAATAAACGCCTGTTTTCATGGAGTATCGAAGAGATTCGACACGGTCAGCTTTGGCCAGTTTCAATCGCTTTAACGCTTATTATTGCTTGTGTATTTGCATTGTCGGCGTTGGCCGAACGTATGGAGCAGGTAATTGTTAAGCAGGGCAAAGATGCGCTTACTGCCGATATCGTGTTTATCTCAGCAAACCCAGTTCCACAATCCTTATTAGACCTCACTCAAGTTGAACAGTTAGAAAGCTCTCAGTTGACTCGTTTTTCAACCATGGCATTCAGTGACAACTCGATGCAGTTAGTGACGGTGAAAGCGGTTGAAAGTAATTATCCATTACGCGGTGAAATGATCTTAGTGGGTGCTGATAAAGCATCAAGTAACCATGTTGAGCCAGGGGAACTTTGGTTAGACGAGCGTATATTTGCACAGTTAGAGGTTGAGATTGGTGACGTTGTCACTATTGGCGATGCCGATTTAGCGATAACTGGACGAATCACTCAAGAACCAGGCTTAAGCTTTAACCCATTCCAACAGATGCCAGCCGTTCTGATTCATACAAGCGATATTGATGCCACGGGAGCGATTCAACCGGGCAGTCGTGTTAGTTTTAGGCTGTTTCTCAACGGTGATGATACAAAACTGCAAGCCGCGCAAGACAGCGTAGAATTAACACCAAGCGATCGCTGGCGTACTCAAGATTCTGCGAGCCGTACTAACGACATGTTCGAAAGCACGACTCAATATCTTTCGTTAACCGTTGCTATTGTTGTGATCATGGCTGCGACCACTTTGGTACTCACTTGCCAACATTATGTTGCGAGTCGCCGTAAAACCATCGCGATGCTTAAGAGTTTGGGTGCAAGCAAGCAGTGGATCGTTAAATGGTTGTCTGTACAGGTATCTTTATTAGTGGTTATCGGTGCAGTACTGGGAATAACTATCGGTATCGGCTTAGAGTTTTTGCTTCGTATACCTCTGGGTGACTTATTACCAACGCCACTTCCTAGCTATGGTATTGAACCTGCAATCTTGGCGATTTTATCAAGCATCTTAATTGGTGTTCCTGCTCTTGGTATCCCGTTAATTGGCTTGGTCAATACCTCGGCAATCAGCGTTATCCAATCAAGTCACCAGTCCAATGAAAGCTACAAGAAATATTTGTTGTTACTGGTACCGATTATTCCAATGATGCTGATGTATGGCGACAATCTATTGGTATGGATAGTTCTAGCGGGTATCGCTTGCCTGTTCTTAGTACTTGCGGTCGTTAGTACGCTTGTTCTGCGTTTGGTTGGCAAGTTACCGACATCTACGTCTATGCGTTTAGCATTGAGCAGAATTAATCGCACACCTTTAGCAACGGGGATTCAATTTGGCTCTTTAGCGCTTTCACTGATGTTGCTGTCTATCATCTGGTTGGTAAGAAGTGATTTACTGTCAGATTGGCAGCAAACCTTACCCGAGAACGCACCAAATGCGTTTGCACTTAACATTGCAAGCTATGAAAAAGACAGTTATCTCGAGACGATTGATGCAAACGAGGTAGAGCGTACTCAAGCGTTTCCAATTATCCGAGGACGACTGACGACGATAAACGGTGTCGAAGCATCGGAATACAGTGATACCTCTGGAGAAACAGACGCACTAAGCCGTGAGATCAACTTCACTTGGGGAGATAGCTTACCTAAGTACAATGAAGTATTAGAAGGTAACTGGACACAAGAGCATGGCGTATCTGTAGAATCGGATGTCGCGGAGCAACTGGATCTAAAGATTGGCGATGAGCTGTCATTCACAATCAACAGCCAGAATGTTTCTGCCAAGGTGAATAGCATCCGCAAAGTCGAGTGGCGAGAAATGAAGCCGAACTTCTACTTCATTTTTACTCCAGATGTCTTGAGTTCAATCCCTTCTACTTGGCTAGTGAGCTTCAGATTAGAAGAACAACACAATCAGATGCTCAACGAACTCTCTCGAAATCATCCAACCGTGAGTTTGATGGATATTCGTAAGATGGGTAGCAAGATCCAAGAGTTGCTTAAGCAGATTGTTTGGTCGATTACCGTACTTGCGGCGTTAGGTGTGGTGGCGGGGCTGTTGCTTATCTTCACTCTATTGCGATTGAGCTTATCTCAAAGACAACAAGAGATACGCTTGTATCGAACATTAGGCGCGAGTAAGAAGCGAATTCTCAATACTATTTGGTGTGAGTACGGTTTAATGGCGTTAGTCGCAGGCTCAATTGCAGCCCTTGGTTCTGAGCTCAGCGTGGCAGGAGTGATGAACTTTGGTTTTGAGTTACAACCTTCACTTCACCCGATGTTGTGGATAGCGCTACCGGTGCTAACGTTCATCACATTAGCCGCGGTAGTGAATAGCTTAATCAAACGTTTGTTAGCACCAGTAAACAAGGATTTTGGCTAGTCGTTAGCGAGATCTAGCCAAGCGCTTAAAACGGTCTAAAAGTGAGATTATTTATACTTAGTCATGCACTATTTATAATACGTCGCTTTAGACCGTTTTTTATTTAACCAACCGGCAGCATAAGTAAAAAATATCGCACCTTAGATTCCACTGTTTTTAGCATTTTTTAAGACTAATTACCCAATAATGCCGATTTAATGAACAGCGGTTAGTCCCTGTAAACAAAGGGTTTGCGCAACTTAGCAAGAACGTTATCAACAGTTATCCACAAAAACGGTGGATAACTTTAGGGATAAGTTAACCGCTATGTTTTAAGAGTACTGAGGCAGCCTTTATGTGGCGTCACTTAGGACAAATTTGACTGTTAGAATAACCTTTAAAACCCTATCTGGAGTTATTGAGTCAAGAGATTATTTATGTTTTTTACATAGATATTAAATCCCGCCTATCTAAGACCTTGATAAAAATGTGTTTTAATTCATCGCAGAACAAAAGTAGAATAGAGGCAGTTAATCTTATTCTACAGAACACGATGAACCACAACAAAACGGATACAAATCAACCTTCTATTGCCATTGTTGGTGGTGGTATTGCCGGAACAACGAGCGCGATTCACTTTAGTGAGTTGGGTTTTAAGGTCACTATCTTAGAAAAAGGGCCGAGTTTGGTTAATGGTCCACCAATTTGCCACCTGCACGCTGGCGGCAATTTGTATCGAGATATTTCTGTAGAGCAGTGTCTTCAATTGCTCACACAGTCAATTGATACCGTCCGCTTATTCCCTCATACGATCAATATTCGTCCGACAATCATCGCCGTTCCGCACAGTGATGGTGGAGAGCCGTTGGATCTGCTTCCTCGTCTCAAGATAATCAAAAGCGCTTATGCCGATCTTGTTAAACAAGATAAAAGCAACCAAGTGCTCGGTGATCCGGAAGAGTATTATAAGCTGTACAGCAAAGAAGATTTATTAGCACTTTCTGCGAAAACACAGCCTCTGAAACCAACATCGCTTGATGATTGGTGTATTCCTTTCGCCAAGCATACGGATTTAGAGACCCTAAAGTATCCTGTTGCGATGGTCCAAGAGTATGGCTGGAGCGTATTCCGACTTTCTGCGACCGCTCAACTCTCTTTGGGGCAACAAGCTAACTGTACTGTGTTAACCAACAGCCGATTACAATCTGTTGAGTCGACAGGTCAAGGTTGGTCTTTGACTTATACCGATGCCGAAAACCAAAGCTGCCAACTAACGACCGATTACTTGATTAATGCGAGTGGGTTTGAAACGGGTATCGTAGATGACTTTGTTGGCTCTAAGCAGCAAAGACTTGTTGAGTTTAAAGCTGCATACGTTACAGAGTGGCCATATTCGCAAGAATGTAAGGAAGAGTGGCCAGAAGTTATCTTCCATGGCCCGAGAGGCACACCGCAAGGCATGGCGCAATTAACGCCGTATGCTGATGGTGTGTTCCAACTTCACGGCATGACAGAAGGGATTACTCTGTTTGAGGGTGGGCTTGTTTCATCGTCAACAGACTCGTCACAGCCACAGTTGCCTTCGAAGCTGCTTAAGAAAATCGTATCGGGTTGGAGTGAAGATCAGCTTGAATTAAGAACTCGCGCGGCAATAACGCATATGTCTCAGTTCATCCCAAGTTTCAGTTCGGCATTGGTCGGTGGTAAACCTTTGTTTGGTGCACAACAGATTCCGGGAAACGATCCAAGCTTAAGAGCTTCAGACGTTTCATTCTGTGGGGATCGCTATGCTCGACTTGAAGTAGTAAAAGCTTCTTCAACATTAGAAGCGGCACAAAAGGTCGCTGAGCAATGGTTTGATGTATCAGAGGCGGCATCTATTGAAGACACACACTCAGTGACAATGTCACTTAATCTAAATGATATTGAAAACAGAGCGATAGATTTGACACAAGAACGTGGATACCCAGAAGCGCTTGCCAAGGTGTCAGGTCAAGATCACGCTTAATAGCCTATAATTAGTCTATCATCATCGACTGCGTTTAATTTCTTCAATTCGGCTTACTGTAATAGGTAAGCCGAATCTTCATTTCAACATCTGCTTAGATACCGAACCTCATCTAAATGACATCTTCCTAGTTGATTATTCTCAGCTACATAGCATTTAGCACATAACACATCGCAAAAACTAATAGCCGAAAAACTGAGCCCATTGGCACCAAACATCTTGTAAGCCCAAGCGATCGCCCTTGCTGAACGATATCGCATGTCCAGGTTTTGCTTGCGCCAAGCGTGGTAAATCGATTCTGGCGACACATCCTATCTTCGGATAACCACCTATGGTCTGTCTATCATTAAGCAGCACGATAGGCTGTCCATCTTGTGGAATTTGAATCGCACCTAAGGCAATGCCTTCTGACAATAGCGAAATGTCAGGCGAGTCGACGGGTTCGCCACTGAGTCGATAACCCATCCGATTTGAGTTTTGGTCAACGTGATACTGCGCGTTATACAAAGTCTCTTTTGCTGACTCGGAGAATAGCTCGCTTTGATAGCCTTCAATCACTCGTAGGTTCACGGGTAGATTGTAATCAGGCGTGTATCGGAAGGTAACACTTACCGCTTTAAATGAATGTGATAGTTGGTGCTGGGTAAAAGCTATTTGTTGCCCTTGTTGGCATGGCTCTCCATCTTGCGTTAATCCACCAATCTTTTCACGAGTCACCGTAGAACAGCTATCAAGAGTTGATGGGACATCGAAGCCACCCTTAACGGCTAAATACGCCCTTAGACCATTTTTAGGTAAACCAAATGAGAGAACTTGCCCTGCGAAAGCTTGAAAAGTACGCCAGTTCGACTGTGGTTTGCCATCGAGCTTCGCTTGTAAATCGCCACCACATAACGCCATTTCGCAATCAAAATCGATTCGTAACGCACATTGCCCAAGCGTGATTTCCAACGCCGCTTGGTTGACTGGGTTTCCGAGCAGGTGATTGGCCCAGCTATACGAGTAATCATCAACAGGACCACCTTGTGTCAACCCGAGATGAGCAACACCAAATCGTCCGAAATCTTGAATCAAACTCAACGGGCCGGGTTTAATCACTGTTAGTGTTGGTTTAGCGATGGTATTAACCATTAGCGACATCTCCACTAATCTCCATAAGCCTAAGCTCTACAAATTCTTGTTTTGAAATCGCGATGAAACGGACTGTGTCACCAACATTAAGTAGAGACAGCGGCGTTTGTGTGGTACCAGCGTTCTTTAATTGGCTGTGATCAAACAGTGCGAGTGGGCAATTGCCAATAATATTCCAACCGCCCGGTGAGTCCGAAGGATACACCGCCGTTTTCGTATCCGCGATGGCGATGCTGCCTTTCGGCACAATTAAGCGGGGTGTGGAGTGACGGGGCAAGGCAAGCTCATTAACCACATCCGACATAAAGGCAAAGCCAGGCGTAAACCCAATCGCACTGACGCTGTATGTCTGTGAGGTGTGATGTTGAATTATCTGGTCGAGCGACAGGCCTTTGTTTTGATATCGGTCTAAATCGAGCGCCGTTTCTGGTGAGTAATAGGCAGGAAGCTCAATCGTATCGCGAGTTTTACTAACACTAGAAAAGGACGACAGAGCATGACTCAACAAATTATTGAGCTGTTCAATGAGCTGCTGTTCTGATATTCGATAAGGGAGGTAGTCGACCAATATTGTTTGGTAAGCCGGTGTCACATTCATCAACACCGATGCTAAGTTTTGGCGAATGGCATCGGAAAAGTGAGCTATGTATTGCGCATATTCGGCGCTAGATTGATTATTTGAAGGCGATAGCGTCAAGGTCACCAAAACGCTGCATTCCGCGATTGGCGCTATATTGTATTCAATCTGATTCGTCGTCATTTCGTTTCCATACGTTTGTTTGCTTACTTGGCGTGTCTCACTTCCGTGTCCAAGCCAATACAAATCAATTAGATCTCACGAGCGATTAGACCATGCGTCATACCAATCACACGCTTCATACTAATTAAAAGCGTTGAGGCCTTGTCTGATTTTTCTAATTAATGCGATGGATTGAGGGTTATCACCATGAACACAGATAGTATCAGCTTCAATAGGCAGTCTTTCGCCCTCTAAAGTCGTAACCGAGCCATAGTTAATGATTTGCATAACTTGGTTATAGATATCGTCTTGATTGACGTAAACCGAGCCTTTTTGAGTACGTGGCGCTAATTGTCCGTTATTTAAATAAGCACGGTCGGCAAACGCTTCAAACAAGAGAGGCAAGTCATGGTCGTCAGCAATATCCAAATACTGTTGATTGTCTGATGAAGAGAGAATCATCAACGGGATGTTAAACTCAGCGACGGCTTGGGCTACCGCATTGAACACATCAATGTTTGCCATCATATCGTTATAAAGAGCGCCATGAGGTTTCACATAGCCAACAGTGGTATGGTGATAGCGGCAAAGGGCTTGTAATGCACCGACTTGATAGCAAACCAGCTCACTGATTTCGTCCATGGTGTGTGGAATAGAACGGCGACCAAAACCAACGAGATCTTGATAACCGGGATGAGCACCAATTTGGGTGTGATAGTGCTGCGCCAGTTTTATCGTCTTGGACATAACGTGCGGATCAGACGCGTGGAAGCCACAAGCGATGTTTGCCATATCGACCCATTCCATGACCGACTCGTCATCGCCCATCTTCCAATTGCCGAAACTTTCTCCCATGTCGCAATTAAGCAAAATCTTCGTTGTCACGTGGTGCTAATCCTTTACGTTGAGGTAAGTAATGACGGTCTTATAAATACCATAAATAAACAGTGACCTAACTCAAACTTTCGACACCGTAGATTTACCAGTATGGCATTTCATATATAGTTGAACTATTGATTAAAGGATTAATATCTATCTGTATATTAGGTGAGCACATGATATCCCGCCAGGTTTGCTTAGGACTAGCATTAATGATACCTGTTTTTGTCTCTGCTCAAGAAAACTCTCTAGACCAGCTGATGTCGATGAGCCTTGAAGAGTTGTCTATGTTAGATGTCGAAATGGAAACGGCTTCGAAAGTGACACAAAAACTCACTGACATTCCCTCGTCGGTGTACGTACTTTCTAATGAGCGAATTCAGCGCAGTGGCGCGAAAACCATTGCAGAAGTCCTAACGCTTGTACCCGGACTCAAAGTCACCAAACTCAACGAAACCTCATGGTTTGTTTCAACACGCGGCTTTCATGATGGGTTATATAACAAGATGCTCGTGATGATGGATGGACGAAGCTTGTTTAGCCCAGTCTATGGCGGTACGTATTGGAGCGACGTTGACTATGTACTTGCCGACATCGAACGCATCGAAGTACTCAAAGGCCCCGGCGGAACAATTTGGGGTGGCAACGCGGTTAATGGTGTAGTCAATATCATTACTAAGTCTGCCAATGATACGCAGGGGACTTATCTCTCCGGTGTCGCGTCTAATACTAATAACTATGAATTTAGTGTTCGTCAGGGATTAAGCCTCAACGACAGTGTGAATGCTCGTGCCTTTTATAAATACCGAGAAGAACCAACATATCGCACAAATGAATCTGAAAAATGGAAAGCACAAACGGCAGGGATGGTGTTTCAGCCAAGTAATGCTGAAGAAAATTGGTCATTACGTATCGGTGGTGAGAAAAGCTTTTATGAGTCGGAATTGTATACGTTTCAATATGATAACTCAGGGTCGTTTGTCGGGGCACAAGCCAATGATTTCGATAACAAGAGCCAATCTGTTTACGTCCAATTCAACGACTCTCGCCATTTTGATGAAAGTTCGACACTCTCATATTCGTTATGGGGTGAATATAATGAGGATAATGCGCCAGACGCTCCGGGAAGCTATTCGACCCTCGATTTTGACTCTACTTATATCAACCAACTATCGGAAAGCCATCAGCTAACACTTGGTGGTGGCCTGCGATATATGTATCTTGATTTCTCCTCAAGCCAAGTTTGGGACGTGGATTGGTACAACCCTGATTACTACGGTCGAGCTTACAACATCCAATCTGCCAACGATTACATTGCGAACGCTTTTATACAGTCTCAAATTCAAATGACGGAAGCGCTGTCTATTACTCTTGGTGCCAAGGTTGAACACTTTACACAGAATGAATCAACTGAGCTTTCACCTCAATTGCGTGGTTTATATAAGTTCACCCAACGTCACTCCGTATGGGCGGGGCTTAGCCGTGCGGTCGTTGCACCATCTTATATGGATTCCAATTCCACCTATTATTTCAATAGTTACAATGCTGACTCAAACAACAGCTACCTAGATGTATATAAATCAAGCTCGAGTCTTGAAACAGAGAGTGTCGTAACGGCGGAAATGGGTTATCGCTACTCAAACAATTCAAATTTCGAACTCGATGCAACGATTTATCTGAGTGAACATGACAACCTTCGCTTTCACAGCTATGACCCGAATGATATCCCTGCGAATCATGTCTATGTCGGTGCGTTGTCTGATGATTATAAAGCAAAAACTTATGGCTTAGAGTTAGGCGCGAGTTACCAACTCACCGCAGATTTAGCCAGTTACCTGAGTTACGCCTATACGACATTGGAAGGTGAGAATAAAGGTGATGACCTGAAATCTAGTCCTCAAACGAGTGTTTATTACGATATTGATAATGAACATTTAGCCACGGCACAGTTGATGTGGAATATCACCGAAAGTTGGCAATTCGATGTGATAGGCCAGTACATTAATGTGAATTACCCAGACTATTGGGTAGCAGGCGATGGCACTCAATATAAATGGCAGTCTTACCCACATGAAATAACCTTTGATGCGCGTCTCGCATGGAAAAAATCGTCCGCAGCACCTTTAATTGAAGTGGTTGTTGAAAATATAGGTAAGAGTGACGGCTATCAAGCTGAATTCACATCTCAGAAAAGCGTCAATCAAGAATCGGTGTATGTGAGGATCTCTCATGAATTCTAAATGGCTTAAGCACCGCATTAAGCTCGGCTTATCTAAACTAGGCTTAGCGGCTTTAACGATGCTTATTGTGCCGTTGAACACCTCAGCTGCTAGCTTCAAACCTTATGAAGTGAAAGCGGTGTACCTTTTTAGAATTGCGAATTTTATACGTTGGAATGATGAAAGCTCAATGAACGCTGTGAACTTTTGTGTGATTGGCGATGAAGAGGTAAGCCAAGTGCTAACGTCAATTACCGAGGGGAAATCTATTCGTTCGCTCGCTATCCGAGTTCAACAGTCGATTACTTCTAAGTGTGATATTACGTATTTGTCTGACCGTAAAAATGACCAATTTCTTAGTCAAGAGCACTCGCCACATACTGTGACAATCAGTGATATCCCTAACTTTACGGACTTAGGTGGAATCATTGAACTCACGCACATCGATAATAAGCTCAAACCTAAGATCAATCTAGAGAACGCAAGGCGCGGTGACTACGTCATTGGCTCGAACCTGTTACGAATCGCTATAGTGGAGGGCCAATAATGTTGTCTTTCATTAATAACATATCGATTAAAAACAAGCTGATATTACCCATTATCATCTTCATCGCAGTCACTTTTGTAACGATCCAATCGGTAAATTACACTGTCACGTTTGAGAGAGAGAAAGAGAGTCTTATTCAGCGTGTTAAAGTGCTAGCACAAGGTGTTGCTTATAACTTGCAAGCCGCGATTTTATTTGAAGACAAGTCATCGGCTCAGGAAATATTGTCAGCTTTCGTCGCAGATAAAGAGATTGTTAGAGTGAAGCTCTATGACATCAACGAACAGCTTTTTGCCAGCTATCAGGTGAGCAACACTCTGGTTCCAAGGCCAAACGCAGAAGAATTAGACGATATCGCCGATCATCAATTTGCCATCTCTGAGCATTTCATCTTCTTGCTCGTTCCAGTGACACTGGATGGCGCAGTGATCGCGAACTTGAGAGTAACAATATCGAAAGAGACGTTTAATTCGATCTTAACGAATATTTTCAAGGTTGCGGTCGTCTACCTGTTGTTTCTGGTGATGTTAGGCGGAGTAGTGGTCAAATTGGTGCAACGCTTGATTATCGAACCGATGTTTGACCTCAATGAGGCGATGCAAGCCTTTGTTGAGCGTCGTTCGAAGCAGCCTAAATTAGTCGTAACGAACCGCGATGAAATCGGCGATCTGGTTCGAGCTTTCAATACCATGTTAGAAAGGCTTCAACATCGCGATAACCAAATCAATTTTACGTTAGACAAGTTACAAGAAGAAAAATCATTCGCAAATGAGGTCATTGAAACCGTTCAGCACTCTTTGTTGGTGGTGGATGAAAAAGGGCTCATTCTTCATGCGAACGCAGCTACTCGGGATATTTTTAAATGCTCGGAAGCCTTTCTTGAGAATTTGTTGATCCAAGAGTTGATCGCGACCAAGCAAACGGGTTACTTACAAGATGTTATTGATGCCAATATTGAACTTAATGACGAATTGCTGGAAACCACCGATCTCTTTCAATCAAAACGCTGGCTCCGTGTGAGCAGTCGTTCTTTGACAAAACATGGTCGTATTCTTTATGCAATCCAAGATGTCACCGACATAGAAACGGCCATGAGTCGCCAACGTATTGCTGCGGGTGTTTTCGAAAACAGTAAAGACGGCTTGATCGTGCTCAACTCATCCAATGTGATAACCATGGTTAACCCGGCGATCACACAACTTCTCGGTTATCACTCTGATCTGCTGGTGGGCAAAACACCATTTGAAGTATTTTCGTGGCAGCAATTTTCATCATTGATGCCGACAATTCGCAGTTCGTTAGACAACTATGGTCAATGGCAAGGCGAAGTGTGGGAGAAAAGCGCGTCCGGCACGTTAGTTCCAATGTTTGTCAAAGTGAATCGAATTGCCTCAGACAACGAGAAAGACGAGTTTGATATGGTATTAACGCTGTCTGATTTATCCAACGTTAAAGAGATGGAAAGACTCGAACACTTGGCTCATCACGATGCATTAACCGGGTTAGCGAATAGAGCGCAGCTGTATAAGGTTATGGATGATGTTGTCACGTCGAGCCACTATTCAAATCAGCATTTTGCGGTTATTTACTTGGATTTGGATGGCTTCAAAGAAGTGAATGACAACTATGGTCACGATGCGGGTGACGAAATCCTTAAAGAAGTGTCAAACCGGTTATTATCTCAGGTAAGAGCGGGGGATTTGGTTGCACGTTTGTCGGGTGATGAATTTGTTCTTATTATTAAACAGACAAACAAAGTCTTATTAGCGAAGTTAGCCGAGCGATTGTTGGATCTGATCAGGCAAGAAGTGAATTATAAACAGCGTTCACTTCATGTTGGGGCGAGCTTAGGTATCAATTTAGTTGATGGCTCAGAGCGTGATATTGACGTGATTCTAAAGGTTGCTGATGAGGCTATGTACCAAGCGAAACGCAAAGGAAAAGGTCAGTTTGTGTTCGCTCGTGAGGGTAAATAGGCACCGGTGTTTGTGAGCTCACCCTAAGTTGTTGTATCATAAGTGATAGGTTGAATATTTTTAATTAAAAGGTCTGCTAAGCATGAATGTTTTAGTTACAGGTGGCATGGGTTACATTGGTAGCCATACAAGTATCCAGATGATCAACGCAGGTATGACACCTGTACTTTTTGATAGCTTGTACAACAGCAAACCAAGCGTTCTAGAGCGCATCGAAAAAGTCTCGGGCGTTCGTCCCAACTTCATTGAAGGTGACGTTCGTGATAAAGCGCTTTTGACTGAAACTATGAAGCAACACAACATCGAAGCGGTTATCCATTTTGCTGGTCTGAAAGCCGTCGGAGAGTCTGTGGAAAAGCCTCTTGAATACTACGACAACAACGTAAACGGCACTTTAGTTCTTGTTGATGCAATGCGTGATGCGGGTGTAAAAGCCTTGGTATTTAGCTCTTCAGCAACGGTATACGGTGATCCTGCAAGTGTGCCAATTACTGAAGACTTCCCAACAAGCGCTACCAACCCATATGGTCGTAGTAAACTAATGGTTGAAGAGTGTTTAACCGATTTCCAAAAAGCCAATCCTGATTGGAGCATTACACTGCTGCGTTACTTTAACCCTGTAGGTTCACATCCAAGTGGTGAGCTAGGTGAAGACCCGCAAGGTATCCCAAATAACCTAATGCCATTTGTCTCTCAAGTAGCAGTGGGCCGCCGTGAATTCCTATCTGTATTTGGTAGCGATTATCCAACAAAAGACGGGACTGGCGTTCGCGATTACATCCACGTAATGGATCTGTCTGATGGCCACATCGCAGCGCTTGAGAAAGTAGGGTGCAAAGACGGTCTTCATATCTACAACCTTGGTACGGGTAACGGTTCAAGTGTGTTAGACATGGTTAAAGCATTCGAACAAGCAAGCGGTAAAGAGATCCCTTACAAGCTAGTTGAACGCCGTCCTGGTGACATCGCAGAGTGTTGGGCAGATCCAGCTAAAGCTCAGAAAGAACTGGGCTGGAATGCAAGCCGCACATTGGCTGAAATGACCGAAGATACATGGCGCTGGCAGTCAACAAACCCGAATGGATTCCCTGGTTAACCTAGTGGTTTCGTGAATGATTCAAAAATTAAAAGATGCTTTCGGGCATCTTTTTTGATCTTAATCGAATAAAAAGTAAATTAGTGGTTAAAAAGTATCATTCTGTATCCGCTGTGTTATTATGCTCGCGAATTATATGTTTAATGTTAATTTTCTTTGGAGTTAATCATGGAACTAGGCCTAATCATCACTTTCATCGTTGCTGCTGCAGTAATGGTTAAAAAAGAGATGGCAGAGAAGTAATTTCACTTATTACCTTTTTTATACAATTTTTTAGTGAAATAAATTAAAAGCCAGCAATTAAGCTGGCTTTTTAGTTTCTGCAATTCAGTTTTTTAACGAATTAGAATTCGTATTTAGCTGTAATTGACCAGTTACGACCTGCTTGCGTGTAATCTTTATCTTCTTGTGAGAATCCACGAACGTCATTCCACGAGTAGTACTCTTCATCCGTAACGTTGAAGAGACCTGCTCTAAGCGTAAGATCCTTCATCGGCAAGTAGTATGCTGTTAGGTCAACTACAGTTGCTGAATCAATTGGTAGAATTTCATCATTCAAACCATCGCTGTTGATATCACTAGACTTCTTACCTGCTGTGTAGCTTATGTTAAGTGATGTACCCCATAGTGCTGAAGGAGCATCATAGTTAAAACCAACGACAGCGTTCCAAGGGTTTACACTGTTAAGAGGATTACCTTCGCCATCTTCACCTTCAGTATACGTTGCAGAAACACGAGTACTAACACCTTTCACTGGCATGAAGCTATTCCAAGACTGTGTATTTGACGCTTCGATACCTTTAATTACGGCTTCATCAATGTTTACATTCTGATATATTGTTGGATCGGTCGGAGTGGCTGAGCCACTAACTGCTACGTTATCAATAAAGTTATCATAATCGCTGTAGAAGATAGCGATTTCGCTTGATGAATAATTTGTGTTATGACGCCAACCTAACTCGTATGAAATACTTTCTTCAGCTTCTAAGTCAGGGTTAGGGGCATTCAAATAACCGTGAGCAGGATTACCAAATGAGTAGTAAAGCTCTTGGAAATCAGGAGCTCTAAAGCCTTGGCTGATTTGACCGAAGATCTTATTTTCATCATTAAGCGTGTAAGTTGTACCCAAACGTCCGGTAACAGCTGAGTCTGAATATTTTGCATAAGACTCTTCTGGGTTACCACTTGGGTTTTGACTTGTATCACCTGGATCAGTTTCAAAACCATCAAAACGAACACCCGGAGTAATCATCCAATTTCCGATCGTCATTTCATTTTGAGCAAAGAATCCATATTTTCTTTCAGATGCGGCAGGGATGTAGAAAATAACTTGGTCTGCGCTGATGGAGTTATATTCGTTATTAACGTTTTTAATGTCTTTGTCCGAATATGAAGCGCCATAGATAAAGTAGTTTTCTACATTACCCGTCATGAAGAACTTATCGAATTGCACATCAAATTGATAACCTTCATCCTCGTAGATATAGTCCTTTTTCTGAACATTACCTGCCGGAGGTAGGAACATACCGCCATTAGAAGTACGATTAGTTACGCCATTCTCTTCTTTGCTCAGCCAGTCAGCTTGCCAAGTAATAGTATCTGCAAACGCTAGGTCAGCATCCCAAATATGTTTGATACCGATTTGCTGTTGGCTAGTTGTGTCTTCGCCAGTGTAGTCGGTGTAACTTGCACTATTTAAATCGGTATCACCAGAATTCTCAATGAAGTTACCAGAAAACTCTAAACGGTGTTGTTCGTTTAATTGGTACTGAAGCTTAACCAACAAGTTGTTGTTCTGAGTATCTTGCTCATCAGGTGTACCAAAGTTATCAGTTTGCTCACCGTCTCTGCGAGTATAAGCAACTAACGTTTCTAGGTCGCCAATACGATTTGCTAAAGCAACCGATTCGCTAAAGGTATTATCAGATGAAGAGTAGTTGAACTTCGCGTGGCCACCGAAGTCTTTGTCTTTTAAAAAGTCACTCGGGTCTTTTGTTTCGAACGCAGCAATACCACCAATCGCGTCAGAACCATACAGAGAAGAAGCCGCACCTTTAACAATCTCGACAGACTTCAACATATCCGTATCGACATCAATGCGTGAAGAGTTAATGAAGTTATATGACTGAGTACCACTTGGAGTAAATTGGCTAGTTTGTGATACTCCATCAACGATAACCTTTACTCGGTTACCTTCCATACCACGAATGTTAATACCTTGAATCCCTTGGCGAGAATTCGTAGTCACCGTGACACCTGGTGTGTACTTAAATAAGTCTTCTACATCCGTAACCATGTTTTTTTCGATATCTTTATCGTTAATCACAGTTACCGACGCAGCAACATCTTCAAGTTGTTGATTAGTACGAGTCGAAGATACAACAACCTCGTCAAATAGGGCATAATCGTCAGCAAAGGCTGATGTTGATGAAAGCGCTAAAACGATTGAAGCAGAGAGCAGGGATTGCTTATACATCTGATAGTTACCTTAGTTCCATAGTATTATCTTGATTTGCGAAACATAATATTGGATCTAAATGATAATTACTATTATTTGCATTTAAATAATTTTCAATTTTATCAACTAACTCATAATTAATACTCTTAAATATCTGTATTAAAAAGACTTTTACAGTTCCATTCACAGTCTGAATGCTTCTGTTTTTGTGATTCAAGTCTCATTTATAAAGTAGGAAAGCTATGCATAGTCCAATAACACTTGAAGCGTTACACATCCTAGACGCCATCGACCGACGTGGAAGTTTCGCCGCCGCGGCCAATGAAATGGACAGAGCGCCTTCATCACTCAGCTATCAAATACAGAAGCTTGAACAAGATCTAGACATCATGATTTTTGACCGCTCAGGCCACCGTGCAAATTTCACGGAAGCGGGTCAGTTGATACTTGAGCAAGGTAGAATCATTCTTGGAGCTACAGAACGTCTTGTTAACGAGGCAAGCATTCTAGCCAATGGTTGGGAGCTCGATTTGACCATCGCCTTTGATGGCATTATCCCGATTGCTAACTTTTTCCCACTGGTAGATGAACTAGGAAAAATCAGTAAAACACGCGTTCGTTTGCAAGAGGAAATCTTAGCGGGTTGTTGGGAATCTCTCACAGATGGTCGTGCTGACTTATTGATATGCCCTAAGCTCGATACAATTCCAAACGATATGAAAAGTGACGTAATTGGTAAAATGGAGATGGTGTGGGTCGCGGCATC
The DNA here is from genome assembly GCF_041439145.1 of Vibrio sp. 1F255. Classification (NCBI taxonomy): domain Bacteria; kingdom Pseudomonadati; phylum Pseudomonadota; class Gammaproteobacteria; order Vibrionales; family Vibrionaceae; genus Vibrio; species Vibrio sp. 1F255. The sequence continues at coordinate 76,965 of NZ_JBGONQ010000012.1, read as the reverse complement.
AAGCCACTATGTTCACAAGCGTTCTGGTGAATTCGATCAGAAAGCGAGAGAAAGTTACAGGGTTATTGCCATTGCAGACACCGCACGCGATCAGCCAGCACTAAGCATCAATATTCTAGAGAAACAGCCTCGTTTAACCGTGACAAGCTTTCCTGCGAAAGTAGAGGCTTTGACATCAGGACTAGGGATTGGCACCTTACCGAATAGTGTCGCTAAACCTTTGATTGAATCTGGCGTACTACAGCAGATCTCCGGTACAGAACCACAACCGATCGATATTGTTATGGCTTGGCGACGCAACAAAATGGGCGACGCCAAGTCTTGGTGTATCCAACATCTTAAAAAGACATGGGCGTTAAAGTAACGGTAACACCATATCTGCAGTACCATCTTCAAAACTGATATCTAGCTTAAAACCGAGCTTTTGAGCTAGTGTCAGCATCCCTCTATTGGTTGGCATCGTCATCCCCGACATCTGCTTGGTCTGCTTCGCACGGCAGTAATCGATAACCTTGGTCATAAGAATGCGACCTAGACCAACACCTTTAAGGTCAGAACGAATCAATATTGCGAATTCGGCGTCTGTGTTCTCAGGGTTAATCAGCGCACGGGACACGCCGATGATCGCTGGAACGCCTTGTTCCTCGCGAACGACCACAAAGGCGATTTCTCTATCGAAATCAATCTGAGTGAAATTCGCCAACGCCTCATGATTGAATTCACCGACATCACTAAAGAAACGCTTATAGAGATCTTCCTTAGACACACGGTTAATGAAGTCAGCATGAAGCGGTTCATCTTCGGGAAGAATAGGGCGTAACAACACTTCGGTTCCATCTTTTAGCTGGATACGTTCTTCAAGCTCGACCGGATAAGGGCGAATCGCAAGACGTTCCTGTGGATCGCCTTCGTACGCTTTCAAGATGATATCGGCATCTAATATCGTGAACTTGTCACCATTGGCCAGTACTGGATGGATATCCAAATCATGTATTTCAGGGCAATCCACTACCATTTGCGATATACGTACCAATAACTCAGACAAACCTTCTATATCGATGGGGTTAGGGAGTTTTTGTAGACGAATCTTGCCGCTTTTTATCGCTCGAATAATCAAGTAACGCGCCAGTGTCATGTTGAGCGGTGGAAAAGCAGCTGCGGCATCAATCGACTCATCCCACTCCGAACCACCTTGTCCAAGTAATATGATTGGGCCGAAGGTTTCGTCTGTTGTAACCTTAATACGCAACTCTTGGCCGCCCGCGAGCTTAGCCATGCCTTGAATTAACAAGCCGTGGATGTTTGCTGTAGGGAAGGAAAATTGAGAACGATCGAGAATTGCCTGAGCCGCATTGGCAACTTCACTGCTGTTTCGCAAATTGAGCATCACGCCTTGTACGTCTGACTTATGTGCAATATCCGGCGAACGTAATTTTACTGCGACGGGATAACCGATCGTTTCAGCGATGTGTACCGCTTCACTTGGGTCAGAAGCGATCCAAGTTGGTAACACATCGAGGTTGAAGCTCTTGAAAAACTGACTGTTTTGGTGAGTATCAAGGCTAACTGTATCTTTATCCAGTAGTTTTCTTTCTATCCAACCTTTCGCATCTGCTAGATCTTCAATGTGTACTTTTTCTGCAGTGGTCGGCGTTTCCATTAACTGACGTTGGTTACGTCTGTACTCGACTAAGTGCATGAATGCGACCACAGAGCTTTCAGGGGTCCGATAAGTTGGGAAACCCGCTTCGGTAAACAGCTTTCGTGCGGGCCTTGCTGTTAGCTCACCAGACCAATTCGTCAGGATGTTAAAGCGCTTGTGGCGAGGGTGCTTCTTAATCTCTTCAATAATTCGTTCTGCCGTTTTAGCGGAATGTGCGACCGCTGAAGGGCTGTGCATGATAAGAATCGCGTCTGCTTCATCGCCATCGAGTAAGATGTTTATAGTGTCGATATAACGTTGATCACCAGCGTCGCCGACAATATCGATAGGATTGCTATGAGACCAACTCGATGGCAAAACCTTGTTCAACTTATCAAGTGTATCTTCTGAAAACTCTGCGAGCTTACCACCGCGGTCAAATAGGGTGTCCACAGCCATAATCGCAGGGCCGCCACCATTAGTAACAATAGCCAAGCGCTCGCCTCGCAATGGTACTGAATGAGTCAGTGTTTCTACCGCAGCAAACAGTTCATGTAAGTTCTTAACTCGTAGCATGCCGCTGCGTCGGATTGCGGAATCATAAATAATATCTAATGTGTCGGCACCGCCAGTGTGAGCCATTGCTGCGGCTCTGCCTTTCGCCGTTCGACCGCCTTTCAACACCAAAATTCGTCGGTTACGCGAAGCCGCACGCGCTGCAGAAATAAAGCGCCTCGCATCAGTAATGCTGTCTACATAAAGCAATATCGCTTCGGTGTGAGAGTCGGTACTGAGATAATCCAATAACTCCGAGAATTCGATATCGCTACCATTGCCTATAGAGATAAACGCCGAAAAACCGATCTCTTTGTCATTAGCCCAATCGAGAATAGTGGTACACACAGCTGCCGACTGAGAAACAAAGGCGATCTTACCGGGTAATGCTGTCACTGGAGAGAATGAGGCGTTCAAATTTAACCAAGGAACAATCACCCCCAAACTATTGGAACCCAACACTCGAATGTTGTGCTTTTTGGCAATCGCTAGGCATCGTTCATCATACGTCTCACCATTATCGCTTTCTTGCTGCATGTCTGAAGAAAGCACAATGACAGAGGCTATACCTTTCTCAGCCAGTTCTTCAAAAATAGCGACATTACGGGTCGCATTGGTACACAAGATTGCGAGGTCAGGAACAATCGGTAACGACAAAATGTTCTTGTAAGAAAGCACACCGGCCACTGAATCATATTTCGGCGTAACCGGCATCACCGCACCTTTAAAATCCCCATGCAACAAATTGTTCATAACAATATATCCTGCGCGTGTTTCTCGTTGAGAAGCACCAACAACAGCGATTGAACGGGGTTTAAGTAGGGGATCAAGATGATTCATAGACATATCCTAGCAATGCACGTAAGTTCATCGTAACTTACTTTGCACTCACAGGTTGATGGCAAATTCACCGAATTCAGATGAATAAGCAAACACTGCATAAAGTTTGTGAAATAGGTCACCCACTAATGGTGTATAATCCCAAAGTTAACTTGATTCTAAACCGACGTATCGGCATGATTTATAGTAATTATTATTAAGGATATAGAGCTTTCCATGAAAAAATTTGCAATTGTGACTTTGCCACTGCTCTTGGCTGCATGTGTATCTGACGACTACGTTACCAATGTCACTTCAGATAGTTATCAAGAAGAGTACAAAACGGCAAAAGTTGAAGCTCCAGTTGTATCTCAATCTGAGCAAACAAGCGTTGTTGAAGAAAATGTTGTCAACGTTATCAGAACCGAACCTGTTGAACAGAAAGTCGCTCAAACGACTAAAGCTAAGCCAGTTGCAGTAGTGACAGGCCCAACCAAGAAACAACAAGACATGAACCAACGTTTTGGTTACACAGTTCAAGTTGTTGCTGTTGGCAGCCAAAGTAAAGTCGATTCTTTCGTGAAAATGCTACCTACGACTTCTCAACCAGTTTGGGAAAACTACAAAATGGTTAACGGCACTAAGTGGTTCACGGTACTTTATGGTGACTACGCAACACGCTTAGAAGCTAAAAAGGCAATCTCAACACTGCCGAACACTTTCCAAAACTTGAAGCCGTTCGTTAAGAGCATTGATGACATCAAGAACTCTGAATACCCAACGCTTAACAAGTTGAACTAAGTTTTGATTCATAAAGAAGGGGCAAATGCTCCTTCTTTTGTTTTAAGACTCGCTGTTTTGTTTAATAGTTAATCGCTCGATCTTTCGAACGCAATTTTAACAATCAAAACACTGTACCTATCTCGACTTTTGTTTATCATTGAAGTCAGTACTCCTAGTTTCAAGGACCGAATTTACCCATGAACACCACAAACATCCTTCTACTTTGCGGCGGTGGATCTTCAGAGCATGAAGTATCTTTAGTTTCAGCCAATTACCTTTTTGAACAACTTAATAGCGTTGCAGATTTTAACGTTGTAAGAGTTGAAATTAAGAACGAAGGCTGGTGTCTTGATTCAGGTGAATTGGTTTATCTTGATATTAACGACCAAACCTTACGCGGTGACAATTTAGCATCTAAAGTCGATTTCATTGTGCCTTGCATACACGGTTTCCCAGGTGAAACAGGTGACATTCAATCACTGTTTGAAATGGCTAAAATTCCATACCTAGGTTGTGGTCCAGAAGCAAGCAACAACAGCTTTAACAAAATCACGTCAAAGCTTTGGTACGACGCACTTGGTATTCCAAACACGCCGTACCTGTTCTTATCAGACAACAATGATCAAGCTCACTCACAAGCAACTCAAGCATTTGAAAAGTGGGGTAAAGTGTTTGTGAAAGCGGCTCGTCAAGGTTCTTCTGTAGGTTGTTACCAAGTTAACCAAGTAGAAGATTTAAGCGAGGCTATCAACAAGGCGTTCACTTTCTCGGACCAAGTATTGGTTGAGAAATCAGTGGTGCCTAGAGAGCTAGAAATTGCTGCTTATGAAATCGATGGCGAGCTACACATCAGCAAGCCGGGTGAGGTGATTGCACCGAATGGCGCATTTTACTCTTACGAAGAGAAGTACAGTGCAGACAGCCACTCGATCACTGAAGTTGAAGCAAGTAATTTAACTGACGAACAGCGTGAATTGATTGCAGACAGCGCACGAAAAGTCTTCACCCAGATGAAGCTTCGTCACTTGTCTCGTATCGACTTCTTTTTAACGCAAGACAACGAAATCTACCTGAACGAAGTCAACACCTTCCCAGGTATGACGCCAATCTCCATGTTCCCTAAAATGGTTGAACATGACGGCCACAAATTCAGCCAGTTCTTAGAAAACTGCGTGAGAACAAGCCTTTCTTAGGTTTCTAACTCGTTTTCGTTCACTTAGAGCTGAACCAACAAGTGCCTTGAGCTTTCGCCAAGGCGCTTTTTGTTTTTAACGCTAACCGTTTTTACAAATATCGTTTTAACCATAACTTATATCAAAATAGTAATATCCAAGTAATCTGCGACCCGTCATTGCCAAGGTATTAACGCCTTAAACTTCATCTTCTCACTATCAGCCGTTCCCGTGAAACCGACATATTGAGCTGGCATTGCCGGGCTAAGCCAACGACCAAAGTCCTGAATCTCTCTCACCTTAAGACCTTGTTTCGACAACTCTTGTGCAGCACCAACACGAATCGAATTTCCAGAGAAATGGTGATTTTCTGGCAGTTGAAGTAAGTCGCTAGCTCTTCTCAATATCCTATAGATGGACGAATCATCTAAAGGCTGCAAACCAATATTCTCATGCTTGTCTATCGCACGAAATACTGGCAAGTCATCTTGTATACCAGTAAACGAAAGCCAACGTTGAAGTGCAACACTGGCTATTTGTGACAACTGATAAGCCGAATCTTTGAGTGTTACTTGGTAATGATCTTCAACGTACTCAACATCACTCATCGATAACAACTTAAGCTCTGAGCGCTTTAAAGCACACTCGAACATCACGTTATAAATAGCAATGTCTCTGATCTCTTTCAGGTTTGCTTTCTCATGGGAGAGTAACGTATTCAAATCAGTGAGATGCACAGATGTCATAGCATTGGTTTGTTTAGCGTCACCGGCCATTTGAGATTGTAAGTGGAGTAGGGTAAAGCGAACTTGCCTGTGCTTGATCGGGTTAGCAAAGCTCAACACAGTATGTAACATGCTAAGCGTTGCAGTGTAACGTTTTAGCGATGCGTATTTTCTATCGTTAGACTCCGTTTCAAGAAAACGACGAACAGCGGTTATAGATGCGGGAAGTGTGTTAATACGATGTTTGGTACAGAACGCATGATAGCGATTCCAATCACTGTAAATGCCCAACAGTGAATTGCGAGAGTATTGAAATCCTGTCAACTCATCTATAATTTCTATTGTCACGTTGCTGTTTAATTTTTCAACAAATGAATTAATTATCACAGAGTCAGTTAAAATAGGGACTTTTTTTCTCAAATTACCATACCTCGACAGGTGTTTTTACCATATTATGCTTGATATCATTATTAGTATACTTATGATTAATGCAGTGAAAACAGAAAGATGATTAATAGATATGGCTAATTCAATTTACCGAAGCGTCCATCTTCAATCGATAGATGCTAACAACACAGTTTGGCGTGCTAAGTTAAAAAACAACGTTATTCAGGGCAACCTAGCTGCCGTGAAAAAGAGTATTGATTGGTGGATTGATACCGCATCTATTATTGATCCAAAAGAATTCATGTCATTAAATAAGTCGAGAGGAACTGGTGGCTCGACTGAAAACTTCAACGGCTACCAAATCAAGAATGACACCGGTGAGCCTAATGCGTGGTATTGCATGTTTAACGGTCGCTTAATCAAAGGCGGCAAGGTTGCAATCCAACGCCATATAGAAGCTTACTTACTCGCAAAACAAAAAGCAGAGCAACAAAAGAAGTAAATTATGAGCCTAGTATATTCAACAGAAACAGGTCGCATTAAGCCTGAAGAAGAGAAAGTCCAACGTCCTAAAGGCGATGGTATCGTTCGAATCCAAAAAGAAACCAAAGGCCGTAAAGGCAAAGGCGTTTCTGTCGTAACTGGCTTAGACCTAGATGACGCACCATTAAAACTAATGGCAGCAGAACTCAAGAAAGTTTGCGGCTGCGGTGGCTCAGTAAAAGATGGCAACATCGAAATTCAAGGTGACGCGCGCGACAAGATCAAAGCGCACCTTGAAAAGAAAGGCTACAAAGTTAAATTTGCTGGCGGTTAATCTCTAACTAATACCAGAGTTAAAATCGAAGATTATTATCACTGGTTATTAGGTATTTTATGGTAAATAGCCAGTATGGTTAAATACACAGTATAAATTAGAGAATATCGGCACAATACAAAGGCAGGGCATCACACAAAGATACCTGCCTTATAAACATCAAAATCCATTTAACATAACGTACATAATACGCAGTTGACATAATAATACGTGTAGTTAATTCTAAAGGTAGTATTCTCATCTTTTGTCCTTAAAATCCTTGTTCCAACTGACTCTCACGCTTCTTGCGCCGTTCAGAGTTTTCTTATCGCATTTGAAATCTAATAATTATATGTACGGCCAGCGTCTACACAATTCAATCTTCATTCAGAAAATCTAATTGACGAGAAACTTTGTCCATCTGATTTAACTTATATGCCACTTCTCTGTTTGCATTAACGGTTCGCTGCGCTGTGTGCAATTCTTGTAAGCATTGCTGTTGTTTCTATTCCAGATTTCACACACGCGACCAATGTTTCTTATCAACTGCACATGCTTAGCTCTCGTTTAAATCCATCAACTAATAAAGTTCGTGTGTCTTATGTAGACCCGCACACAGATTTTTCAAACCTTCTTAACGATTCTCTCTAGAGTTAGTACTTTGTGTTCAGTTTGCATAGATTCATTACACTTATTGCTGGTACACAACACCGATACTTGGGAGATCCATAATCACGGTTTGCCCTGAAATTACGTTCAATTGGACTTAGGTAGCTTTGGTAATAAACCTAAGAGTTACTTTAAACCCATTGCGCTTAGTTTTTCTTTACTTGTTTTCTCTAACTGATATGCCTGCTTTGAAGTCGCAATGGTGTTACCGCCTGAGATTAGAAAGCTTATAATGTTTATCGACACATGTAATCAATAAGTAAAGTGACACTGTAGCTAGCTGTACAGGTAAAGCTTGGTCCTATGGAAACACAAAATAAAGAACCCAAATAGCAACTGTATATTTACACAGTTAAATTATTATCCCCTTAAAACGTTACCTTTCGTATAAATACCGAACAAAAACAACGCTATTTAGGCATATATCTGTCGCTGGGCGCGTATTTTTGCCTAGCAATCACGCTAGTGTCGTTGATCTCTTTTAATACGCTCATGGATAAGAACTACATCATCACACCTGACAGATAACCTACGCGCGTAAATACGGACAGAGACTACGATGGTGGCACCGTAGGCTCATTACATAAGTCAGAAGATGGAATTGAGTTACAGTGTGACTTTGAACAAACCTATAGCTTACCCTTCTGTGAAATTGAGTTCGTTATATCGACCCAAAATAAAGGGCTCGATCTCTCAACGTTCGATTCGGTCACCATCAATATAGAATATGAAGGTCAAGAGGAGCCAAGGTTTCGATTCTACATACGTAACCACGACGACAACTACAGCGCTCAAAGCGACCCTATTTCTAACAAGTTCTATCGCTTAGACTTATCATTCCCCAATAGAAAACACATCGATTTAGCATTCTCAAATTGATACGCGCCGCATTCCTTAATCGACTTCTACACAACACCTTACGCCTCGTAAGCTTTTTAAATACTTATTCTGTAAAGCACATATGTGGCAACGAAGCTTGCTCTAAGCGGTGGTAAGCCATTCGCGATATCGGTTTTGAACATTACCGCTGTGGATTGTTTCACTCTGTTCTTAGATAAAATCCTCATTTGTCTGCTTCTGATCATTCATGGATTCTCATCCGTTCAAAATACAAGTCACAACGTCACTAGCCGTAAAAACACCATATATTTAGCCATTTAGACATGGTGACACAAATACTGACACCTAAAGTGGCGATTGTTTTACTTTCAGATCTTGCTGTAATTTAATTACAAATCAAAGCCAAGTAAAGCCTGAGAAGTTAATTACTCTGACGTAACTTGTTGAATAAAAAGTATTTAAGAGTTTTGGATAGGTCGGGATTTAGAGAAACTAAAGAGTAGGTATGTACGAGATAATATACTAGAGGGTAATATATTTAGTTATAGTGCACTATCGTATTAAAAAAGAAGGGCTGATGCCCTACTCTTCTTTATTACTCATTTCTTCACGGATTTGCTCAGCAACGATTTTGATAGCTTGTGCTGTGCTGATGCCTTGGGTCATCATTTCTTGAATTCGTTCAACAGCTTTCTGTTGTTCTTCGTGAGAAAGGGTTGGTAAGTCGTTTAGCATGCTCTGCTCCTTTATTTAGGAGCAGAACTATATAAGGACTGTTAGTAACTAGCAAGGAAATTGATGGATGCACCCATCGCATTTTCATTCGTGTAGTTAGCACTTAGATCTAGCTGAAACAAGTTCAATGGCGAGATACCAACACCAGCTGTCACTGTTCCTTCTGAATCAGAGTAAGCCAGGTTCTTGTAATACCCTCCCCTTAGCTTAAGCTGACGTAACAGGTCGACTTCAGTACCAACACGAATCATCTGTTCGTTGTCTTCGAACGAAGTAAACTTCTCCGCTTCATTCAAATCATAATCAACACTCAACGTAAAGTAATCGGAAACGATCCCCGCACCAACAGTGTAGACAGGCCCCAGGTTATAAGAATGACTCGATGTTACTGTTCTTGTAGCCCCTGTGCTGCTTGTTAGCTGTTGGCTAACGGATTTAGTTTCAATCTCACGGTCTATAATATTCGTTGCAGAAAAACCCACTCTAAATGGGCCGTAAAACCAAAGCGCACCTGCATCAATATTAAATGTAGTTTCCGCGGTGTCGTTTTCTCGAACATCACTTAGATCGTAGTTTTGTGCCGAGGCAATGTAGTTATACGTATAGATTCTTTGGAGTTTTGGAGAAATACCAAACGACAAATGTTGTCCCATGAACGTTTGATATTTTGCTAATGATATACCAGCTTCCATAATGCCAATAGAAACAGCTTTAACAGCAGTTAACTCAGCATTAACCAAGTCACTATTAGCAGCGTCACTAGATGTATCAGGGGTTACAAATGATTCAGTGTATGCTTTTGCAAATACGTTTGCTGCAATATACTGATTTGGTAGAGCGAATGCTACAACACCACCTAAATCAACATTCAGGCTATCACCATTAAGAGCATCTAGATCAGAACCAGTCACAGTACCTGACTCAATGCTGTCAACTAAATTATCGATATCATCAACTAAGTTATTAGGGTCATTATAATTACCGCCAAAACTTGGCGTGATCATTCCCATGTCATCATTACGACGATAAATCGCAACAAGTGCTGGGTTATAGAATGGAGCAGTTAGGAAGTTTGCTGAAACAACACCAACACCACCCATCGCATCACCACGCGCTTCAATGGCGTAGTTTGCTGCTGAAAGAGGAAGACTGGCGAATGCAATTGACGCTGCGAGTAGTTTTGTAGTTTTTTTCATGCCGTTTATCTTTGTTAGATCCCTTACATAGTTAACGGCACAATTTTAAATTACTTTAACTCTTCTTCGCTAGAAATATCATAAGTTTTACTGATAGTTTGTGCTTGTTCTATCGCTATGTCGCCTTGCCAGCGTGAATGCACCATTGAAACCGCTAAAACATAGCGATCATTAGGAAGTTCTTCACCAGTAAGGTTCATTGGATAATCAGATTCGTAGCTCTTGCCCCAGACCTGTTCATAGTGTTCATCAACGTAATCGTACAAACCGATTTCGAGCTTAGGGAGCGGACAATAAGGATTGAGTAGTTCTTTTTTATCGATTCGCCACGTGTCTTTTGATGCCCAGCGAACTTGTTGACGCATGGCAACTTCACCCAAAACAACCCAAGTGCTCCAAGACTTTCCGCCATCACCTTTAACGCTTAAACGGTATAAACCGGATTCAAGTTGAGAGGCTAAATTGTAACGCTTGCGGTATAGACTCACCGATGCGTTGTTAACCACTTCACTGTCTTTGGTTAACTCACTGTCCGAAGAAACGATCTTATCGACCCACTTCTCGAAGGTAATGTCTTGAATGTTGTTTTCGGATTCAACATTAATCGATACACGAAAGGTATCTCGGCCAGGGCTTTGAATGATGTGTCTTTTAACGACGACTGAACTAATCCAATCTGGGAGTGTTTTTCTGGTGAGAGTTTTACCACAATCTTTGTTCAATGCTTGATCGAACAGTTCATTGAGGTGATCTTCTCGTGATTGAGACGAGTTGATTTGCCAAACTTCCACTAATGAGTCAAACATCTGAGGTAAATCGTTATCTAGCAGATGTTTATGAACTTGAGTCAGAGCATCGCTGCTCTTAAACCAATCCGTTGCTTGCGCGGTATTCGCTACGCAAGAAAACATTAATAGTGGAAGTAAGGCTATTCTCATTACGCTTTCATCTTGTAACCAACGCCACGCAGCGTTTCAATTTCTAGACCCGGTAGTTTCTGTCTTAGTTGCAGAACGTGCGTGTCTACCGTACGTGTTGTTGGGAAATGGTTGTAACCCCATACATGGTCAAGCAGTTCATCACGTGTAAACACACGTCCAAGGTTACTTGCCAAGAACAGTAGAAGGTCAAATTCAGTGCGCGTTAACGTTACTTCCTGTTCATTGAAAAACACTTCACGTGTCGCTTTATCGATAACAAGATTCTGAGCGATAACTTTTGATGCATCTTGTTCTTCAGAATCTGGCAGGCGAAGTTGAGCACGAATTCGAGCAAATAGCTCAGCCTCTGCGAATGGCTTTGTTAAGTAGTCGTTTGCACCTGAATCTAGGCCCGCTACTTTGTCTTTTACTGTCACGAGAGCCGTCAGCAAAATAACTGGGATATCTTTCTTTTTCTTCCAACCTGGAAGTGAATCTACTGAGTCGCCATCAGGAAGTTGACGGTCTAGAATCACTAGATCCGCTTGTTCCCAGTAGCCTTCAACTTCAGAGATCAGTTCTGCATGCAAACATTCATATCCAGCTTGCTCAAGGCTAACTAATAAACCGTCAGCTAAATTTTTATCATCTTCAACGAGAAGCAATGTCTGTTTCACAAGGTATCTCCAAAATAAATGTTGTTGGGGGGCCGATAAGCGTCATGTGACCGCCCATTTTTCCAACCATAGATTCCACTATCGTCAGACCTAAACCGAGTCCACTCTTACTTACGAATGGCTTTCTTAGTTGCCCCCAATCTTTGCGAGACAAGTCTCCATTATCTATAACTTTGAATGTCAGCTTCTTGTCAGAAGTATTCAGTTCTAGAATTACTGGAGCCACACCGTATTTCACGGCATTTCTGATTAGGTTATCGATGCACGTTCCCAACCAATATACGTTCACTTTTGCAGCTATATCTTTGTTTACACGGAGTTCAATCCCCGGCGCAAAGTCTTCTTCAACTTTGTATTGGAGCCACTCTTCAACACTTGGCACCCACTCTGTTGCGAGCGGTTGATTATCTGATTGCAGGTAATCTTTACTTGCTTCCGCCAACTGTCTTAAACGGCGTGTATCTTCACACAGCCTACGGAACTCATCATATACCGATTCTGGTAAGTGTTCGAACTCACGCCTGAACCCTTCCACCGTCAATGACAAACTCGCAATCGGCGTTCTTAATTCGTGCGTTAGGATTTGAAGAACCAGCATGCGACTCTTCATCTCTTGTTTCTTGCTGTTCCAGCGGTAAATCGCCCAACCTAAGACAAGCATGATGTTGGCAATAACCAAGATAAACATGGCGACTTGCAGAAGCTCTGAATGATCTTCTATTTCCCAACACACATTACCACGCTGGACAAAACAGCTTTTACCTTCTGAAGACAAGCTAAACGATAACCCAGCAAGCGTGGCATTTTCGTTCCAGACTGATTTTTTATACAGGTAATATCTGTAGCCGCGTTTTACCCACATCTCATCAAGCTCAACAAACATACTCGCACCCGCTAACAGCGCGGTGATTGCTTCGCTATCCATTTGTTGCAAGCGAGACAGTAGTTCATCGTGTTCGGTGTTTGGTCGCTCTTGAATATGCATAAAGCGCTTCAGAGAGTCGAATTTTTCTGGGTACTTCTCAACGTATCGTGCCGCATAAGAACCGCCGCCAGGGTGAATCAAACCACTACGGCTAAACCAACGGTCAGAAAGCTTGGTGCCTTTACACATTGCACGAGTAAAAACTAAAGGCTCAGTAATCAAAGGGCTTAACGGCAGTTTACCACTACAGGTTTTTGATAACTGGTACAAGCGCTGAATGTCTTTTAACGGGTACTCTGCTGTTTGTGGCAGCATAGAAGACGGCATGATCAAACGTGTTGGATAATCAGCCTGTAGCACTCGAATATCGTAAGATTCGATTGCCGTTTCATGATCAAAGAGTTTGGTGAAATTATCGATACGCTCAGGTAAAGAGTCAGCAAATGCGTTTGCAGACACAGACAACGTAGCGATAAGAAGAGTAAATGTTCTTTTGATGATCACAAACCAACGCAAATTCATATAGATCAACCAAATATATACCATTCGCTATCAAAGATAAATTTTTAACCGCATGAAAAACATTGAGAATGGCGAGCTACAGAGATAAAGGCCAATATATTACGGACACATTGTACATACGTACTAGTAGGCTGATTGGCAAGCCAAACCTCAATTGCGACAAGTTTTGCATCAGGCTTCGTCAACTTCGTATCAACTGAGATCACACATAGAGTCGCTTTCGTAAGATAAAAAAAGGAGCTCAAATGAGCTCCTTATCGAGTTGTTACATATTGTTTAGAGGTGATCTCTATAGATGTTCTAAGATACTTAGACAACTCTTTTTAGCGTCGCCAAACAGCATCTGCGTGTTCTCTTTGAAGAACAGTGGGTTTTGCACACCGGCGTAACCTGTGTTCATCGAACGCTTGAATACGATAACATTCTGAGCGTTCCAAACTTCAAGTACTGGCATACCAGCAATTGGGCTGTTTGGATCTTCAAGTGCTGCAGGGTTTACGGTGTCATTCGCACCAATTACCAATACAGTATCTGTCTCATCGAAGTCATCGTTGATTTCGTCCATTTCTAGAACGATATCGTAAGGCACTTTCGCTTCAGCAAGCAGTACGTTCATGTGACCCGGTAACCTACCAGCAACTGGGTGGATACCAAATCGAACATTAATGCCCTGCGCTCGTAGCTTCTCAGTGATTTCATGCACTGGGTATTGTGCTTGAGCTACTGCCATGCCGTATCCAGGAGTGATGATTACTGACTTAGAGTTTTTCAGCATATCAGCCACATCTTCAGCTGATGTTTCGCGGTGTTCACCTTGCTCTTCATCGCCATCAGACACAACCACTTCTTGGCCGAATCCACCAGCAATAACACTGATGAAAGAGCGGTTCATCGCCTTACACATAATGTAAGACAGAATCGCACCCGACGAACCAACCAATGCACCAGTTACGATAAGCAGATCGTTTGCAAGCATGAAACCTGCCGCTGCTGCTGCCCAACCAGAGTACGAGTTAAGCATAGAGACAACTACTGGCATATCTGCGCCGCCAATCGATGCCACTAAGTGGTAACCGAATGCGAATGCGATAAGCGTCATCACCATTAGCGCGAACATGCTGCCGTCCGCTTTAACGAACATGATCATCAGTAGTGTAGAAACTACGATAGCCGCTAGATTCCACTTGTGCTTATGAGGGATGTTCAATGCAGACGAAGAGATAACGCCACGAAGCTTTCCAAACGCAACAATAGAACCCGTGAACGTCACCGCACCGATAAACACGCCAAGGAACACTTCCACTAGATGGATAACGTGCTCTGCATGAATATCTGCAGGGTTGATAGAAACAGCAGCAGGTGGATCGATGTAGCTGTTGTAACCTACAAGTACTGCAGCCATACCTACGAAGCTGTGCAGAATTGCAACCAGCTCTGGCATTTCAGTCATTTCTACTTTTCTTGCGTAGTGGATACCAATACCACCACCGATCACCATAGCAATGATGATCCACACAATACCAGCAGAGTGAGGGCCAAAGATCGTTGCGATCAACGCGATTGCCATACCCGTGATACCGTAATAGTTACCTGCACGCGCAGATTCCTGTTTCGATAACCCAGCCAAGCTCATAATAAAAAATACAGCAGCAACAATATAAGCTGCTTGTACTAATCCTTCAGACATCTGTTACTCCTTAGTCTTTACGGAACATTTCAAGCATACGTTTGGTCACGGTAAAGCCACCAAAGATATTGATACTTGCAATTAATACGGCAATAAATGATAAGAACGTGACGACGCCACTTCCTTGTCCGATCTGTAACAGTGCACCTACTACAATGATGCCTGAAATCGCGTTAGTCACGGACATCAAAGGCGTATGCAGAGAATGGCTTACATTCCAAACTACGTAATAACCCACCACACAAGCGAGAACAAAAACGGTAAAGTGAGATAAGAACGCAGCTGGAGCAACCGAAGCTACCCAAGCAAATGCACCAACAGCTACCGCCATACCCGCCGCTTTCTTAATCGGAGAAACAGGTTCTTCAACTTTAGGCTCTGGTTTGGCCGCTTTTGGCTTAGTTTGTTGTGGTTGAGCTGAAACTTGAATTGGTGGAGCTGGCCAAGTGACCTCGCCCTCTTTAACGACAGTAACACCACGCAGAACAACATCTTCAAAGTCGATATTGATGTTGCCATCTTTCTCTTTGCAAAGCAGTTTCAAAAGGTTAACTAGGTTCGTTGCATACAGTTGAGATGATTGAGTCGGCAGTCGACCAACCATATCAGTGTAACCAACCACCTTCACGCCATTAGCCGTTGTAATGACTTGATCCGCAACCGTGTATTCACAGTTACCGCCATTGGCCGCCGCAAGGTCTACAATCACACTACCTGCACTCATGCTGTCTACCATCTCTTTGGTAATCAGCTTCGGAGCCGGGCGACCTGGAATCAGCGCCGTTGTAATGATGATATCAACGTCTTTTGCTTGAGCTGCATAAAGCTCTTCCGCTTTCTTATTGAATGCTTCAGACATCTCTTTTGCGTAGCCGTCACCAGCACTGGTATCTTCCTTGAAATCCACTTCCAAGAATTCAGCACCCATCGACTCAACTTGTTCTTTAACTTCAGGACGAACATCGAATGAACGAACGATTGCACCTAAGCTACCCGCAGCGCCGATTGCCGCTAGGCCAGCAACACCAGCACCTGCAACCAGTACTTTTGCTGGCGGAACTTTACCCGCAGCCGTAATCTGACCCGTGAAGAATCGACCAAACTCATGCGCCGCTTCAACAACAGCACGATAACCCGCGATGTTTGCCATAGAACTCAATGCATCTAACGCCTGAGCTCTTGAAATTCGTGGTACAGAATCCATCGCCATCACGTTGATGTTACGACTGGACAATTGTTCCATTAATTCTGGATTTTGGGCAGGCCAAATAAAGCTGACCAATGTTGCGCCATCTTTAAGAAGATCGATTTCATTTTTAGACTCGTCAACGATCGGAGCGTTAACTTTAAAGATAATATCGGATTTCCAAGCTTCATCTGCGGTGACAACTTTTGCTCCAGCTTGTTCATAAGCTGCATCTTCAAAACTTGCTAACGCACCTGCTTGTGATTCAACACAAACTTCAAATCCTAATTTTAGAAGCTGTTCTACCGATTTCGGCGAAGCAGCGACTCGCGTTTCACCAGCGAGCGTTTCTCTTGGTACACCAATTTGCATAGCTATTCCTTGACTATTGGCACGAATGACTTATTCGTTTGTATCTAACGACAACTAATACTTCAAGCGTTTTGTTCAAAGAACAGGAAAAGTTATTACTTATAACGATTTGGACGGAATTTGAGCGCTTCATTCGGATAAATGACGACCGTCTCGAACCAAGAGGTCAAACCACTTGCAAATAATCCTTTTAATAACAACTCACTAGCTGTTCTTTATCCATAAAACTAAAAAGAGCTTTCAGCATATACACTGAAAGCTCTCTAAATTATGACCAACATCAATTCTAACCCTAATTGGTTAGCTAAATATATTGTCGCCCATTTGGTCGATGAACATCTGCGATTTTTTGAGCATCAATTCGTCGGCATCTTGTTTGTTTGAAACAACATCTGAACGAATAAAACGGTGAGTTTTGATTTCACCATCGAATTCTTTCTCGATTCGCCCAGCAACACGGTATTGACCAGATTCTGCAATGGCATCTTGATAGATATTGAAACCCTTATATTCGACTGGCTCAATCTCTACTTTTTGTTCGGTTTTTTCTTTGCCACCAAATAATCTAGAAAAGAATCCCACGTTTTTACTCCTTAAATGACCGTATTCACCCTAAACTATCATGACTGTTTACGGTTCAACAATGGCTTTTCATACCATTGCAATTCTACGTCATCGTCAAAATTGTGTTGACTAAATATAACAGGCACATTGTCGTCACGTTCACGTCTTCGATCGTCAATAATCATACTTTCTGCATTTTTGACCGCGATCTCACTATTGCGTTTATAGAGCACCAATTTGTCTTCTGGCAATGCTGACAGAAAATCGATATCAAAACGAATATAGATAGGTTTTAGCTGGCCCAAAGCCAAGCACGCGAGATCGGCCAACTGTTCGTTGGTATAACTAGACACATATTCCTCGGTAGCCAATACATGACCGACCAGAGTTTCCATATAGTTATGTACATCAACACTAATTTGCATACCACACCTCCATTTGTAGCGGTTTTTCTAGTCGCAGTCGTTTCTAAAGTCACTTGAAACCATGCAATTCCTAATAGCTTTCTATAACTCAGTTATAGGTTTTACTGTCCATAGTTGAAACTTAGGCATTATTTAATCTTACTCTGACTTCATTACAGATCTTCGTCGCTTAATGAAAAGGTCACTCAATGATAACTGATCATCAAGCCCTTTAAGTGACAGCGCCAACGTAAGAGCAGCAGAGCAGATTTTGTTAAGTATCTATAACGACTAATTAATTTCTCATATATACTGTGTAGTTCGTTCTAAGGTTAATAGCAACTCAAAATACATATAAAAATGATTGCACCAATAGCGACCTATGACTATGTTTTTGCTCTAATTTAGGCAAAAAGCTTGGCAATCGCTTGTTTAACCGTATCCTACGCATAGTATTAAATAATAAGATCATCAATATAGTTAGGCTCACCACATAAATGGCATCATCTTTTGTAACGTCGAGCATGTTTCGATTTTGCTTCCCTTTAGTCCTGTTAACAATTTTGCTCGTTGGTATGGACAACGTCATTCTCGTGACGGACTCAAATTTAGGGTTTGCTAGCAACCTCCCTTACATTTTATTGAGCGTTGCGGTTCTGCTATGCCATACGTTCAGACAAGGTCGAATGGCGATGGTATCGGTGACCATGCTTGTCGCTTATCTGATCATCCAAGTTCGCTTACAAACGCCTCTCAATACTGGCACAACGCTATTAGAGCTCTCGTTACTTGCGGCATTAGTACCTGTCACTTGCTTACTTGTTTATGCCTTCCCTGATAACGGCGTAAACTCAAAGTCGATGCTGCTCTACGCCATCGTTCTTGTTCTATTTATGGTGTGGGCACAATTGATCGTCTCTCACTTCCATGCCGGCGGTTTTGAATCATGGAGTGATGGTCTTCTATTTATTGTCAGAGACTTCTCCAAACTGCCTTTTGTTTTAGTGCTGTATAGCCTTTGCTTGCTTGGCCTTACTGCCATTCTCGTGTTGGTGTATAACCGCTCTATCGATGTTGTGGTTTATAGCGCTATCCTGCTTTCTTCTTGTACGTTCATCTTCTTCGATATTCAGTACATCTCGAGCACCATGTTCTCGCTGTCAGGCACACTGATCATCGTCTATGTGATGTCTGCTAGTCATGATATGGCCTTTAACGACCAACTGACTAACATTCCCGGTCGACACGCCTTAGAAGTCGATATGAAGCACTTGGGGCGTAAGTATTCGATGGCGATGGTCGATATTGATCACTTTAAACAATTCAACGATACCTACGGACATGACATTGGCGACGATGTGTTAAAACTGGTGGCACGCATTCTGAGGGAAACCACAGGCGGCGCTAAAGCTTATCGCTATGGTGGAGAAGAGTTCACGATTATCTTCAAAGGAAAACATTCGGAACAAGTTAAAGAGCACCTTCAAGCTCTGATTTCCGAGGTTCAAAACTACGACATGACGATTCGTAATAGTCATGAACGCCCCGACGATCATGAAGTGGGTATGAAAAAGCGTGGCAAGAAAGGCAAACCATCGGAAGTGGTGAATGTGACGGTGAGTATTGGATTGTCTGATAGTACAACCACCAGACATCCTGAAGAGGTGTTGAAGCTTGCTGACCAAGCGCTGTATAAAGCGAAAGAAACCGGTCGAAACAAACTGTGTATTGACCGTTAACAATAGTTGATAGCGAAAGATATTGAGTGCTAGAGATCTAAATAGCTTAAGCCATTAATAGCGATCTGCTTCAATAACTATCACTTCCAAGTTCAACGAGCCTCATTGATTTGAGGCCGTATGGGCTTAACTGGAAAAAAGAGCTTAATCTTGGTTGAAGAATATAACCAAGCTGCCACCTTTTAAGCTACTTCCGTAGTTAATCGTAAAACCTATTCCCACGTTATCGACCCACTCATTAAACAGGTTTGGGTTAAGCAACCAACCAACACTGCCCTCGTAGTAAGATGTGGTGCCCATAGATGCCACGGTGTCACCACCAATATCAATTCGTCTTATACTCGAGTACATCGAAGTGATGTTCTTATCCCAACGCACGAGATCATAGAAAACCTTGGCTTCATTGGCGATATACCACCCTTCAGGATGACCGACATTGCCATTATTCGCCTCGCCCCAGCCGATGCCATTAAAGTAATGCCAACTGGTGCTCAATTTATACTTTCCCCAGTCATTCTTATCTTCGTACATCAGCTTGATTTTAGGCTCGATGATGTAAGCCCAAGCATCAGTATTGAGATATACGCCATCCAGTTGGTCTTGAATAGGCTTTAGCAACGAAGCGCGATATTCATAATCATTGCGGTAGTAAGAGATGTGGTTACCGATTGCAGAGCTGAAGCTCCAATATTCGTCTAGCTGGGACACATTCGCGAATTCGACGTAGCCAGACACTACCGACTCTTTTTGAAAATCGTTTCTGTTTGCTGCCGCGTACTCGACATCGTTCTCGATTCGCAATGCAGACAAGCGTAGCGTCACCTCTTGATGGTTGTCTTCGATGTAACTTGGTAATTCAAATGTGTAAGGCAAACTCAGGGAGGTGATGTTTTGGCGACGACTTACCGAATCATTCGAACCGATGTCTTCATTGTCCAAACTAAACACTTTATTGGGGTCAAAGTTATTGATACCAAAAGTGAAAACATCGGTGTCGTTGAGCAATACACTGGTGGCAAAGCTCTGCTCTAGATCCTTTCGAAAAAGATCAGATAGCGTATTGGCATTAACAGTGGTCGCCAAAGCGGTAAAAAATAGAGGAACCGCAAGCGTCCAAGATGTGTTGGTCATAGAAAATGACTTCGAATGTGGCATTTCTTTTATCACTTAAAGCACTTCCTAGCTCAAACGCTATTAGAAGTATAAATTCAAATATCTAAAAGAGCTCGCCAACTAACGCGCAAGCTCCAAAATGTTACGTTGTACAAAGGTATTTCTACCACTTTGCTTCGCTTGATAAAGCGCTTGATCGACCTTTTCGTAAATAGACGCAATAGATTCGCCACCTTCCGGCACAAATGACAACACACCTTGTGACGCTGTCACTCTATCCGATACCGTTGAGTGTTCATGAGCGTAGTTCATCTCATGCAATGCCTCTTTAACTCGAGTCGCGTGTACCTTAGCGCCTTCACTGTCTGTATCGCTAAGAATCAGAACAAACTCTTCACCGCCATAACGACCTACAAATTCTCCCGCACGAACAAACAGCTGTTTCAAGGTATTAGCAAGCCCTTGTAAGCACTTATCCCCTTGAATATGACCATAATTATCGTTGTAAGGCTTAAAGAAGTCTACATCTAGAAGTATGACTGTCATGGATATATTACGTCTTCCGTGCCACGCTATGCTCTCTTCAAGCTTAGTATCCATATATCGACGGTTATACAATTTGGTCAGGCCATCTTCGTTGGCTTGTTGCTGCAGAAGGATGTTCAGTTCTTCGAGTTTGGCTGTGCTTTGTTTTAGCTCTCGTCTCATGTGCGCGATACGTTGCATCGCAATCAGCTTAGAATTCAAAACAACCTTGTTTACTGGCTTGATCAGGTAATCATCGCCACCAGCGTCAATCGCTTTTGCGATCATCTCAGGTTCTTCGTGACCACTAAGAAAGATGATGGGAACCCATTCTGGGAATCGGCTTCGAACCTCATTCGCCACTTCAAAACCATCCATATCAGGCATGCTGATATCAAGTAACACGAGTTCAGGATCAAAATCAGAATAAACACTCAGGGCTTCTTTTCCGCTACCGACAGCTTCTACAATATGACCCAGTTGCTTGAGTCGGATAGCAAGTTGCATCCTGTCTAGTTGAACGTCATCAACCAGCAATATGCGCATTGAAGATCCCTTTTCTATCATCACATCACCTTTATCTAGTGTTGAATATTCAAAGTAGCTCAAATTTGGGCTTAAATCATGCCCTAATCTCTATATTATATTGACTTTTTTACAGATCTTTTTAGCATTGTTTCTTTTTAAAGAGAAATACTATGTCAGACGCTACAAACAACGAACAACAAGAAATCGATTTAACCACCATCTCACCAGAACTTCGTCAAGTTATCGAATTTGATGGCGTACCAAAAGAGATGCACTTTATGGTTACTTCTATTCACGAAGTGTCTGAAGAAGCAGTACGCGAAGCTTGGGATAGTCTTCCAGCAAGCGCACAAAATGTTTTAGACAACTTCGAGCAGTTCCACGCTCTAATCTCAGTTAGCCAAGCTTTCGCTGGTGTTAACGTGATGGAAGAGTTCCCTACTCTTAAACTTCCAGAAGACATGTCTGACGAAGAAAAAGAAGAGTACCGTGCTCAACTGCTAGACCAAGTTCTACACAACTGTGTAAAAGACATGGTTAAACAAATCAAGAAAGCTCGTCGTGATGCAATCTTGAAGCGTGATTTCAAAGAAGTTTTTACTAAGTAAGTCGCTAGTCGCCTAAACTAGGCTAAGCGCTAACAGTACTACTTAGAATTAAGCCGCATGTTTCTTTAAACACGCGGCTTTTTTATATCCGCTATTTTCTGTTCGTCGATCGTTACGTCTGTATGTTCTTGTTGCTAATGTTCATATGATTCGACAAATCATATGCTTTAACACTCATATAGTGTGGCGCAAAACTGGCAGTATCGCGACAATATCGAAAAGCAAACCTTCTCAGGTTTAATGCGTTACCGCGATATCTCTTTGAGCGACACTCACACCTTTAATTTGAGCGTAAACACGCTGCCCGATTTCTAGATTCAACTCATCCAGCGCCCACAAAGTAATGGTTGCCCATAGATAGCACCCAGACTCTAACTCTAGCTCGACAGCGACACTCTGCTTATTTGTGCCTTGCTGGTGCGTCTCTACACTTTTAATGGTCACTGGAAGGATGTTACGTATAGAAGTCCCTTTCGGCCGTTCTAGCGTGATAGAGACATCATTTGCCCTAACTTGCAGCCTCACTGTCGTACCAAGCTCACTCGATACTTTCTGAACCCATAACGACGTCGACTTTCCTAGCATCAGGCGAGACAGCGCATAATCGTCATTGTGTTCCGCTAATGTCGCTTCAAACAACGAGCTTTGCTCTGAGAAAGATTGCCAAGGTTGCATGGCTCTCGATGCCCAAACCTCTTCCGTCACACCCGACGAAATCACTTTGCCTTGGTCAATAATCACAAGGTGATTTGCCAAGCGTAAAATTTCATTGAGGCTATGAGTGACATAGATGATCGGTATTTGGACGGTTTCGGATAAGTTTTCCAGAAATGGCATCACTTCGCGCTTACGAGGCAAGTCGAGAGACGCTAAAGGCTCATCCATCAACAAAATGCTCGGCTTTGATAACAAAGCGCGGCCAATCGCCACACGTTGCTTCTCACCGCCAGACAAACGAGCTGGGTATCGGTCAAGCAATGAACCCAAAGACAACAGCGAGACTATTTGCTCAAAGTGCGCTTGATCGACGCTTTTCATACCGTATTTAAGGTTCGCTGCCACCTTCATATGTGGAAACAATCGCGACTCTTGGAACACATAACCGACGTTGCGTTTGTGAGTCGGCAAATTAATGCCATTTTCACTATCGAACAGTGTGGTTCCAGATACGCTGATCAGACCTTTATCGGGCTGTTTAAGGCCACTGATTGCATTGATAAGTGAGGTTTTACCCGCGCCAGAACGACCAAAAATTGCCGTAATGCCGCTACTTGGTAATTCCAAGTCGATATCAAAGAACGTTTCACCAAGTTGTTGTTGATATTGGAGGATCAAAGCACTCATGCATTGCCTCCCAAGCGTTGTGCTGACTTTTTGTTGAGCCACTCAGATAGCATCAATGAACCCAGCGCTATCACAATAGAAATGACACACAAACGCGCGGCTTCCATTTCAGCGCCAGGGGTTTCAATAAAAGTATACATAGCCAAAGGAATGGTTTGAGTTTCACCGGGAATATTTGAAACGAAGCTGATGGTCGCGCCAAACTCCCCTAGGCTTCTTGCGAATGAAAGCATGGTGCCGGTAATGACCCCTGGGATCATCAAGGGTAAAGTGATCGTGAAAAACACACGAAGAGGTGAAGCGCCTAATGTAGCAGCCGCCTCTTCAAGCTTACTGTCTACGGTTTCTAGGCTCAATCTAATAGAGCGAACCATCAGCGGCAACGCCACAACCACACAAGCGAGTGCCGCGCCCTTCCAGCTAAAGCTGAATACAATACCAAACACGTCATTGAGCCACGAACCTATGATACCTTGCCTGCCCATCATCACTAGCAGTAAATAGCCAATAACCACAGGTGGAAGTACCAAAGGTAAATGGACAATACTCTCAACAATGCTCTTACCTACAAATTGTTTCTTAGCAAGTAGCCATGCTAAGCCAATACCGATAGGGATAAGCCATAAGATTGCAAACCCAGCGACTTTTAAGCTCAGCATTAAGGCTTGGTATTCGTATTCCGATAAATACATCATTTAACGCACTTCAAATCCAAAACTGTTCAAGGTGTCTTTCGCTTTTTCGCTCTTTAGGAAAGTATAGAACTCTTCTGCCACAACTTTATCACTCAACTTCGCTACAGGGTAACGTATTGGTGTGTGCAGATCTGATGGGAAGGTCGACACTAGGTTTACTTCTTTAGAAAGCAACGCATCCGTTTTGTAGACAATGCCAAGCTTAGCTTCACTGCGCTCGACTAAGGCTAAGGCCATACGAACATTGTTACTTGGTGCCAATCGAGTTTTCACATCGTCCCATACACCTAACGTTTCTAACGCTTCTTTTGCATAGATACCAGCAGGAACCGACATGGTGTTACCCACTGCAAGCCTTTCATTAGTAAGCAGTTTAGCCCATTGTTCACCTTTTGATAGGTCTAACGTTACCGATGTCTCTTTAGGAGCAATCAGCACCAATTCGTTTTCACATAGGTTTGTGACATTGTCACTATAAACCAATTTACGATCGACTAAATGCGTCATCCATTTCTCATTTGCCGAGATAAAAATGTCTGCTGGTGCTCCTCTTTCGATTTGTCGCACCAAAGACGACGTACTCGCGTACACAGGAATCACATCGACAGAATGGTCTTTCTCAAACTCTTCAACCAACAGATTAACCGCATTGGTCATCGACGATGCAGCGTAAACTCGTAGCTTTTCCGCAGCAAAAAGATGACTAGAACTCAATGCCGAAGTTAAAGCCATGGTTAAAAGGAAGACTCGCTTTTTCATTGTTATCACTTATCTATTGTTCGTTTAAGTTCTTTAGCTAACTTCTAAATGGCGGCTTAAGCTGTTAACTCTGGCCAAAGCAGATCAAGATTTAAGTACTCTTCGATGGCATCAGCGATTCGATTAATACCCAGCTCTTTAAGCTGTTCGTGGTCAATCGCGGTCACATCGTTGGCTCCTGCCCATTCGCAAATAAGCGACAACGCATCACTGTTGTCGAATACGCCATGCAAGTAAGTACCAAAAATCGAGTTATCTTGATTCACAGCGCCATCTAGGCTGCCAGATTCTAACTGAACCGGTAAGGCTGTTTCTTTGACATCAGTCCTACCTACGTGGATTTCATACCCTTTTACTTGTGCTGTTTTGCCATCCAGCGTCATGGTGCCGCGTACGTTGGTTAAGGTTTTCTGCTGTGTAAGGGTCGTTTCAGTATCCAGATACCCTAACCCTTCGCTGCTGCCGGGTTCCCCTTCAACGCCATCAGGATCGTGGATGATGTTACCTAACATTTGGTAGCCACCGCAGATACCCATCACTTTGCCGCCTAAGCGCAGGTGGCGTTGAATATCTTTATCCCAGCCTTGTTCTTTTAGGTAATCCAAATCTGCTCTTACCGACTTTGTACCCGGCAAGATAATTAAATCAGCATTGTTTACACGTTCGCCTTTACCGACATAACGTAAATCAATCGAAGGATTCAATCTTAACGCGTCAAAGTCTGTATGGTTGCTGATTCGGGTTAGCACTGGCACCGCCACCTTAAGCTTAGCTTCTCCGTCAGACTCTTGAGCAGAGGTAATGGCATCTTCCGCTTCTAAGTTAAAACCATGCAGATATGGCAAAACACCAATGACTGGCTTGCCGGTTTTTTCCTCTAGCCAATCTAGGCCAGATTGAAGCAGTGCGATATCGCCTCTAAAACGATTTATCACAAAGCCTTTTACACGAGCTTGTTCAGATTCAGACAATAGAGCTAATGTCCCGTAGAGATGCGCAAAAACGCCACCACGGTCAATATCAGCAACGATGAGCACAGGGATGTCCGCTTTCTCAGCAAATCCCATGTTAGCGATATCATTTTCACGAAGATTGATTTCGGCTGGGCTCCCCGCACCTTCAATCATCACGCTTTCATATTCTTCAGAAAGTCGGTCAAACGAATCGATAACTGTATCCATCGCCACTTTCTTGTAATCATGATAACCCGTCGCTTCCATGTTGCTCAGCGCTCGGCCTTGCAAAATCACTTGCGCGCCGGTATCTGAGTTGGGCTTTAGCAATACAGGGTTCATGTGAACGGTTGGCTCTATATTACAAGCTTGCGCCTGAACCGCTTGAGCACGGCCAATTTCGCCACCATCTTTTGTCACAGCACTGTTCAACGCCATGTTTTGTGGCTTAAAAGGTGCCACTTTGATTCCTTTCCTTGCCAAAACACGGCATAAACCTGCCACCAAAACACTTTTTCCGGCATCTGACGTTGTCCCTTGAACCATAAGGGCACTTAATGGTGCTCGCATTTGTACTTAAATCCTTAATTTCTTAATTTTCAATTTATAGCTGTGGGCAATATTTCTCTGCGACCATCTTAACGTCATTGCCGAGTAGATGCTCAATAAAATGAATGGAAAATGAATGTGTTACTCACTCTGGATTCAACCCCAGTGTTGTTTAATAGCTCCATCGAAACGAAGCTTGTGAACGATAACAGGCGCTTCAACAAAAAACGTACTAACGAAAAGAAACGTTTCAAATTCAGAAAAACGTTTCTACTAAAAACAACATTAAGGGATTCACCATGAAAAAAACTGTATTAGCTATCGCATCTACTATTATCCTTGCTCCTACTTTCGCAATGGCTAGTGACCACAACAGCAACAAGCACGAAAGCGCTATTGCTTATACTGGCCCAATTGAAACCGTTTCTGTTGCGACACTACTTGCCGACACAAGCATGTTCGCAGAGCAAGAAGCAATTGTGGATGGCAAGATCGTTCGTCAACTTAAGAATGACACGTTTGTCTTCTCTGATGGCCAGAGTGAAATTCAAATCGAACTTGATGATGATATCCGCCTAGCACAACCACTGACCGCTGATACAAAAGTTCGTATCTTCGGTGAATATGAAGGTGGTAAGACACCTGAAATCGAAGTGGACCACATCCAGGTTCTATAAGCGATTAATATAAAAATACCGACTTCAAATAATTGGCCTGCATATTGCACGCTTTTTTGTATTATACTGCCGCAAAATACAATTTATATGGAGTCACCATGCTAGGTTGCACGAATAAGACTGTCCTTTTAGGACTCGCTGCACTGTGTTCATTCTCTGCGTCTGCAAACAACTTTAACTACAACACATTCGAGCTGCGCATGGGTACTAGCCCAAGTACTTTCGGTGGTGAAGTCACAACAATGTTCACTCAGAACTCTCATTTTGTTGCTCGTATCGATTCAGAATTTGAAAGTGATTGGGATGCAGCGGTAGGTATGGGATTCAACGGCCCAATCAGTCAATTTGCTGACGTTACTGGCCAAATGTTACTGCACAACATTGAACGGAATGACGATAACCACATCAAAACAGAAATTAACCTTGGCTTGAGAGCTTGGTTAATGGCAAACGTTGAAGTTAACGCACGCCTTGGTCAACTGATCGACAACGATGACACTCGTTCAATTTTGGGTATCGGTGCTCGTTTCCATTCAACTGATCAACTGTCTGTTGGTCTTGATATGCGCAATAACGGCACATATGGCCACCAAATCTTAATGTCGGCTCGATTCGGATTCTAATCTAGATTTCAATTACTGAGTAATAAATAGCTAAACGTATTACATAGAAAAGCCCCGAACATATTAATGTTCGGGGCTTTTTTGTTTGTTAGTTTCGCTGGCTTTTAGTCGTTCACGACCTGAGCCAGCGACTTGCTTTATAAGCTAACCATCAGCATCTTTTTCTGGTGATCTAAGTACTCTTCATAAGTACCTTGGAAGCTCACTAGCTGTTGATCTTTTACATCGATGATGTGTGTTGCTAATGAAGAAACGAACTCTCGGTCATGGCTTACGAAGATAAGCGTGCCAGTGTAAACCTTCAACGCGTCGTTCAGGGCTTGGATTGCTTCCATGTCCATGTGGTTGGTTGGTTCGTCCATTACAAGCACGTTGATGTCTTGCATCATTAGCTTGCCGAATAACAGACGGTTCTTCTCACCACCAGAACAGTTACGCGCTTTTTTGTTCGCATCGTCAGCAGTAAACAATAGGCGACCTAGAATGCCACGTACCATAAGGTCATCGTGCTTCACTGTGCGCCATTGTGAGATCCAATCGAAGATGCTCAGGTCGTTATCAAAGTCAGACGTACTATCTTGTGGGCAGTAGCCTACAGATGCGTTTTCAGACCATTTTACGATACCTTCGTTTTGCTCTAGCTCTTGAACTAGGCAACGTAGCAGCGTGGTTTTACCTACACCGTTCTCACCGATAACCGCAAGACGAGTACCCGCTTCAAGCAGCAAGTTACCACCGGCAAACAATGTTTCGCCATCGAAGCCGTGACCAAGGTCTTGAAGTTCAAGCGCTTGACGGTGTAGTTTCTTACCTTCGCCAAAATCAATAGATGGGCTCATACGGCTCGATGATTTCACTTCATCAAGCGTGATCTTATCCATTTTCTTGGCACGAGAGCTTGCTTGTTTTGCTTTAGATGCGTTAGCACCAAAACGGTTTACGAAATCTTGAAGCTCGCTGATTTCAGCCGCTTTCTTAGCGTTGCTTGCTAAAAGCTGTTCACGAATCAAGCCAGATGCTTCTAGGAAGTACTCGTAGTTACCAGGGTAGACACGTAGCTCACCGTAGTCGATGTCTGCCATGTGTGTACACACAGAGTTCAGGAAGTGTCTATCGTGCGAAATGATGATCATTGTACATTTACGCTGGTTTAGCTCTTCAGCAAGCCAGTTGATCGTGTGAATGTCCAAGTTGTTGGTTGGTTCATCAAGAAGCAGGATATCTGGGTTTGCAAACAGAGCTTGTGCCAATAGCACACGCAGTTTCCAACCTGGAGCTACTTGCTGGATCAAGCCGAAATGGAACTCTTCTTCAATACCCGCTTGAATTAGGATGTCGCCAGCACGGCTTTCTGCTGTGTAGCCATCCATTTCCGCGAATTCACTTTCAAGTTCTGCGACTTTCATGCCGTCGTCTTCGCTCATTTCTGGCAAAGAGTAAATGCGGTCACGTTCTTGTTTTACTTCCCAAAGTTTTCTGTCGCCCATGATCACAACGTCGATAACGCTGTACTGTTCGAAAGCGAACTGATCTTGGCTTAGCACACCCAGTTTTTCTCCTGGAGTGATAGAAACGTTGCCCGAGCTTGGCGTTAATGCGCCACTTAGGATTTTCATGAACGTTGATTTGCCGCAACCATTAGCGCCGATCAAACCATAACGGTTGCCGTTACCAAATTTAGCAGAGATGTTTTCAAACAGCGGCTCTGCGCCAAATTGCATTGTGATGTTCGCGGTAGATATCAAAGAACTAATTCCTAAGCGTGTACTGACAGATAATTATTAGGCTATTTCAAGAACCTAAATAAGAAGTACGAAAGTATGGATTAAACAAAAATCGAAGCGCGGATTATATAGAGATCTCGATCACGTTGTCGAGGCTAAACAGTAAACGAATAGTAAACATAGACCATTTAGATGCTTTTCATACGTTATGGGGTGTAAATAAAAAAATCCCCACCAGCAGAACTGGTAGGGATTTCATTTATCAACACTAAAAGTCTTTTAAGCTCGTCACCTTTGAAACTATAGCTCTTCAAAACGAAAAGCTTTGATGACGAGCAGAACTTGTTATTTAGTAATTTTCTTCTGAACGTATTTTTTGCTCACGTCGACAACCGCAACATCTCTAAAGAAGCTTCTACCCAACAGAAGTGGGAAAGAAAGATGCGTTCGGTCGGCTAGCGTAAATTCAGTTTTGTCTTTTAGATCGCCAATTTGAATCGAAGCTACAACCACAGCGCGTCGTTGTGTGCCTTCTGCGCTTGATTGCTTGATCTTAACCCAGCGTTCTACTGGTAAGCTGATCTCTTCAGTTGTAATTCCGTCGTGTTCAATCTTGAACTTAACCCAGTCTTTGCCGTCACGTTCAAAATCAACAATATCAACTGCACTGATTGAAGAGGTTGTTGCACCGGTATCGACACGTGCTTTAAACGCTTCTTTTAAACCAGGAACAAACACCCACTCTTCTTCACCAAGAATCAGTTTGCCGTCACTTGTTTTTCTAACCTTCTCTACTGGTTTTTCAACAGGTGCAGGTTTTACTTCCGGCTCAGTTGGTTTTACTTCTTCAGGCTTCTCAGTAGGTTCCGTTACTTTCTCGCCTTCTGTTGCGTCAGTTTTTGAAGAGTCATCCACAACAGGTTGTTCGATTTGAGGCTTTTGCTCTGGCTCAACAGGAGTTTGAGTTGTAGCCGAACAAGCAAACAGGACACCACTTAGCATTAAAACTACAATCGCTTTCCAATTATACATTCAGTCACCTTCTATTTTGAAACGTTTGCTATCGCTTTTGCTACATAAGGAATATGAGATTCGGAAAGGCCTGCGATATTGATGCGTCCATCACCAACACCATAGACTCCATATTCTTCACGTAATTGATTCATTTGAGTTTCTTTAAAGCCTAGTACACTAAACATGCCTTTATGGCTTTCAATGAAGTCAAATTGTGACGTGTTATAAGTATTTCGCAATTCATCACATAAACTTTGGCGCAGATTTAACAAACGTTGCTGCATTTCACTCAATTCTTGCTTCCAAATCGAGGTTAGCTCTTGATTCTGAAGAATTGTTTTAACCAAAGCTGCACCATGATCTGGCGGCATTGTGTAAGTTGAACGAGCAAGCGTTAGAAGCTTACCTTTAGCATTGCCAACGTGTTCGCTGTTTTTGCCAATCACGATAGCGGCACCCGTTCTTTCACGGTATAAACCGAAGTTCTTCGAGCAAGATGTCGTAATCAACATCTCTTCGACGTTGTTAGCCATGTGTTGAAGACCTTTTGCGTCTTCTTCTAAGCCATCACCAAAGCCTTGGTAAGCAATATCAACGAACGGCAAGAAGCCATTTTTCTGCGATAGTTTGGTAATTTCCTGCCACGCCTCAAAGTCGATATCCGCACCCGTTGGGTTATGACAGCAACCGTGCAGTAGTACCACATCTGATGGACCCGCTTTTGAAAGGTCATCCAACATTCTTGCAGTATCAACTTGCTTCGTTTCAGGACTGAAGTAATTGTAATATCGAACTTTTAAGCCTGCCGCTTCCATCACCGGTTTGTGGTTAACGTAGCTTGGGTTTGAAATCCAAACCGTGGTGTCTGGTTGAGAAACTTTCATTAAGTCACCCAACATGCGAAGTGCACCACTTGCACCCGGTGTTTGAATCGCAGCAACGCGATCCATTGCAGAAGTCCCTTTAAGCAGCAGATCAACCATGCTCTGGTTGAACTCTTCACAGCCTGCTAGGCCAACGTAAGCTTTGGTTTTCTGCGTTTCAACAACGATATCTTGAGCCATAGAAACGGCTTTCATGATCGGAGTTTCGCCTTGGTCGTTTTTGTAAACGCCAATGCCTAAATCGACTTTATCAGTACGAGTATCGCCGCGGTAAGCAACAGAAAGAGATAGAATTGGATCTAAAGTTGGTTTTGGTAGATGTGAAAACATGAAAGTCACAACCCTTTGAAATTCAAGTAATGGCCTCCAAGTTATCATTTTATTTACAATTTAAGAAACAGAAATTCATCAAAGTTTTGATTTTTAGGAGATAACTCTAGTTGAGACTGGTGCAATCTAATATTCCCTATTCCATATAGTTCAATATTCAATCAATTTACAAATTTAGAACGTCATAAAATAAAAAAGCCTCAACAGAGAAGCTGAGGCTACTAATTTGCACTAATGTAGGTTGACGTTAACTAACGAAAGTCTACTAGAGTCGGAACCGATGAATAATTTGGTTTGAACTACCACGCCAATCCAACATTGGATCCGCTTTATCTTGCTCAAAACGACCATCAATCAAAGTATCAACATATTCAAGTACTTGCCTCTGCTTTTCGTCGAGTTCGTCGAGCTCGTAGCCCGTCCACATCCAGATGTCTTTGCCTTCACATTCTGCTTTTACACGCTGAACAAGCTTAAGCACTTCAGACACGTTTGCAGGATGCAAAGGATCACCACCAGAAAGCGACAAGCCACGACGCTTAATTCGCGGATCATTGAGATCAGCGATAATGTGGTCTTGCAGTTCTTGAGTAAACAAATGCCCAGAGTCCAACCTTTGCGTCGATTGGTTATAACACCCGCGACACTGGTGTACACAACCCGACACAAACAAAGTGCAGCGTGTTCCAGGGCCATTTACAACGTCGATTGGGTGATATTGGTGATAATTCATAAGGCAGTATTGAAAACTCGTGATTACTTAATAGTTTGAGAAGATGTGTTGTAAAAGCTGAAACGAAAGAATTGGTATCGACATAACGCCGATACCAATCATATTTCTTGAAACGTAGCTCTTCTAAATAAGCTAGCTAATAATCTTAGAGCTTACTAAAGATGCTTCACTCGGCGTTTAACTTCTTCTTGCTTACCGAAGTTAAATGGTCGTGCATCTGGGCTACCAAGGTAACCACAAACACGGCGTGTTACCGATACTTTGGTTGAGTCGTGGTTGCCACACTTAGGACACGTAAAGCCCTTACTAGTACAGTCAAATTCACCGTTGTAACCACATTCGTAGCACTCATCAATCGGCGTATTTGTACCGTAGTAAGGAACACGTGTGTAGCTGTAGTCCCATACGTTTTCTAGTGCTTCGATGTTCTTCTGCATGTTCGGGAACTCACCGTAACAGATGAAACCACCACTAGAGATTTCAGGATAAGGCATCTCAAAATCGATCTTGTCGTATGGGTTCACTTTCTTCTGCACGTCTAAGTGAAAGCTGTTGGTGTAATAACCACGGTCTGTTACGCCATCAATCACACCAAACTCTTTGGTGTCGATGCTGCAGAAACGACTACATAGGTTTTCACTTGGTGTGCCGTATAGGCTGAATGCATAACCTGTCTCTTTGGTCCAAGATTCTACTTCACGCTTCATGTACTCCACTAGCTCAAGCGCTTTAGCACGCATTTCGCCATCGTCGTACAGGTGAACGTCAGTACCGTAAAGTGCTGTCATCGCTTCGTGGATACCAATGTAACCAAGAGAAACAGACGCGCGGCCGTTCTTGAAGATATCGGCAATAGAGTCGTCCGCTTTCAATCGAACGCCACAAGCACCTTCCATGTAAAGGATTGGAGCAACACGTGCTTTCACGTTTTCTAGACGAGAAATACGAGTTTCTAAAGCGCGACGAGCCAGCTTCAGTTTATCATCAAGCAGTTCGTAGAACTTAGCCATATCTTGTTTTGCGTTAATCGCAATACGTGGCAAGTTCAAGCTAACAACACCTAAGTTGTTACGGCCTTCGTGAATCAACTCACCATTTTCTTCGTAAGTATTCAAGAAGCTACGACAACCCATAGGAGTTTTAAATGACCCTGTCACTTCTACTACTTTGTCGTAGTTAAGAATGTCTGGGTACATACGCTTAGACGCACACTCTAGCGCTAATTGCTTGATGTCGTAGTTTGGATCTTGCTTCTGGTGGTTCAAACCATCTTTGATCGCAAATACCAGTTTAGGGAACACGGCTGTTTTACGGTTCTTACCCAAACCTGCAATGCGGTTTTTCAAGATTGATTGCTGAATCAATTTCGAGCCCCAGCTTTCACCTAAACCAAAACCAAACGTCACGAATGGTGTTTGACCATTAGCGGTGTGCAGCGTGTTTACTTCGTACTCCAGAGATTGGAACGCGTCGTAACACTCTTTCTCTGTGCGAGAGATAGCAAAAGCTTCTGGGCTATGAATGTCCCACTCTTTCGCTAGCGATAAGTGCTTCTCGTAGCTCGCCATAACGTAAGGTTCAAGAACCTCATCGATGCGGTTAATCGTTGTGCCGCCGTAGATGTGACTCGCCACTTGCGCGATGATCTGCGCGGTTACCGCTGTCGCCGTAGAAATAGACTTAGGTGTGTCGATTTCCGCGTTACCCATCTTGAAGCCATGCGTTAACATGCCTTTCAGATCGATAAGCATGCAGTTAAACATTGGGAAGAACGGTGCGTAGTCTAGATCGTGGTAGTGAATATCACCACATTCGTGAGCATGTACGATATCACGTGGCAAAATGTGAGTTTTCGCATAGTGTTTAGCCACGATACCCGCCAGCAGGTCACGCTGAGTTGGGATTACTTTGCCATCTTTGTTCGCGTTTTCATTGATTAGATCAACGTTGCTTTCTTCGATCAAACCTTCGATCTCACGCGTTAAAGCGCTTTGCTTCTCACGGGCGATGTCGCGGTCATGACGATATTCAATGTAGGCACGAGCCAGAGACTTGTATGGTCCCTGCATTAGCTCGTTCTCGACCATGGTTTGAATTTCAGAGATATGAACTTCATCGTAGTCTTCGAGCTTCAACTCAACTGCTAATGCCACATTCAGTGCATAAATAGCAATTTCCTTATCGGCTTTGTCTGATGCTGCTTCCACTGCAGCTTGGATGCGATCTCTACTGAATGGAGCTCTTGAGCCATCACGCTTGATTACGATTGATTTCACCACTTCTCCTTACTCTTGAGGTATTCACAGACTTATCCACAAACACACTATATAGAGCGATTTATCGTTTAACTAACACTAGATATTGTGGCGTATTTAACGAGAACCACCAACTTTGAGTATTGATTTGGATCAATAAAAAGAGAACGCTGACTAAGATCAATTCAATATTATTACGCTAGTTCTCAAGTCGAAAAGAAACAATGTAACAATAAAAAAACTCCTAAAAAGAGTTGAATTTTTGGTAAGTGTTGTAGGATAACGGCTCATCAATATTGGCAGACAAAATTAGGGATATTTGGCATGAAACGACTTCAAAACTGGATAATGTTAGGCTGCTTACTCAGTAGCCAGACATTTGCTGAACCTTTGACCATATCCAGTTGGAATATCGAATGGTTATCAACCAACGAGGCTGTGAATAAGTTTTCTGACAAACGTGATCAAGCTGATTTCGACAAACTCGCAACTTATTTTCAATCCTTAGACGCAGACGTGGTTGCGTTTCAAGAAGTCGATAACGTAAATGCCATTCAGCGTGTGGCTGGTGATCAATACAAGATATTGATGTCTGACCGGGCGCTATCTAAGAACAGCAACCGCCAATTTAAAGAAGTGAACCAATACACGGGATTTGCAGTTCGTAAAGGAGTAGCCCTCACCGACTACGCTGACTTTCCGCTTGAAACCACATCCAACAGTAAACTTAGGTTTGCCAGCTATATCGTTGTAGAAACAAACTTTAAACCCATTCACATGTTGTCTGTGCATTTAAAGGCAGGTTGTAGCGGAGCGTATAAGTCCAACCGCGATTGCTCTCGTTTAAAAGAGCAAGCTCAGCAACTGAACAAGTGGATAAAGCAAAGAGAGCGCAATAACGAAGACTACGCCATTCTTGGCGACTTTAACCATAACCTCGCTTACTCACGAGATTGGATGTGGAAAGAGTTATCACAATATACTGATGCGCAGTTAGCGACACGAAAGACCCGTGCAGATTGTAAGGTACGCTCTAACCGCAACAATTATCGCACACATCAGTTCCGCTCTGTTATTGATCATATTGTGGTGAGTGAGTCGCTAAATGCTTCTCCTGCAAAGCAGAAGGTATTTGAAACACAAGATGTTCTGGACTACAAACTCAGCGACCACTGTCCAGTTTCAACGACTATTAAATAGTAGATTTTAGATAACAGCAGATTGTAGATAACTGAAAATAATAGAAACAGTAAATATAGAAAGAGGCTGACTGACTTTCGTGCTGAAAGCGAGTCAACCTCTATGCTTGGTCAGCTCAGAACGGATAACGTCAAAGCCAATGTAATCAGCTATAAGCTTGCTACTAACACGTTTTGTTCATACGATCCGCCAGCCACATTCCCACCAGCATGCTTATCATAAACACCCACACCGTCGGGTTGCCGCCACTTAGGCTGGTTACCGCAGGGCCTGGGCAAAAGCCTGCAATCCCCCAGCCTAAGCCAAACGCTGTAGATCCAAGAATCAGCTTTCTGTCTATCAACGGATTGTTACGGCTATCTAACGGCTCGCCATTGATGGCTTTAGCGCGCTTTTTAATGACCAGATGATAAAACGGTGCAAAGACCAATAGCGCGCCACCCATGACGAATGCCAAACTAATGTCCCAGTTACCGGTAATGTCTAAGAAGCCGAGTACCTTCTCAGGATCAACCATCCCTGAGATGATCATGCCAGAGCCAAAAAGAATACCTGCGACCAAACCGATAACGATAGTAAATGAAGCGTTTTTCATTATGCCCCCAAGCCAGTCAGATTCTTGATAAACACGGTTACGATTGCCACACCCATAAATACACAGGTCGCAACAATAGAACGTTTAGATAAACGCGCCATTCCGACAATGCCATGCCCGCTAGTACAACCGTTCGCTGTTTTAGTACCAAAGCCCACCAGAAGGCCAGCAATAATCACTAAAGCGAGATTCATCTCTTCTAACTGCGGAAGTTGGTAGCCCGTCGGAATTAATAGCCAACCACTTGCGACCATTCCCACAACAAAGGCGATACGCCAGTGTTTTTCGGTGTTTGCTGTATCCGCATCTTTACGTTCTTTGTTGCTGGTGCCAGTTGGCAATAATCGGCTGACAATGCCACTAATGCCAGCAACTCGACCAATCCCCAACATTAAAACAATGGCCGACACGCCTAACAACATGCCGCCGAAAAAAGCATCCCAAGGAATCAAACTAAGCACAAACCTCTCCTATCCACAAACATCATAAACTCATAACAACCTATAAATTAGAGTTTACTAATAAATATAAATTAGTCAATGCTAATGTACTGCGAGTATGTGTCGTTTTGTAAGTCTGGAATTAACAAGCGCCCTGCATGAAAAAAGCCCCTAGGTGTTAACCTAAGGGCTTAAGATTTATTCTGTCTTTGGTAAAGAACAGCTATTTGACCTTGTTCTTCTCAGCAATCCATTGCGACATGTACTTAGTGCTCGCCATACTATGGTGCTTAAGCATTGAACCAAAGAAATTATTCAGTCGATGCGCATCAAGCTCAGAACCTAGCGCAGTCAGTCGCTCGATCAATTTGTCGCCCAGTTGATTCTGTTCATAGTGCGCTTCAAGAATTGAATGACATTGGCTTTGAGCTTTAAGCCATTTCTTTTCATCTTTATAAAGAGCGACAGCTTGTTCAACAAACTCATCAATATCATCTGACACTGCGCCCGGCCATTGCAGTTCACCTTGCGGTAGCATGCCTTCACTGCCGATCTCGCTGGTTACATTCGGAGTTTGCAGCTTCATCGCATCAAGTAACTTGCCTTTAATGCCAGCGCCAAAACGTAATGGCGCAACACAAACACGTGCATCTTCCATCACTTCTTGAGCATCTTTAGCCCAACCTTTGATATGGAAACCGGTTTTTGGATTATGCAAAGCGGTTGCTTTCGGCGGCGGATAAGATCCATAAATATGAAGTTCAGTGTCAGGTAACTGTTTACGAATCTTCGGCCAAATCTTCTGTAACTGAAGCACTGCATCCCAGTTAGGCGCATGTCTAAAATTACCTATCGTCATGAAATGCTTACGTTCTTCAAAGCTTTTCGTACTTTCAGGCAACGTGTTGAGATCAACCATGAACGGCAGGTGATGTAATAGTTTTGGATCGATATTGAACTCAGATTGGAGCAATTCCATCTCGTAACTTGAGATGATCAACGAAAGATCACAGCGCAGGATTGCAGCGATTTCACGTTTCGCCAAGTCACTGTACAGGCGCTCTTTCGTTAACTCTGTCTCTTTCTTAACAGCTTCATGTCGAGCATTGCGTAGGAATTGTAAATCTTCAGTATCCAGTAGCTTAAAGGCATTGGGACATACCTTCTCGACGCGCCAGCCGAATTGCTCTTCCATCATAAAGCGGTCAAACATCACAACATCAGGTTGCAGCTCTTCGATGTACTGGTCAAAGCTATCGCAATTTAGCTGAATAGATTGGCTTGTAATGCCCTCTTCAGAAAGGTCAATCATATGCTCGGTTTCTTGAGCTGGCGTTGCGAACTCAACGGGCCAACCTTGTCTCTTAAATAGACGTAAAAGAGACATCATATGGCTGCCAGCCGCCGATGAATTCGGTTCTGGCCAAACGTAGCCAATTGCTAAAACTTTCTTCAAAATACTTCCTAAGAAATAACAAAAGGGCCACAGAAGCCCCTAATAAAACGTTAATCGAGTTATGCCGCTGATAATAATGGTTCTAAGAACTCAGCGATCAGATTCGTTCACCTACATTGCGAGCTATCATAAGCACTTCATCGGCTGAGTAAAAGTTTGAAATCGTGGTTTCGACTTGAGCGCCCAATGTCGACTGATAGAGCTTTTGTGCAAAGTTATCTGCTCTGGTGGTCACTAATACATGTTTTAGTGTCGAGCCCTGCTCTGATAGCTTCTGCTTCACTTGAGGCAAAGAGTCTAGAATCAGCTTTTTGCCCAATCCTTGCCCCTGAGCACTCGGTAACACAGCAAGTTGTTCTAGCTCCAAAACAGCTTCAGGCCTAAACCCACTCTTTTGAACCCAAATAATGTAGCCGACAATCTCGCCATCGCTTTCAGCAACAAAGTTAAGAAAGCGTGGCGCAGCATTTAAGTTACATTGTAACCAATTTTTTGAGTTTTGCTGTCGAACAAAAGTAGCTTGGTGAACTAAAGCCGCTCCATCGAGGTCGGCTTCTGTCATAAAACGAACTTGGGCCATGCTGCTACTCATTCTCAGAATTAGGACGCGTTTTACAGTGTAAAATGGCTCTCTCTAGAAGTTCTAATGCCGAGCTATCTGCTTCTGGAAGCTTAGCGTCCGATTGACCTAACGGCTCAACACGGCTACCCCACTTAATATGACCTGCCCCCCAAGTTAAACCGGCACCGAATGCCGCCACAAGAATGTTTGAGTTAGGTTTAACAAAGCCTTGCTCTAACGATTCACACAATGCAATCGGCACAGTCGCAGCCGATGTGTTGCCGTAGTTTTGAATGTTCACAAACGCTTTCTCACGTTCAATGCCCGCCATATCACACAGAGTTTGAATAATTCGGATGTTCGCTTGGTGCGGAATCACAACATCGATGTTTTCAGTTGAGATGCCAGTGCGACTCAATACTGTATGTGCTGCAGCGCCCATTCCTTTCACTGCACGCTTGAAGATCTCTTTACCAACGAAATCAAAATCCCAGTAACCGTTATCAGCAGCAAAGCGGTCCATAGACGTACCGAATTTTGGTACTGCTAGAATGTCACGGCCCTCTGCGTCACAACCGATTTGAGCTTCTTGTAAACCCACTTGTTCTTCAGTACGCGATAAAACCACAGCGCCAGCGCCATCACCGAATAGAACCGCAGTATCACGCTTGGTCCAGTCGATGAAGAATGAAAGACGCTCTGCACCCACAACGATCGCATTGCGGTAGTTGCCCGCTTGAATCAATCGAGTTGCTGTTTCAACACCGTAGATAAAGCCTGTACACGCTGCATTAAGGTCAAAAGCTGCTGCGCTCTTGATGCCTAAGTTCTGTTGAACTTTAGACGCGGTATTTGGAATAAGAGAGTCTGGACTGCACGTCGCTACGATCACAAGATCGATATCTTCGGCTGTTAAACCAGCACACGCCATTGCATGTTGAGCAGCAACGGTCGCTAGCTCAGAGGTATTTACATGACTGATACGACGATTTTCGATACCAGTTCGAGTACGAATCCACTCGTCAGAGGTATCAATGAAAGTGCTTAAATCATCATTGGATAGCACGGCTGGTGGCAGACACTTTCCCCAGCCCGTAATTTCAGCGTAAAATTTTGTCATCATTTACCTGTTTATTGTTTGTTTTTATTTGAGTATCTTATTCTTGTTTTAAACAGTATAAGCGTTCCGTACATGATTCGTAAATCGCGTTAGGCACGGAGACGCAATAAAAAGAGAAAGTTATGTCTACATTCAACACACGTTGCCCTTCTTGCGGTGGCGTAAACCGAGTTCCTTCAGAAAGAATTTCAGAAAGCCCTACTTGTGGTAAGTGCAAAAACGCACTTCTAGACGGTGCACCAATCGAAGGTACGTCACTGAATTTCCAATCAATTTTGAACAGTTCACAGCCTGTCGTTGTCGATTTTTGGGCGACATGGTGCAACCCATGTGTAGGTTTCGCACCTGTATTTAGCGATGTCGCTAAAGAGCGCGCTGGCGATGTTCGATTTGTTAAAATTGATACCGAAGCTCAACAGCAACTGGCGGCTATGTATCAAATCAGAAGCATCCCAACGGTGATGGTGTTCAAGAACGGTCAACGTGTTGATACGATTAACGGTGCACTGCCAAAAGGTCAATTTGATCAGTGGCTTAATCAAGCACTAACTAAGTAATACTATTGGTTAAGCTATTGATTTAGCATTACTTAATTCTAAGTAAGCACACAAAAATAGGTTAGAGAGTCTTACCAAATCAAGACTATCTAACCTACTGTTTTATTTATGGTTATCACTTAACTTCTTGAATAAAACTACAGCTTCGCCTTTCGCTTGAATATTAGATTCTTGCTTGCCAAACCCGTATTGCTGTTTGATTTGATCTGCGACTTTCTCAGCAATCATAATGGTTGGTGCATTGGTGTTTGCCCCAATCAGTGTCGGCATCACAGAAGCATCAATGACTCTCAAATTATCCAATCCATAAACTTTGAGATCTTTATCTACCACAGCTAAAGAATCGCTACTAGGTCCCATTTTACAGGTCCCGATCGGGTGATACTGAGTGTCTGCACGATTGCGAATATCTTGCTCGATAGCCTTGTCATCACTGGCGTCCACAGGGTAGAAAGCATTGCCTCGGATATCATCAAACGCGGAACTCTCTAACATTTGATACTGCTTCTTCCAGCCCTTAATCATGATCTCCATGTCTTCAGGATGACTGAAAAACGCAGGATCGATCTTAGGCGGATCATAGGGATCATTACTATTGAGCGTTACGGTGCCGTAGCTCTTCGGTCGCAATAAGGTGACATGAGAGGTAAAGCCATGACTGGTATGAATTTTTCTAGCATGGTCATCTACAACAGCGACCACAAATACAAACTCTAAATCCGGTACAGCGATATGATCTTCAGAACAGAGAAAGCCTATTCCCTCTGCAAAATTACTGCTCATTTTACCGCGGCGTTCTTTGCGCCATAGTGGTAAGGCTTTGGTCATTTCAGAGGCCATTTGCAGCGAGATACCAAAAGTTTCACGCTTTTCACTGCATTTATACGAATGTATTAAGTCGATATGATCTTGAAGGTTCTTGCCCACTCCAGGTAATTCATGAACCTGTTCGATTCCATGTGTCTCTAGTTCAGTTTGAGCACCGACACCAGACAGTAACAGCAATTGGGGAGAACCAAACGCGCCAGCGGAAAGAATCACTTCTTTGTTGCATCGTATCTGATAACGCTTTCCGCTAGAACCATATTCAACACCAATCGCCTTCTTGCCTTCAAACAAAACCTTATGTGTGGTGGCTTTAGTCACGACCGTGAGATTCGATCGTGAAAGGTTTGGCGTTAAGTAAGCCTTGGCAGCACTGCATCGTTCACCATTCAGCTGTGTTACCTGCGTCGGCATCGCCCCAAACTGAGCAGCGCCGTTAATATCCTCATTGCGAGGTACACCTATCGATTCACACGCCGTTAAATAACGTTCCAACATAGGGCTTGGCGATCTAAGATTGGCCACATTAAGAGGACCACCTTGGCCATGGAACTCATCTTGGTGGACTTCGTTGTTTTCTGCTTTCTTAAAGTAAGGCAAACAGGATTCATAGTTCCAGCCAGCATTGCCCAAGCTTTCCCATCTATCGTAGTCATAGCGATGTCCACGAGCGTACATCATGGCGTTGATAGAGCTAGAACCGCCAAGTGTCTTACCTCTAGGCTGATAGCCTTTACGACCGTTCAAACCCGGCTGTTCAACCGTTTCGAATGCCCAATTATTGAGTTTGGTTGGCATCATCGCCACCACGCCAACGGGTGTGTGAATGAATGGGCTGGTGTCTTTACCACCCGCTTCTAACAAGCAAACCGTCACATCAGGATCTTCCGACAGCCGAGAAGCCATCACACACCCAGCTGAACCACCGCCAACAATAATAAAATCATAACTATCCATTTGCCATCTCCGCTATTTCTAGTGGGTGTAACTCACGCTTCAAGATTTTTCCGGTTGCTGTCATGGGTAAGGCTTTACGAATGAATACCTTACGCGGGTATTTGTAGTCGGCGAGTTGCTCACGACACCATGCTATCAAGGCGGCACTATCACATTGCGTATGTTCGTGAAGAACCACATGCGCGTGGATCTCCTCGCCTAAATGTTCATGATGCTCGCCTACCACCGCGACCATTTCGACATCGGGGTGACACATCAACACTTCTTCGACTTCACGTGGATAAACGTTGTACCCACCACGAATAATCATGTCTTTAACACGGTCAACAATGAACAAATTGCCATGCTCATCGACGCGACCGATATCTCCCGTTAAGAACCAACCATCACGAATAGATTCAGCTGTCGCCTCTGGCCTTTGATAATAGCCTTTCATCACACTTGGGCTTTTAATGCAGACTTCGCCGAGTTCACCCATAGCGACAGAGTTGCCTTGTATATCAGTAATCTTGATGAGGTGGCCACATAAAGGCTGACCGACACTACCCGATAAACGATCGCCATCAATATGATTAAAGGTCGCAACCGGCGCCGTTTCCGAGAGCCCATAACCTTCTAAGACTGGTAATTCAAAACGAGATTCAAACTGTCGTATAACCTCAAGCGGCATAGAAGCACCGCCAGAAACACCTAACCTCAAGCTGTGTTTAACCTGTTCAGAGCGTTTGATTGTGTTTTCTAAACTATCAGAAGACTCTTCTCCCGCCTTTAATAGCGCTATATACATAGTAGGAACACCCGCAAACACGCTGACTTTATGGCTAATGATCTGTTCAATAACCAATGACGGTTCAAAACGAGGAATCAACACCATGGTGGACCCTGTTAGCACACTCGCGTTCATCATCACCGTCTGACCGAAGCTATGGAATAAAGGCAGTGTAGCCATTGTGGTGTCGCTGTACTCCAATCTCATTAGATACTGTGACGACATCGCATTGGTTTGCATGTTGGTGTGGGAAAGCTCAGCCCCTTTTGGTTGACCCGTCGTGCCAGAGGTATAAAGGATCACAGCGGTATCATCGCCATGACAAGCCACAGACTCAAAAGGAGTAAAAGGTTGTGCCAACCAATCAGCGATTGATTCATGCTCCTCATTACTTTCTAAAGTAGTGTCTGTGTTTGTTGGGATAGGCATCTCGACAAAGTGTTCACAGTGGTTTGCCTGCTCAAAACCTTGTAAACCATAGCGACCAATTGGAAGCTCTTCACTGCCGTCAAAACATAAATAGGCCTTCGCGTTAGAGTCATTAAGGTGATAAGCGATCTCTCTGGCCTTGAATAGCACGTTCAAAGGCACGACTACACAACCCGCTTTTAGAATCCCGTAATAGGCTATCGGAAAGTAAGTCACGTTCGGGCATGACAACGCTACCTTATCTCCGTTCTGCAACCCAAGTCTTTTCAAGTTAGCAGCCACGTTTCCAGAAAGTTGTTCTAACTGAGAAAAACTGATTTCATCCGATCCCATACGCAGAGCGGCTTTAGTTGGAAAAAGCGAAGCGCTACGCTCCAAATTAACAGCAAGATTGTGCATCCATGATCTCCTTGTGCGGCTTAGACCTGTTTGTGACGGTCACCGTAGACGTTCTAATCGTTGTAATAAGTCTCTTTCTTGTCATCACGAGCCTGCACATTGGTGTGTCATGTAGATAAGAGTCGTTATTGAGCAAAATGTTTGAGACGCTCCAATGTGCAGCCCAATAAATTACAACATTTCGATAACATTTCGAACAGGTTTCAAAAAGACAAAAACCGGTGATATTCGGACACAGCCTGCGCTAGCCCAATAAAACCTTGCACACATAAACCAAAATTTGGAACAAGCTTGCGAAAGTGAGAACAAGCAACAGGCGTAAATGTTAAAAGTTCGGTTAAGATATCGATATTCAACAAGAGGCAGCTTATGGAATACACCGCAGTTTACGAACCCGACATGCAAGCATTCGGCATTCTGGATCTTCAGTTGCTGCATCGTTACCTGTCGCCTGTTCTCAGTATCGAAGAGTTGCTCGAAGGCAGTAACATCGATGCTCTCCAACTCAACACACCCGATACACACATCACTTTGGCGCAAAAGCTTGCTGTGTTCAGTAATGCGTTAGCGAATTCCAACGAAGACGGATTGGGGCTTAAAGTTGGCCAACAAGCGAGGTTCAGCGATTTCGGCGTGCTCGGTTATGCGGTGTTTAGCAGCGAAACACTACTCGATGCCTTTTTAATCGGGTTTAAGTATCTGCAACTTGCTGGCCCTGTCCTCAGGAAAACCATGTCTGTAGAAGACAACATTGGTTACTTTCGCGCAGAGCAACTTATCGAACTCGATTCTTTACTGCCCTTTTGTTGTGAATACTGGTTCGCAGCGATACACAGTTTGTGCGAAGAGGTCTTACAGCAGCCCTTTCCTTCTCAAGTGATCCGCTTCCCCTATCCAAAACCTGAATACGGCG
The DNA here is from genome assembly GCF_041439145.1 of Vibrio sp. 1F255. Classification (NCBI taxonomy): domain Bacteria; kingdom Pseudomonadati; phylum Pseudomonadota; class Gammaproteobacteria; order Vibrionales; family Vibrionaceae; genus Vibrio; species Vibrio sp. 1F255. Next base: position 32,114 of record NZ_JBGONQ010000012.1, on the reverse strand, counting down.
ATCTATACACAGAGATTTTCCGCTGCCCGGTTGAATTCAATAGTGACCGGCTTGAATGGGAGTTCGACGCAACCACCTTGTATTCATCTCTTCCTACCGCCAACCCCATCACTTTACAGATGTGCTTAAAATCGTGTGATGACATGTTGGCAAAAGTCAGTGCACCCAGTAGCCTCAAAGAGAAAGTCTCTCAGATGCTGATTGAAAGGCCAGGATGTTACCCTTCTATAGAATCCATTTCTTCAGAACTGGGCATGTCTTCTCGAACTCTGCGTCGTCACCTGAAAGCAGCGGATACGAGCTATCAGAAGATACTGGACCATGTTCGCTTTCACCTTTCCCGGCACTACCTTTCTTCAACTCGAATGAGTATTGAAGAGATATCTGAACGAGTTGGCTTTTCTGATAGCGCTAACTTTCGTCATGCCTTTCGTAAGTGGAGTGGTAACTCGCCACGTCAATACCGTAAAGAAACTGTCTAACACTTAAAATCCCACTCAATCCAAATCATAAAAAGACAATCACGCTGCAATCTTTTTCTAAATTAAACCACCAATGAACAACGGCTTAACGACTTTTTGCCCGCATAAAATCTCGCCAAACCACCAAATATCGCAACCGTATTTTAGTTTAGTTGGTCGATAAATTTCCTTTATCTTAACGACCATTTTTATTTGTTTTACCCAATTCAGTTTCTCCCCCATAGTCGCGGAAAATTCATCGTTTCTTTTACTATCAGAGGCTCCTGCATTGGACAACATCCAACCAACAACTCGCATAACTGTTCCTGTTATTGCATTGTCTTTTTACGCGATCGCTTCAGGCTACTTAATGAGTTCATTACCATTAATGCTGTCTGAGTATGGCTTAGACAAAGATCTATCGAGTTGGTTGGCGAGTGCATTCTATGCAGGTCTACTGGCTGGTACATTATTGATTGAACGTGCCATTGCGCGTGTTGGCCACAAAGATGCGTTCGTCATCGCATTGAGTGTGTTCATCGCAACGATCCTTGTATTGCCATTGATCCCACACCAAGCAGTATGGCTACTAGCTCGCTTTGTGGCTGGTGTGGCGGTTGCAGGTATCTTCGTGATTGTAGAGTCTTGGCTAATGAGCGGCGACGAGTCACAACGCGCAAAACGTCTCGCTATCTACATGTGTTCACTGTACGGCGGTTCTGCAGTTGGTCAGCTTGGTATCGGTTACCTAGGTATTACTGGTGGCGTACCTTTCATCGCAATGTTCACCCTTCTGTTTGGTGCGATCATTGTGCTGATGTACGGACAAGCAACTCCACCACAGATCCACGATGCGCAATCTTTGTCTTTAAAGCAGATCAGCAAATTAAGCCACAGCGCGCTAATTGGCTGCATTGTTTCCGGATTAACGCTAGGTGCGATTTACGGCTTGATGCCAGTTGAACTTGCTCAACGTAACATTGCACACGAAGACATTGGTGGTTTGATGGCTTTGGTTATCATGGGTGGTATGGCTGTACAGCCGATGGTGACTTGGTTATCTCACCACGTAGGACAAGTGTTATTAATGGCTCTGTTCTGCCTGCTAGGGGTTGCAAGCATTGGTGTGCTGACTATCAATCACGATTTCTACGTACTAGGCATGAGCTTGTTCGTATTAGGCATGGCCACATTTGCGCTATACCCAATCGCGATTAACTTAGGTTGCCGTAACCTTGACCCAAGCTACTTGGTGTCAGTGACTCAAATCATGCTACTTTGCTACAGCATCGGTTCTGTTGCGGGACCAATCGTTGCAGACAGCTTTATGGATTCACAAGCAGGATTGTTCACTTACCTGTTCGCGTCTCTACTTGCTACAACGATCTACATGTTGATTGCTAGCCTAAAGCGCTCTCACCTACAGATTGCAGGCGAGTAAGCTTAAATAGACAGACACTAGATGCGTGTCATTAGGGCTCCGAGTTCAGACTTTATGTCTAAGCGAAGGGCCCTTTTCAACTCATGCCTATATGTAACCTTCTTCTCCCACACTTCTCATTTCATCGTGCAAGGCTAACCAAGAAGTCGATGGCTCTTTCGATATTGACTGGGTGATAAACCGAAATGCTTTTTGAAGCGATGCGAAAAGTTATAAGGATCTTTGTAGCCCAAGCGATTAGCAATCATAGAAACTGACCAATCTTGATATTTCAACAGGCTGGTGGCTTTATCCATGCGTAATTGAATCAATTTACTGCGTGGCGACAGGTTAAATAGCGTCTTGGTGACTCGATTGAGCTGCTCTTCACTGATGAACACTCTTTCGGCCATCCCTGCCACTGTCCATGGCTGGTGCAGACTACTTTCAATTTCGTTATAGAGCGCTTGAACACGTGCAGTGGTGCTGGTCGACTTAGGCTCAAACCCCGTCAAGGTTCGGATAATTTCACTCAAGAGTAACTTACGGTAACTGGCTCTACCGCCTATCTCAAAGTAAACCAAGTTCATTAATGACCAGATCTGCTCACACTCTCCAAAAGGCACAATCCCCTGTCCTAAACTTGCTATGTGCTGCCATTGCTTGGTGTCAGGCGTCAGCATCCACGCCATTTTCCAATAATTATATTGAGGATCGAGTTCAAAACGAAATGGGGTTTCAGCAGGAAGCACCACGAGTGTATAAGGTGTAATCGCTTGGACCGATGTTGCGGTTGTTAGAATGCCGCCACCTTCCATAGTGAAAATCAACGTATGAACATTAACGGATTCGCGCTCAACCCAGTAGCCATCATATAGCTTCGCCATGCCGCCCATATAGACACCAAAGCTTTTCATCTCTGGAATATCTTCAACGGTCAAAAAACGTTCTTTGCACTGTTCAGCGAGAAAAACATCATCATGCCAAGTTGATTTTGGTCTCATTGAATCAATGACGGATTCGCACAGGTTTTGTTGTTTTTTAAACATGTTGTTACTTCGCTCAAATCACTATAGTTCTGCCATAAATCGGAGAGCTTATGACAACTAACATCAACCCTAACTCATCTATGAATAACAAGCCAGAGAGCATCTTACCTCGTATCGTTAAACTGGGTTTACCTGTTGCTTTACAAAGTGCGCTTGTCGCTATTCTTGCCCTTGCTGACGTATTAATGGTCAGTGATTATGGTATGGAAGCAGCTGCGGCTGTGGGAATTGCATCAAAATGGCACTTCGTTGCTATTATGATTATGGCAGGGTTGGCCTCAGCAAACGGAACATTAGTCGCTCAATACTGGGGAAAGAACGACCGAAAAAGCGCGCGAACGGTATCATCTATCGCAATGGTGTTTGGCTTAAAAGTTCTGCTGCCTGTTACTGCAATCATCACTCTTGGTTCTCAGTTTTTAATGATGTTGCAGACCAGCGATCAAACCGTGATTGAACTTGGCGCGACTTACCTGTGGTATGGATTCCCTGTTCTTCTTCTGACTCACATTGTGGTCGTGGTAGAAGCAAGCATGCGCTCATCAGGTGACACCGTAACACCACTATTGCTTGGTGCGGTCACGATTGCCCTCAACATCGCACTTAACTTCGTACTCATTAAAGGTGCCTTCGGTATTCCAGCGATGGGCGTTTCAGGTGCGGCATTGGCAACCACTTTAGCGCGCTTGATTCAAGTGGGTTTGATGTATGGCTATATGCGCATGCGTAAACACTGGTTGTTAACCACGCCTAGCTCACCACATCGTCCATCATTGTGGCTATCTTACCGTCGTATTGCTTTGCCACTAACGATGAATGCCGTGTTATGGGCAATGGGTACTATGGCATACCAAATGATCTTCGGTCACATGGGCACAACGGAACTTGCTGTGTTCTCTATGCTCGCGCCTTTTGAGTCGCTGTGTTACTCGATATTCTTTGGTATTTCTGTAGCGTGTTCCGTGTTGCTTGGTCACTCACTCGGTCGTGATGAGTTTGATGACGCTATGAGTATGGGTCTGACGTTCATCAAAGCCGTGGTTGGTTTTGGTGCGGTTGTAGGCTTGCTATTGTTTATGGGTAAAGAGCACGTTCTGTCATGGCTAAACCTGACCAAAGACGCTTTATACCCGCTTGCTTCACCTGCGATGATGATCATGTGCTTTGCGGTCGTGATTCGCATGCTCAACATGGTGATCATTAACGGTATTATTCGTGCTGGTGGTGATAATGCGTTCTGCCTTCGCATGGATTTCATCGCGATGTGGATGGTGGGCATTCCAGTATGTGTTTACGGCGCGTTTGTCGCTGAATGGGACTTTAAATACATCTATGGTTTGATGTTGGTAGAAGAAGTGGTGAAGTTAGCTATATGCTCGCACCGATACTTGAGCCGACGCTGGATCAACAACCTCACAGTTACCTACGACGAGCCTCAAGCGGCATAAGTTACCGGTCTACCTAGCGAACCTACTAGCTACCTAGCTGCATTCAAGCTTAGATAGAAGTGTATCTACATCAAAAAGGTCTGAGTAATCAGACCTTTTTTGCTTCGATTACTTTCACATTACACATACTTTCACACAGTAAACAATGTGTTACTTCTTATTCATTCGGATATGGCGGTTCGACACATTCGGCAATGGCTTCTCTGGCACTTTCCGCTTCTCATGTATCAAATGTCGTATCGCTAAAATCGGATGCTTGAGTAGCATTCTTGGCCCGGCATAGCGCATCACCAATCGCATTTGCTCTTTCGGGTCTGGTTTATAGCAATGAATCGGACACTTATTACAGGTCGGTTTTGCTTCGCCATAAGGACATCTATCCAGTCGTGTTTCGGCGTAACGCAACAGTTGCTCACACTCCTCACATAACGCGTTATTCTGACGAACTTCACCGTGGTGATCTTTGCAATAGATGTGCACCATCGCAATAACGGTTTTGTACTCCGTTGCGAGCTCACCTTGTAGAATATTGTTATGTTGGAACATGTTTTAATTACCTAATGAGAAACCGTACAGGTTGAGATTAACGCTTTCGCTTATCACATCTTCAACTCGCTCGAACACAAAGCCTAACTTAGTCAGTAGTGTGATACTTCGAATGTTATCAGAGGTAGTGATGGCAACTAAATGATCGATATCAGCATTCTGCTTAGCTTGTTCAATTATCGCCTCCGCGGCTTCTTGGGCAAAGCCTTGACCATAAAACTCAGGAGCAAACCCGTAGCCAATATCATGCGACGCTAAGGTGTCTCTTTTTATTAATCCGCAGATACCAATTGGCGTTGAAGTTTCTTTGATTTCAACCATCAACAAACAGACACCCTTCTCTTCATGCATCTTAAGAATGTTGTTTTCAATGTACTCGACAGCCTTTTCAGTGTCGTTGATTTCCTTATCACCAATGTAACGCAGGAAATCTTCTGAGCTGTATAGTCGTTGAATAAACGCCGCATCTTGAGGTGTGATCATTCTTAATCTTAAACGTTCGGTCTCGACTGACTGCATAGTGATATTTTCCTTGCTGAATACCATGTAAATATTGAGTTCTAGAGCTAAAATGATTATCCTCCACCGCCTAAACTAAATACAAGGCTATGCAGCAATGAACCGTAAGAAAAAAATCAATCAAATTCTAAAAAAGAAGCAGAAACAGGCGAATTCTAAACTGCATAGTAGCAACAAGCCTCGCTACATCTCTAAAGCTGACCGTGCAAAAATGGAAGCTGAAGAACAAGCGAAAGCAGCTCAAGAGCAAGCTGAAGGTTCAGTAGAAGCAACTGTTGAAGCTGAAGAGACAAAAGCTGCAGAGTAAGTTTATACTCGCAGTCCTCTTGTCTGACACTCTTTTCAGAGCCAACAGACAAGAACAAAAAAGCAGCCTCAAATTGGGCTGCTTTTTTGATCCTACCATTTTTAATCGCGCTGGTTAGCCTTTGAATGGCTGCACTTCCCAACGGGCAAACGGCGCTTTTGCGTTGATTCCCGCTCTGCCCCAACGATCAACAGAATCCACTACCAAGATACGCTCATTCGGTACCAATGATTTAATCAAGTTGCTTGGCTTTTTCGCTGTAACTAACCATAGAGCATCATCTTCCGAAAACATCTCTTTAAGCTTGGCTTTGTCCTGCTCTGTCCATTCCAGTTCAGCTTTGAACATGCGTTCTTCAACAAACAGTTGGCTGCCAGAAGCGAAATCTTCCAAGCTTTCTGAAAGCAACAATACTGAATCTACGTCATTGTCGAGCAATACTGCTTGCTGCTTGTTGATCAGTTCACGAACATCCAACATCACACGTTGTAAGTTGCTATCAATCGTTTCAGCTTGCGCAGGCCACAACAACTTAAAGTCATCAGCCACAATTGCCGCCATACGCGTTAGATTGGTTGGGTTTAACCACGCGTATTTAGACACTTCACCATTTGATAACGTCAGCGCAGCAACGCCTTGTGCACGCGGTGTAATCGCTTGAGCGGCATCAACCTCAACTAAACGGATATTGCTTTGTCTTGCGTATACAAACGTAGGGTCGGCTTGCCAGATCGATGACAACGTTACCGCAACGGTCGCCTTTTCACCCGATTGAAGCACTTTACTCGCACCCTTGGTACCAAACCAATTCGACAGACGGTCAATACCGTAGCGCTTAGGTGGTAGATATTCGGTCGTAATGTCCGTGCCTTTGGTTAGCTCTGTCGCCAATGCATAAGTCACAGGTGTACTGGTTAGGATGTCTTCTGCATTCACGTTCAGTGACATCACAGAACCAGCCATTAATACACTACCAAGTACACTCACTTGAGCCGTTGCTTTTACTGAGCTAGCGATACGATTCATTAAACAAGTCATGATTACGCCTTTCTTACAATTCGGTATAGTGTTGCTGCTAGGAAAAACGTTGCAGAAACGATGATGATTGAAGCGCCCGATGGCACTGGCAGTTTGAGTTCCATAGGCAACACGGTTCCAACCAAACATGCGATGGTTGCGAGTAATGCCGACAAGAGAACAAAGCTCCCCATACGTTTAGTTAACAATCGAGCGGTCGCACCTGGAATCAACAATAACGCACCCACTAGAACTGCACCTACGATCTTCACGGCCGCAATTGTCACTAAGGTGATCATCATGACAAACAAGTAATCGTAAAAGCTGGTGTTGTAACCACGAACCTTAGCTATATCAGGGCTGATACAAGTCAGGAGAATGCGGTTGAATGTCGGTATCAAGAGCAAGATGATGATCGCGCAACTACCTGCGAGAATCGCTAAGTCTTGGTCTGTTACCGTAAGAATCGAGCCAAACAGTACGTTTTCAAGCATGTGGATATTGATCTTACGAGCAACATACATCAGTAACGCCGCACCCACTGCCAGTGCTAAAGCAAGGAAAACGCCAACTAAAGTATCGTATGGCACATTGGTTCTGTTTCTTACAAAGTGAAGAAGCAGCGCGAAGATCATACAGAAGCTAAACAAACCAATAATTGGGTTTTCTGGTGGCTCGCCAAGCAAAACACCAATAGCGATACCGGTTAACGCTGCGTGGCCGACGGCTTCTGAGAAGAAAGCCAGACGCTTGGCAATCACCAAAGTACCCAGACCACCTAACAGAGGACCAAGTAGTAACGCTGCAACCAAAGCATTGACCATGAAGGCATACATGAAACTGTCTGATAACCAGCCCGCTTCCACGCCACTAATGGCTAGTTGTCGTAACCAATCCATTACGCAACCTCCTTCGATTTGGTCATCGCAGAGCCACTGCTGTAGTGCTGGAACAGGCTCTCGATTTTACTTGGGTGTAAGACTTGTTCGTGTGGGCCACTATCAACCAAGAATCGATTCACAACATGTACGTTCGCTTCGAGTCGACGCACTGCCGTGACATCGTGGTGTACCGCAAGGATCGTACGACCTTCACTAACACATTCACGAATTAACGATTCAAGATAACGAACGCCCTGCTCGTCCATACCCGTGGTTGGTTCATCCAACACCAGTAGACTTGGGTTATCTAATAGCGCTTGGGCAAACAGCACGCGTTGCTGCTCACCACCCGATAACTGTCCCATGCGGCGGTCGCTACGAGTAGCCATACCAACGCGATCTAATTGTGCGAGTGCAAGATCCAATTGCTTAGATTTACGACGCCAAAACAATGGGATTCGTGTTTGGTTAAGCAGTACGAAGTCCATTACAGTCAAAGGCAAGCTAGACTCGAAGGTCGCTTTTTGAGGTACGTAACCAATACTCTGCTTTTCTGGCCAGTGGATATTGATTTGGCCAGAGAAAGGCGCAAGGCCAAGCACAGAGCGCAGTAATGAAGTTTTACCGCCACCGTTTGGCCCCATGATTACATGGCACTCACCCGCTTTAAGTTCTAGTGAGATATCGTCAAGAATGACGTTGTTGTCATATTGCAGACCGAGTTGATTGATTGAAATCGATGGACCTAACATTATGCGTTCCCGCTTTTAGCTTGGTTCGCCGCCGCAAATTTCATTGCTTCGATTAATGTCTCGAGATTCTTCTGCATCTCAACTTCTACTTTGTCGTCTTCATATTCGCCATGCGTCATGTGAGAGAAACGGTAAAGCTGAACACCCGTTTCCGCTTCAATCGTGTCAACAAAACGGTTTGGCATGTTTAGCTCGTAGAACAACACGTCAATGCCCGATGCGCGGATCTTTTCGATCGTTTCTTGCAACTGGCTCGCAGTTGGTTCAACACCGTGTGCAGGCTCAATCACCGCCGCAACATCCACACCAAATTCTTGAAGGATGTAGCCATACGCATTGTGCGTGGTCGCCACCTTCATACCTGAAGTATCTAACTCACCTAATGACAACATCGCATCGCGCTTCATAAAGCGAAATTGCTTTGCGTATTTACGTGCATTCTTACGATAAAAAGCCGCGTTGTCAGGGTCGAGCTTAGAGACCTCACTCGCGATGGTGTAAACCTTTTGAATTGTTGTCGAAAGCCCAACAAAGGTATGTGGGTTAACGGCACCTTGACCAACAGACTGACCAAGAGCAGGAAGTAGAGGCACTTCTTTGTTTGCTTCGATCACGACTAGGTCATCACGTTGCGCGGCTGAAATCACTTTAAGCGCGAAGTCATCGTGACCAATACCGTTTACCACGATGGCGTCCATCTGGCTCAATCTCTTCAAGTCGTTCGGTTGTGGCAAGTAGTTATGCGGATTAAAGCCGGCATCAACCAAAGGAAGGATGTTCACTTTGTCGCCTACTACTGCTTTTACGTAGCTGTAGTAAGGTTGAAGCGTGATACCAATCGTCAGCTTGTTGCTGTCGATCTTATATTCTTTTGCCAATGCATTGGGTGCCATGAACACCGCTAATAACGACATGAACAGAGTCATAATTCGCATAGTAATTCTCTTATTATTAGTGAGCATCGCTTTCATGATGCTGTTCAATTTCTGATTCGTTCACGACCATTTTCCAACCCGTAGACTCTAGCGTGTGTTGGTCAAAAGTAGCGGGCTGTTTCGCTACACCGCCCAAGAAGATCCAGATTTCAGGAGAAACGCTGTTCGCATTTAAAATAAAGGAATCCGCAAAACCATGATCGGTAGGCGTAGCTTGTTCACTTGGAGTAGAAAAGTAATAACCACGCTCGTCCAGTACCCAAGCATGAGAACCTTTGCGCTTCCAACTCTGATCTTCTACAAACGGGGCAACCCATTCATCTTTAAGTGATGCAACACTCGGCCATTCACCATCTGAGTCCATGCGCAGGTCACGGATTTCTTCATGCGCTAAACGCAGCTCTGATAGCATCGCCAAGTTTTCTTGTTCAACATCAGTCACTAGAATTTGATGATCAAGCACTGCTTTAACGTGGGATTCAGCCTGATGAAATGGGATTGCGACAGTTGCAAAGCAAAGGATGAACACAATGATCAGTCCTACCCATTTGCCCTCTCTGCCGCCCGTATCAGCACGTACGCTTTGAATCATCATTTTTCACTGATCTCTACAACATCAACTTCAACTGGAAACTCATGACCTGAATCGAACACAAGGTAGAACTCAGTGTCAGGATGTGGGAATTCAACGATAGAACGTTTATCTGTCATCTCTTTTGCAATCAAGTTGTCTTCGTAATCGTACATCTCAACTGCGTAATCAATCGCTTTGCTGCCATCCGAATAACCCGCTTCACAAGCAACAGTCTTACCTTCAAACCAGCAGCTCATCAGTGGAAAGTGTGCTTGCGCAGGTAATGCAGCGAAACCAAGTCCCAATGCTAAGCAAGGAGTCATTAAAGCGTTAAGTTTTGTTTTTATTGTCATGGTTCGTACCCTAGCCACAGTGCAAATTCTCAGAAGTAAACTGAGCGATAAAGGGCTCAAATGAGCCCTTAAGTTTTTTTGATTCTTAATCAGGGATCTAGCCCCGATATCACAGACTATTGAAGCAGCGCTTCGAACGTTAGGTGAACGTTCGCGCTTGCTTTGTCTGCCAGTGGGTTGTCAATCAACTCACCTTTGTAGTTCGCTTTCATTACGTAACGACCTGCTACGTCTGGAGTAAACGTGATTTCACCGTTCTCATCACTCACCACATCAATCTGCTCTTGGTGGTTGCGGTAAAGCGTACCTTCACGAGTAATCTCCGCTTTCACGTCTTTCTGGATTTCACCGTTGTAGAAGAACTGGAATGTCACAGGTTCGCCTTCAACGATATCTGAAGGGTGTGTCACAGGCTTCATTTCTAGAAGCTTGCCTTCAATTTTGAACACTGAATCCGTTGGCTTACCTACCGTGATGTAGCTTTCTGCACGAGTGAAGCTGATCTGCGTTACCACGTCACGTGATTTTTCAGGCAGAACTGAGTCACGCTCAGCTTTGTTTGCTTTAATCCACTTCACCGTGTCACGGCGACCCGCTTTGTATTGCGTGTAGTAAGACGGCTGGTTGTTGATCGCCACTTTGTGTGTACCTTCTTCTTCAAAATAGAAGTCGAAGATTGAACGACGCTTGCCACGAATAACGAAGTTAGGACGCTCGCTGCGGCCATCTGGCATGATGACATGAGCATTTTCGCTGCCAGCAGGCTTATCAAAAACAAACGTACCGTGAGACGCAGTAACATCGAACGTTAGCCAATCACCACCTTCTTTAGATACAGTAAAGTGAGATGGCAAAATCCAACGTGGGTGAGCTTGTGCCGTTGTCGTTGCTGCTAGGCCGAATGCCATCACACCCGCTAGAGCAAGTGCTTTGATTTTTGTCTGTTTCATCATGTTCAATTCCATTATTTATAATTGTTAGCCGTGTCGCTCTATCTGAGCCTACGATGACCACTGTCTATTCTGTTCAGCTTGGTTTTAGTTCGTACTTACTAGTTACTGTTCGCACTTACTATTTAGCGATGTAGTTCAGGGTGATTTCACCCGTCTCTTCCGTTGCTTTTAATTCGTAAGATATGTTTGAATCTGCGAGTGATACTTTTTGGCGAAGGTAATTACGGCCACCGTGTTCACGAACCACTTCGATATGAACCGTGTACTCGCCTTGTTCTAACGTTTCACCGCTGTCGCTCTTACCATCCCACACGAAACGGTACTGGCCAGCAGGACGTGTTGCAGACGTCACAGCATCAACCAGTTCACGATCGTAACGGCCAACCTTTCTCCACCAGCTGCGCAGATCCTTAAGCCATTCGTCTTTACCGACCCAAAGCTCGATGGTTTTCACTGACTTTCGTTCGCTATTCTCTACCCACACCGCCACATAAGGACGTGCATACATAGAGGTATCAATCTTTGGAAGCTCAAAGCTGACATCCAGTTTTGCCGTATCAGGAATCGCTTGTGCCATACCTAGGCTTGGCAAAAGAGATAAAGCAAGAAGCGCCTTGCTCCAGTTCATTTTTTTCATTTTTAACAACCTTTTAAATCCGTTTAACCTTAAGTTCGCTCTTCAATCCGATTCATCAATCGAATCAAGCGTTAAGGCACGGCGACAAAATAGATAACCAATGAGATTGCAGACCCAAACACCGTCCATTTGATGGAAGTATTAAGCGTCTTTTTCTTAGGTAACAGTAAGCACACGCCAGTAAGCACAAAGAAGATCATCAATAGCGCAGTGATATCGATAAACCATTTCCATGCTTCACCGCTGTTACGACCTTTATGCAGATCGTTCAACAATGCGATAACGCCGTAATTCGTGGTTTCGACTTCTACAAACTCAGACGTAACGTCAACAAAAACGGAAGCGTTGTAGCCGGGTCCTTTGAAGTCCATAGATACCTCACCGATGAGCAACTCACCATCTTCAATCTCTGCATAGATGTCCAAACCAGAAGGAACGCCGGAGAGGTTGGCTTCTTCGAACAGAAACGTTTCAAAGGCTGTCTCGTCAGCTTTTAAACGTCCGTCTTGAACCGTAAATAAACTTGTAGGAAGCGTTAGCGTAGAGCGTTGGATATTGGGTTGGCTTGATTCAAATAACTCAGGTCGGTTCAGGGTGATACCGGTTACTGAGAAAAAAAGAACCACGAACAGAAGCGCCATAGAAATATAAACATGAAGTCGACGAGCCCATGACTGAACCGCCCTACTTTTTAACGACATACAAACCAATACCTATAAATTTTATGGCGACAATTTAGTTGATAATCATTCGTATTGGCATTCAATTTACATTGTTTACGTTTGCCGAGTGGCGTAAGGAAATTTACATAACATTACATGGGAAGTAATCGAACTGTATGCATATTCTTGCTAACGTGTACTAAAGGGAATGGATAGCTTGTATTTGAGGTCATCGATAGTAAGGTCAAACCTCAAAAAATCTCAATATAAACATGCTTGATTGAGGTTGGTTTAAGGTAGCAGTTGTGGCTTTAAGGAATGAAAGTTGGGACTATTTAAGCTTCGTAACTATTAACCTTCGGAGCTATTTGATCTTTGGAACATTTTGAAGATCATACACAAACGGCGGACTCTTCGGTTGATGCGGTTTGTTAAATACAGACTAGTAACCGATTTAACGATAGCTAATAAGGCTTAAAGGGATTTTGAAATGCGTATTATTGTTTTGGCTTTTACAGCGCTCGTAACAGCGTGTACCAGCCAAATAACCAGCACGGAAGAACATATTCAACAATACATCGGTTCAGACATAACCGATGTACAAGAACGTTATCTCACCGAACGGTCACGCCCTATCAGTTTTTGGGCGTCTCGAAACTATGCTTGGATTGAAACCAAGAAACCGTTAGACAATGGTTATACAGTACACGCATTCAAAAACCCTTATCGTGACTGCACCATTAATTGGGTTGCTGATACCAGCGGCGTGATTCAAAGTGCTACGTCCAGCGGCACGATGTGCGAGCCTTAACTGCCGCATTGGAACGATAAAGTTCAAAAAGCTTTAACCGCCAAAATTAAAAAGGGTGTCATTTGAACCATCAAATGACACCCTTTTCTCTATATTACTTTCTCTTGTCTTCTGTTGTGCTATTCGCAGTTAGACGTTGCCGTTATCACTCACTGTTCTTAGCTGAGTCAGATATTTAATCCAACCTTTTGCCTCAGAAGAGGGCTCAATGTTGTTCGCACGTTTCGCTTGAGCAAGAGCATTATCAAGATTCTTTAGCTTGTACCATGAACGTACTTTCGCTAAAGCAACATCAGCTTGCTTGTTCTTGTCTTTCACTTTATCCAAAACAACCAGAGCACGATCGTAGTAACCTTGCTGAACCAGTAATTGAGCCACATTCCAATGATATTGCGTGTCCTTTTTAGACGCTAACGTCCATACTTCAATAGCACTGTCCCACTCTTTCGCTAACTGCCAGTAGGTTGCTTGCTCAGCCAGGAGTTGAACATCGCTGTTCGCATCATCTAACTTACTAATTTCTTGTGCTGCACGCTCTGGAATACCACGTTTAGCATAAAGCTGAGCCAGTAATCGGCGGTCTGAGTTTTTCAGCTCTACCCCTTGAAGATCAGCCAACGCTAGTGTGTTCAATGCATCGCGGTTACGCTCTAGTCTTAACTGAATACCCACAAGTTGACGCCACCAGTTGTCTTTTTCTGGCTGAAGTTCAATCAGGCTTTCCAGTGTTGGAATAGATTGCTTCCATTGCTTTAACTGTAGTTGTGCACCCAATTTTAGCGAAAGAGGCGACAGTTCTGATTTCGCATTGAACTTGTCGCGATTACCAATAGCAACCAGTACTTTTGACCAGTTTTCGATTTGGTATTCCGCTTGTGCAATTCGCATCCAAAGCACGTCTTTCTTTTCTGCCTCTGGCGCTGTTTTTACTAACTCGTAGTAATGTGGAAGCGCGTTTTTGAACTGTTGATCGTTTAATAACAGATCCGCAAGCATACGCTTCGTTATCCAAGCTTGTTCATCCACCAGCAAATTGGTATCGACGGCGTATGTAAGCTGCTTAATCGCCTTATCGGTTTTGCCATCTTGCCAGTAAAAAACACCTAGCATACGAGCTACGTACGCTTTGTCGTAGCCCTTAGAAAGCTCTAAACCTGCTAGTACGTCAATGGCCTGTTTAACCTGTTCATCTTGAGCAAGCTTATGCGCCTTTTGAACACGAATAGCAGTATATTGGGTTAGCTCTTGTGCCTGTGTTGTAAGGGGCATTAACAACAAGCCCACTAATATCCATATATGTTTCATCATTTTGCCAACTTAAACTCTAGTTTCACGGTTTGACCAACCTGAGCTATCGCTTTTCCATCGACGACTTTCGGTTGATATTTCCATTTTTTAAGTGCTCTCATCGCTTCACGTTCAAACATACGACGTGGGTTTGCGTCAGTGACTTGAATGTCAATTGGACGTCCCGTTTCATCGATAGTAAAAGACATAATCACATGGCCTTCAGCTCCACGCTTAAGCGCTTTCGCTGGATAACGAGGCTCTACTCGATACAAAGGCATTGCTTGTTGGTTTGACCCAAAATCAGAGAATGTCGGTGCGTTAATCGCTAAGCCATCAATGGATGTGTTCAAATCCAATGAAGGCAAAGAAGACATCGAATTCAGAGGCGTAACTTCAGCTTGTGACTGAGACGTTTGCGCTTCCGGTGGCGGCTCTGGCATTTCTGGTTTTTCAGGGACTGCGCGTTGTCTTCTTTGAACTTCTTGTTCTTGTTCCACCATTACCATGTTGAAACTTAACGTCTCGCTATCGTCTGGTGAACGTTGGTGGCCATTATCGACCATCCAAGCCATGAAAGAAAACAGCGCTAAGCCCAACGCGCCCGCTAGCGGTAAAGCAAGAAATAGGCGAATCATTTATGAAGATCCTCCAAGATCATCGCTTATCAGCAGCAAGCGCAATGTTTTTAACACCTGCACCTTTCGCGGCATCCATCACTTTAACAACAGTACCGTTGTAAGCGTGTTCATCCGCTTGAATAACCAAAGAAGCATCAGGTTGTTCTAGCAACAAGTGCTCTAACGTCGCTTGGACACGTTCAACATCTACGACACGCTTGTCGATGAAAATGTCGTTTGCAGAAGTAATCGCAACAAAGATGCCTGCATCCTTTTGGCTTACTACGTTAGAAGCTTGTGGGCGATTGACTTCGACCCCTGACTCACGAACAAATGAACTGGTCACAATAAAGAAAATAAGCATGATAAAGACAATATCAAGCATCGAAGTAAGGTCTATTTGAGCCTCTTCGTTTTTAGAATGACGTCGACCGAGTCTCATCGTTGACTCCTTAAAGATTTTTCTAATTTCAATTCTAAGCGGTTACATACTTTCGCTAAGCGAGCGTGAACGAACATGCCCGCTAACGCTGCAACCATGCCTGCCATGGTTGGCAGTGTTGCTAACGAGATACCTGAAGCCATCAATTTAGGGTCACTGCTGCCTTGTGTCGCCATAACATCAAAAACAGAGATCATACCGGTTACAGTGCCTAGCAAGCCCAACATCGGGCAAATAGCGACTAACAGCTTAATAAAATTCAAGTTTTGGTTAAGCAAGATACTCGCTTGCCCTAACCAACCTTCACGAATGGCTTTGGCATGCCAAGAAGAGTGATCTTCTCTTTCATGCCATTTCGCTATCCAAGCTTGGCGTTGCTTAGGAAAGTAGAACGCAAGATAAAGCACACGTTCTACCACAAGCACCCAATACACTAGGACGACAGCCGCTAGCCACCACAGGACGAAACCGCCCTGCTCCATAAAGCTTGATAAAGACAGCAGCCAGTCACTCGTTAACCAACTCGCTGGTAATAGAGAACCCGACAAAATATCCATTACGCAGCAGTCCCAACTGGTGAAACAACAGCGTTTGATTCAACGGTCTTTTCAGCCTGCTCAGCAACAAGACCAATACCTTGCTTCTCAAGAATATTGCGAATGTTTTCTGCTTGAGTGCTAAGAATGTTGTGTGCCAGTAGAAGAGGCATTGCCGCAACCAGACCAAGTACCGTAGTTACAAGCGCCATCGAGATACCACCCGCCATAACTTTAGGGTCGCCATTACCAAACTGAGTGATCACTTGGAATGTTTCGATCATGCCGGTTACTGTACCTAAAAGGCCCAACATTGGTGCTAGTGCCGCCAATAGCTTAAGCATCGATAGACCTTTCTCTAGGTGAGTCTGCTCATCAACTACCGCTTCTAAAAGTCGCAACTCTAACGCTTCAACCGTTTGGTTTTGTTCCTTGTTGTACATCGCAAGAACACGACCTAGTGGGTTATCACCCGCTTGCTCAGGGTTCTTAAGTTGCGCGCGAATTTTCTGGCGTGCGATAGCAAGAGAGACACCACGAACTAATGCGATGATTAGACCAATAGCTAGTAGGCCAAGAATCACTTTACCAACCACACCACCCGCTTGTAGACGGTCAGTTAAACTTGGCGTAAGTGCTAATTGCTCTAGCATAAACCCGCGAGAAGGATCGACAACCACGTTAGATACTTCACCATTCGCTAACGAAGAAAGTGACGCTAACGTTGGACCATTTTGTGGTTGCTTAAGGTAAGCGATCGCATCTTCACGCTGAGTGTTCCAGCTAACATAGCCTTGCTCTGTCACAAGACCAATCGAACCTAGTCGGTAAGCGTCAACCTTGTTTGTATTGCCTTCACCATTAATGAATGCAATTTGAGATTTGCTAAGCTCAGAACTCGCTTGGATCTGTTCAACCATGCTCATCCACAAACCGGTCAGCTGTGGCATTGAAGGCAGTGATTTAGCATCAATGATTTGATCAACAGTTGCAGTGTGTTCAGCACGATCAACACTATTCACGGTTGAGCTAAGCTCTGCGCCGAGTTCTTTTGCGTTTTGACGAACGACACCGAACAGCTCGCCTAAGCTACCGGTTTCTAAACGCAGCTTCTCTTCTAAGCGAGCAAGCTTGTTTTCGTTATCACTGAACGTTTGAGTCAGAACATCTGTCGCACCTTGGATAGACGTACGCTTCGCTTCAAGCTGAGCTTTGATCGCTTTCAGTTCTTGTTCTGTCTTTTTGAAATCAGCTTCACGCACTACGTTGTGAGAAGCTTGAGTACGGTTTTCTGATTTTGCTTTGTTAACGAGCTGAGCCGTTGAGTCTGAAGCTGAGAAAGCAGAAAATGAAAGTGATGTAATGCAAAGCAATACTGCTAATGATTTTAAGTTCATTACTTAACCTCCGCAACAATTAAAGAAACAGGTAAAGTAATTAGGCTTGGCGCCGCTTGTTGGCTTGCAATGTCGTAAGCTTTATCTAGCTCAGATTTCATTGAAGAATCTAGCTCTTGCCACTGATTTTGTGTTTGATTCCAAGACCAATATTGGCTGCCATTTAGGTTACGAGCCACCAAAGAGATACGACCTAGGTGCAACACGTCAGCTTCAATCGTTCTGTCGTTGCTCAATGCAACGCGGCCTTGGTAAGCACCGAGCTTGATGCCGTAGTCCATCTCGATTTGGTATGCCTCTAGGATACGGCGGTATTTCTCAGCGTCACTTACGTCAGCACGAGTCATCATTGCTTGTAGCTTTTCTACTCTTTCTAGACGCTGTTCTTTCTTAATCGGCACGTCTTTCTCTACCAACTGTTCAAGACCATCGATCATTTGATACATCAATGGCACAACACCTTGGCGTGTGTATTTGATTTCTTCGATCTGCTCTTCAATGCTTTGAGCTTCTTGGTTTTGGCTCTCAACTAATGCAGCAAGGTGATCGTGATAGATTTCTAGGTTTTTAACTTCTTCTTGCAGACGCTCAATCTCAGCTTGCAGCATTAAAGTCGCTTGTGAGCTTTTATCAATAACCTTTTGGCTCGAAGCCGACGCGTTATTGGTCTTGTTTTGAATTGATTGAGCTTGATCCAAGCTGTTTGCCATAGAAGACGTTGCAACCAAACTGATGGCAAGCGCTAGGCTAGTTTTTAAAAGATTCATAATTGTAGTCATTTACTATAGAAGAAGGTCAAATACATTTTATTGATAAATACTATTATTGATAAGCACTCTCATTATCATTAAAAGTCACTCGCATTACTAGGGATATTTTACTGAATAGCAGAATCACGAAAGGAGAAAGCCGAAACTTTCCCCTTAGTATTTAGGCTAACAATAGTACCCTACTAACAAATTAGTATTTTACCTGTAAAGTCGCCATGTAGTTACGGCCTTCGCCGATTACTACGTCTTCAGCAAATTGGTGGTTTGAAGATGTTGAACCGCCACCCGCTAGGTATTCTTTATCAAATACGTTCTCGACTGTTAGACGCGCTACGAAATCAAGAGAATCGTCGTACTTAAGCGTGTATGCAGCACCCATATCTACACGTGCGTAGCCGTCTTTCTTGAATGTGTTCGCGCTATCGCCGTAACGAGAACCTTCGTAGATAAGACCCAGGTTCACATCAACTTCGTTTGTTGCTGCATAGGTAGACCAAACGCTTGCTGCAAACTCAGGTACGTCTACTGGACGGTTACCTTCATATGTTTCATGGTTCGTGATTTCAGCATCTAAGTACATTGCAGAACCAGACATTGAGAAGCGCTCTGAAATAAAGCCTTGTGCGGCTAGCTCAGCACCACGGTGAACTTGTTCGCCACCTTGTGTCTTCGTCCAATCGCCTGATGAAGTGTCTTCTACATCCATTGAAATGTTTTCTTGGGTAATATCGAATACCGCACCAGAAACGAATAGACGTTCGTCCATCAGTTCCCACTTAGTACCGACTTCGTAAGACACGCCCGTTGCTGCGTCAAGAAGTTCGCCATCGTTGGTGTAGTTGCGGCTTCCGCTAGACACAACACCTTGTGGTTCGAAACTTTCAGAGTAAGAAGCGTAGATACTACCGTTTGATGCTGGGTGGTAAATCAGGCCAAGCTTAGGCGCTACATTTTCTTCTGCTACGCCATCACTTACTTTACGGTCGAAACGAGCACCCGCAAGAACTTGCCATTCATCATTAATAGTAATCAAATCTTGGATGTAGAAGCCCCAAGTATCGTAAGTACTCATCTTACCTAGCGATGTTGGACCCACTGACGGCGCTGGTACTGTTGCATCTGGTGCGTATTCAGCGCTGCTGAAGCGATCCATACCACGGTAATAGCTGTAGCCTAACCAGTTAGCACCGAATAATAGTTGGTGCTCTGTGCCCGCAAGATCAGCGGTTGTTGTTAGATCAACGTAAGCCGTTCTGAAACGCCATTTATCATGACGGTAGTTACCGCCTTGAGTCACGGTGCCCGTACCATCAGGATTCATGTTTGAAAAGCTTGGGTAGCTTTCCATATCAATACGTTCGAAATCTTGGTAGTTGAAACCTGTTTTTAATGACCATGTATCAGTCAGGTTAGCAGCAATATCAAAACCAACGTTCTCAACATCATTCTCGATCTGTGACCACTGTGCATCCCAGATGTGCTTGTCGCTACCTACTCGGTTGCCGTCTAGCGTGTATAAAGCGCCAGAATCTACGCTACCTTCGTCGTTAGTTTTGTCGTAATGAACAGAAACTGTCACGTCTTCAGTTACATCGTAATCAACGAATACACCACCAACAAAACGTTCTGTTTGTGGTTCAGTTCCGTCACCATAAGTTCTCCAAGAGCCGTAGCTTTCTTTAGATAGAATCGCGCGACCACGTAGAGTTTCAGCGTCGTTCAAAGCGCCACTTACGTCTACCGTTGTACGAGAATGGTCATTAGAACCGATATCTTGGCTAACACTTACTTGCGTATCGTAAGTTGGCTTTTTGCTTACCATGTTGATCAAACCACCTGGTGCAGAAATACCGTAAAGAAGACCAGAAGGTCCTTTTAGTACTTCAACACGCTCTAGCAGTTCGATTGGTTGACGGTAGTGAGACCAATGTTGCTGGCCATTTTTAAGGAAGCCCGAAGAGCTTTCTACCGAGAAACCACGTAGAGAGAAACGTTCACGGTTACGGCTTGTACCGCCAGCACTTACACTCGCGTCATTCTTAAGCACGTCACCAAGCGTTGTTGCACGCTGTTCATCGATGATTTGCTCATCGATTACTAAAACTTGTCCCGGAGTCTCTAATTGAGTCGCCTCCATGCGCATTGCTGTTGTGTTCGTGTCGGCTTTATAACCGAAGTCACGACCTTCAACAACCATATGCTCGTCTGTTTTTACTGTTTCTGCCAATACTGCTGGTGAAGCTAATACTGCGCCGATCACTAAAGCCAATGGGCTCTTTGAAAACATGTCCTTTACTCCGCTTTTATTCTTTTAGACGAACACTTTGTTATTTATTCGATGTGTTCGCTGAACCGTTGCCGGTACCACTGAATTATTTCGGGAGTGAATATAAGTGATAACTATTACCATTTGCATTAAATTTACATTCTTTGCATTCGTAAAGTTTTGTAAAGGCCTGTCGGTGAGTCATATTTGAGGAGTTCAACAAAACCATTCAATACAAATAGTTAAGGCTCATGGACGTAAATCGACTGGTTATCTTCACCGAATTTTTTGAAACAACGGTATTTGTTCGGTCAATTGAAGACGTGAAGATTGATAAGAAAATCATCTCTTCTTATTTACTACCTTTGAAACGACAAATTTATGTATAAAACCCTCGATAGATGTAAATTAATAGTGAATTATTTTGTTTTTAATTGTTTAATTTACACAATTATCAGTGATTTTGATCACATCTATAATTCCAAACTCATTTTTTGTTTTTCGAATTGATTATCCGACTGCTAATCTCCTGCTCACTTTGAAAAGGTATCAAAGTTATAAATAATAAGGAGTGTTCTAAATGAATACCAAGAAACCTATGTCTCTGACTGGTCGAGTAATCCTCGGTATGGTCGTAGGTATATTAACGGGATTCGCCATTCAATCCCTTTTTGCAGACAACGGATTTGTTAACAACTACATCGTTAACGGACTCTTTGAAGTGGGCGGACAAATCTTTGTCGCCAGTTTAAAAATGCTTGTTGTGCCTCTAGTCTTCGTTTCACTAGTGTGCGGTACAAGTTCTCTTAAAGACTTATCAACTCTTGGCCGTATGGGTGGCAAAACGCTTGCACTTTATATCGGTACTACTGCCGTTGCCATCACTCTAGCATTAACTATCGGTAACCTGTTCCAACCTGGAGCTGGTGCGGATCTTACTGCTGCGAGCTCTTTCAAATCAGCGGATGCCCCTTCTCTGGGCCAAGTAATCATCGACATGTTCCCAACCAACCCTATTCAGGCGATGGCTGAGGGCAAAACGTTACAAGTTATCGTATTTGCAGTGTTGTTTGGTATCGCAATCAGTGCAGCGGGCAAACCCGGTGAACGTATCGCTGCAGTTTTCTCTGATCTAAACGAAGTGATCATGAAGCTAGTTGCGCTACTAATGAACCTTGCTCCTTACGGCGTATTCTTCTTGATGGCGAAACTGTTCTCTGGCCTTGGCTTAGGTGCAATTTGGAACCTAGCAGAATACTTCTTAGTGCTTGCTGGTACCCTGCTGTTGCATGGCTTGGTGACTTACAGTGCGATGCTTAAAGGATTCACAGGTCTTAGTCCGATTACGTTCCTACGTAAGATGGAAGATGCAATCATGTTTGCATTCTCAACAGCATCTTCGAACGCAACAATTCCAGTAACTATGGAAACGGCTAAGAACCGTATGGGCGTAGACAACAAAGTCGCTTCTTTCACAGTACCACTAGGTGCAACTGTGAACATGGACGGCACTGCAATCATGCAAGGTGTTGCGACGGCGTTTATCGCGCAAGCGTACAACATCGACCTTTCAATGGGTGATTACCTAATGGTTATCCTAACGGCGACACTGGCGTCTGTTGGTACTGCAGGTGTCCCTGGTGTTGGTCTTGTTATGCTAGCGATGGTATTGAACCAAGTTGGCCTGCCGCTTGAAGGTATTGCTCTAATCATGGGTGTTGACCGCCTTCTTGATATGATTCGTACCGCTGTAAACATCACAGGTGATAGTGCCGTATCTATCATCGTTGCTAAGTCTGAAGGCGCTCTAGACGAGTCTCGCTTCAACGACCCAGCAGCAGGTGAGAAAGAAGAAGAAGTTAAGCTAGCTCGCCAACAGGCATAGTCTCGCTTATCTTATGCTCTTGTCTTCAAGCTCAGGCGTAATTAATGGCTACGCCTAGCCCATACCAAAGCGCATAAAGAAAAACGCCACTGCAGATGCAGTGGCGTTTTTATTGGGTATCGCTTAAGTCAGTACTACTGAGTTGGGACAGTTATCAATTTAAGGTAATTATCAATAGGGAAAGCTAATCACCGATTGGGAACATCAAGTTCACTCTCAGCCCCCCACCTTCTCTATTCTCAGCAGTTACATGTCCATTCATCACACCCATCGCTTCTTTAACAATCGCAAGGCCCAGACCGTAGCCACCAGACCGTTTGTCTCTTGCTGATTCAATACGAGTAAACGGGTCGAATATACCTGCAATCTTGTTATCAGGAATACCGTCACCGTCATCTTCTACAGATATTACACTGTAACGTCTATCCATTACCTGTTCGTATGTCGTCACGACCACATGAGCGTTCTCACCCGCGTATTTAATGGCATTCCCGACCAAGTTACCAATGACTCGAAGCAGTAGCCTCTCATCAACGTTCACCATTGATATCGGCGTCTCTAGGGAACCAATCAAAGTTTGATTCGGTTTTAAATCGTTTTGCATCTGCGCGATCAACATTGAACAATAGTGCTCAAGGTGCATTAAACTTAACTTGGAGTCATAGCGAGAGGTTTCTAAGCGGCTAAATTCAAGTATCTCACCCACCAGCTTATTCATCTCTTCTGTTTCATTTTCCATTCGTTCTAGCAAACCAATGCTTTTATCATCAACCTTGCTGCGCAGCAGGTGTAGTGCGAGGTTTTGCCTTGCTAATGGTGTTCTTAACTCGTGTGAGACATCACGAATCAAACAACGTTGCTTTTCAGCCAGAGATTTAATCTCAAAGGTCATATAATCAAAATCGTGTGCAAGCTCGTTGAATTCACGCGTGGTGGAGTTCAACTCCGACACCACACTGACCGTGAAGTCACCTTGAGCCAGTCTGCGGCTCGCTTCTCTCAATCTATCCAACGGTTGCTGAAGGCTTTTGGCCATGATAATCGAGAACAGAGACAATACGACCAATGCAATCAATGCTTTAAGCATATAGGAATATGGCGCAAAAGATTTTGCGGGATGAAACTGGTGCGGTAGTTGGATAACCAGTGTTTTACCGTTATCCAGTGGTAGGCCGAAGATCGGCTTACTCACACGATCACTAAGTTGGTGATCTAACGTTCTTAAGTATTTGAGCTTAAATTCAAAATGTGGGTGCATGTGACGATGTGTGATCGGACGATTGTCTTTATCAATGACGAACAGATAATACTGCTGAGCATTACCCCAGTCCGCGAGTTCATCCATGTCCCCTTCTTCGATCAACACATTCGCTTGGTAAGCAAGGTCGAGCATTTCCGCTTTTACCGATTCTGGGACTTTAAGCAGCGCTTTCATCAAGGCTCTTTCAGCGACACCTTGCAGGATCAAAATACTCACCAAAATGACGGTCAGGTAACTGAACAGTTGGAAAGTGAGTCCGTCTTTACGCTTAGCAATAAAATCAGGGCAACGCAGCAGTTTTTTACTCATGCTCCGACCGACTCTAGGTAACTGTAACCTTTACCACGAACGGTTTTTATATGTTGTTTAGACAAACCTGCCTGAACGAGCTTTCTACGTATATTGCTGATATGCATATCTAAATTACGATCGAAGGGACACAATTCTTTCTTGAGTACATGGATTTGCAGATCAGATTTTGAGACGACAATACCGTCATTTTTGACCAAATAATCAAGCAAGTCTTTTTCAGTGCCAGTTAATGGCAAACGAGAGAGTTGTTCACACAAGCCGTGATTAGAGGAAGCTAAAGATTGTCTTTGGCGTTCAAAACCCACTCGGCGCAAGATCACCTTAATACGGGTTAAGAGTTCAGGAACATTGAAAGGTTTAGCGATGTACTGGTCGGCGCCTGCTTGGTAGCCATCGAGCATTGAGGCATCGTCGTTAAGCGCGGTTAGCATAAGAATGGGAGTAGCAAAACGCTGACAAATACGTCTTGCTACTTGAATGCCGCTTAGGTTCGGAAGCATTACATCGAGTAGAACCAAATCGACAGGGTGAGATTGAATAAACTCAAGCGCGGATTCACCGCAATGAACAGTATCAACGTGATACCCCTCATTTTCTAACACTTCACCCAGTAATTCACACAACTGAATATCATCATCAACAACTAAAACGCGAGACATTACACATACCGATAAATAAGAACTGTTTGCATTCTAATTATCGTTATTATTGATTTCAATTATAAAGTGCCCGATTTCCTCTATAGAAGAAAATCTTTTTCAATCGGTACAAATTTTGATGCAGAATCGATAAGATTTTGAGCAGTTAACCCGGGAACACCATACACTTCAACAGGCTTGCCAAAGCGCTCTTTGATTCGCTCTACAAGGATTTCGAAATCACCGTCTCCTGATACCAAAACAATCGTATCAACCGTCTCAGCAAGTTCTATCGCGTCTAACGCAATACCCACATCCCAATCGCCTTTTGCACTGCCATCTCGACGCTGAATAAACGGCTTTAACTTCACATTAAAGCCCACACCACGAAGGATATGATGAAATTGACGCTGCTTTGGATCTTGGCTTGAGATTGCGTAAGCATTAGCTGCAATAACGTTACGCCCTTCCGTGGCAACATACCAAAACTGGTTATAGTCGAAGTTAGAACGGTATTTGTCGCGCGTCGTGTAGTAAACGTTCTGAACGTCGACCAAAATTGCTATGTTTTCCATAAATTCATACCTTTAGATTTTCCGTATACCCTATTCTATTCAATTGTAAAATGCGAGTCGCTTTACTCAATAAAAATGAACCTGCCAGCTATCGTTAACGTAAATCTAATATCTTTAGCGTAAAGCTAAGTGTCTTTACGTAATCCTAACTATGCTTATTGTAAGTGGATTTGTTTTGAGCGTTTCTTAGGTGGTTCTGATCTTCACCTTCTTCTTTACGTAGCGTTCAAATCGTACTCAGGCTTAGAGTTTTTAAAGGGAGGTTGGCAATGCTGCACCGACAAACACACAATTCGATCGTAAGCATCGACACAACCAAAGCGATGCAAACTTTAAATCAACCATCAAACTCTGGTAGCTGGTTTAGTTTGCTTAAACTACTGACCATCTGCACGGTAATAATCATGAGCTTAACCATCAATTCAGTACTCGCCTACCCCGCTTATTCTCACTCAAAGCCTTTGCCACACCGCAGTGTGATTTATTTCGCTCCAAAGGAAGATTCAATCGTTAAAGAGTTTCTGAATGAAGTGTTACTCAATAACTGTCAATTGGACGAACGAGATGTCGTCATTATGGTTATTGCTGAGAGTGGTTACACAGTCCCAACTTGGTTAGAAGAAGAGTTTAACTTAGAAGCAGTCACCAGTATTTACGAGATCCCGAAAGGATCACATACCGCTGTTTTGATTGGTAAAGACGGGAAAGAGAAGCACCGATGGAGTGGCAAAACAGATTGGAAACAGATCACCAATATCATTGACGAAATGCCGATGCGCCAACAAGAAATGCAGCGACAAGGCAGCCGCTGCAGTATTTGATTCTTGATGGACTCAGTAGTGGCTTAGAGATCCAATTAGAAGGTCAAACGATCAAGCTTGTTTGTTAAACCAAGCAAGTTTTTCATGGAGCTGAGCCACGCTGCCTACAACAATCAGCGCTGGGCTCTTTGCGGCGCTCGCAAGGTCAGCTAAATCACGTAACCCACCTCTAAACACCTTTTGTTCTTGGCGTGTACCGTTTTCGATGATCGCAACTGGCATGTCAGCTCGCATACCATTATCGAGTAGATTCTTCTGAATGTTCGGACTCTCTTTCAAGCCCATGTAAAACACGATAGTATGGTTGTGCTGAGCAAGAGATTGCCAGTCAATATCTTCGCCATCTTTCTTCAAGTGACCTGTAATAAACTGCACGCTTTGTGCATGATCACGGTGCGTTAACGGAATGCCCGCATAAGCCGTTGCTCCGGCAGCAGCTGTGATGCCCGGAATCACTTCAAATCTCACGTCATTCTCAGCTAGCGTTTCACACTCTTCACCACCACGACCAAAGATAAACGAGTCACCACCTTTTAGGCGTACTACGTGCTTGTTCTCTTGCGCTTTGGTCACTAATAGTTGGTTGATCTGATCTTGCGGTACACAGTGATGATCAAGCTTTTTGCCCACATACAGCATTTCTGCTTCTGGATTAGCCATCGCCAAAATATCTTTTGATACCAAGCGGTCATAAACCAACACGTCTGCTTGTTGAATCACTCGTGCGGCTTTTAGCGTAAGTAAGTCTGGGTCGCCCGGACCTGCACCTACCAATGAAACAAATCCTTTGTTTACTTCTTTAACATTCGATGGCGATACTTCTGACATGCTTTGCTCCGAAAGTTAGCTTGTTATATTTCAAGCTTAATTCTGTATGACGATTCATCGTTGTATGAATCACCAATATCCCTACTTCTTAGACTATCAGTTGTTGCCATAAAACTTTACGATTAATTCTAATCAAGATAGAAGTTTATATAACAAAACAATCTATTACGTTGGAAAACCCTGACATTTGCACCATCATCAAGCACACATTGCTCGCCTTAGGTGCACGGTTATCAAAGTAGAGAGTGTTAAGATCAAAAAAGCCCCAAATCAACAGCTTGGGGCTTAACACACATTATTAGTTGCTCATTAACCTAGAACTATCTAATTACTTAGCGCCTAGAGAAGGAGCTGTTTTAGCATGAGTTAGGTATAGAGGAACACACGTCATTAATAGACCACCAACGATGTTACCTAGGATTGTTGGGATAAGGTTGAAGTTCAACCATGTCGCAATACCGAAGTCAGCGCCAAGAATCATACCCAGTGGGAATAGGAACATGTTTACTACTGTGTGCTCAAATACGAGTGCGAAGAAGATGAAGATTGGGAACCACATCATTGCTACACGGCCAGATACTGTGCGTGCAGTCATGTTGCCAATCACACCTAGACATACCATAAGGTTACAGAAGATACCGCGTACGAAACACGTGATCCATCCGTCCATACCCATGTTTTCAAAACCTAGGCTACGACCTGTAGAAACAGCAATGAACTTTTGAGCAACAGCGTTTGGTTCTAAAGAGAAGTTACCCGTTAGTGATACTGCAACAAGGAAAGCAACAATCAAAGAACCGATAAGGTTACCAAGACCAACAATACCCCAACAACGTAGGATACGACCCCAAGTAATACCTGGGCGGTTGTCGAATTTCGCTAAAGGTGCAAGGCCGAATACGCCAGTTACTAGGTCATAACCCATTACACTTAGAATGACGAAGCCAACTGGGAACACAAGTGCGCCAACAAGGCCAATACCGGTTTGAACCATTGCTGTAATAGCAACAACAACCGCTAGAGAAAGGATGATACCAGCCATAGTGCTTCGAATCAGAAGATCGCGAGTACTTGTTTTCGTTTTCGCTTCACCCACATCAATCATCGTTTGAACGAATTCAGCTGGTTTGTAATCAGGAGACATAAGGTTGTCCTTAAAAAGTTTAAATTAAAAGTTAAAATTGGATAGGAAAAGGCTCTAGTTGCCGAGTTAAGGCAATATCGAGAACTAGAACCCTTGAACTATCAAATCTTACTCATCCGAAGATTAAGCAGAGATTTCTACAGCGCCTTTGGCAACACGAGCTTTGTACGCTTTCACGTTGAAGTTCTCGTCTTCCATGCACACACCTGTTGCTAGGTTAAAGCGTTGCTTCTTAAGTGGGCTTGCTACCCAAAGCTCTTCTTTGTGCTCAACAATCAAGCCACGTGATAACACGTTTGACTGGAAGTAAGGGTCTGTGTTGCTAATCGCGAATACTTCTTCAGCTTTCGTTGGGCGGAATACAGCTACTTGCTCACCACCAACCAACGCACAAACACCTGTACCTGGGATAATGTCTTCGATCTTACAAACTTTGGTAAATGCCATGATGTCGTCTCCCCTTAAACAGATTCTACGTGAATGATGTCGCCCTGATGCTTTGAAGTAATGGCTTCAGGGTGTTTCTCAGTGAATGTCGCAGGACGGTGTTGTTCACGACCATCTTCAACAAACACAACGTTATCATCGCGGTCATCAGCATTGATGAAGTGTGCAAAGCGCTTAAGTTGAGCTTCGTCGTTGATTGTATCTGTCCATTCACAAGCGAAGTTATCAACTAGGCCAGCAATGTCAGTTTCAAGTTGGTCATTGATACCAAGCTTGTTGTCTACAATCACTTCACGTAGGTAATCAACACCACCTTCTAGGTTGTCCATCCATACCGAAGTACGTTGTAGTGGCGCAGCCGTGCGGATGTAGAACATCATGAAACGGTCGATGTACTTGATTAGCGTTTCTTGGTCTAGGTCGCTTGCCAGTAAGTCTGCGTGACGAGGTTTCATACCACCGTTACCACATACATACATGTTCCAACCTGCGTCAGTCGCAATAATACCTAAATCTTTACCTTGAGCTTCAGCACACTCACGAGTACAGCCAGACACACCAAACTTCATCTTATGAGGAGTACGGATGCCTTTGTAACGGTTCTCGATCATCACGCCTAGGCCAACTGAATCTTGAACGCCGTAACGACACCAAGTAGAACCTACACATGTTTTCGCCATACGAAGTGCTTTTGCGTAAGCTTGACCCGTTTCGTAACCTGCAGCGATTAACTTCTTCCAGATTGCTGGTAAGTCATCTTTCTGAGCACCAAATAGGCCGATACGTTGTGCACCTGTGATCTTGGTGTACAAGTTGTATTCAGCAGCAACATCAGCAAGAACGCTTAGTGCTTGAGGTGTTACTTCACCACCCGCCATACGAGGGATTACAGAGTAAGTACCGTCTTTTTGCATGTTACCTAGGAAGTTGTCGTTGGTATCGTGCAGCTTCACTAATTCAGGCTTAAGGATGTGTTCACCCCAGCAAGAAGCAAGGATAGAACCTGCTAGAGGCTTACATACTTCACAGCCGTAGCCTTTACCGTATTTCTCTAATAGCTCATCGAACGTTTTGATTTCTTCGATGCGAATTAGGTGGAAAAGCTCTTGGCGAGAGTATGCAAAGTGCTCACACACGTCGTTCTTCACTTCAACACCAGCTTTAGCAAGTTCAGCGTTTAGTACTGAAGTCACTAGTGGAATACAACCACCACAACCAGTACCTGCGCCTGTTACTGCTTTGATATCACCGATTGTGTGGTGACCTTCAGCAACCGCTTGAGCGATCTTGCCTTTAGTCACATCGAAACAAGAACAGATAACAGCAGACTCAGGAAGAGAATCCGCGCCAAGTGTTGGCTTTTCAGCACCAGCATGAGCAGGAAGAATCAATGCATCTGGGTGTTCTGGTAGGTCGATTTCGTTCAGCATAAGCTGTAGAAGATCACCGTAGTCAGACGTGTCACCAACCATTACTGCACCAAGCAGCTTCTTGTTGTCTTCAGAAACGATTAGACGCTTGTAAACTTCTTGTTCTTCGTTTTGGTAAACGTAGCTCTTACAGCCAGGAGTACGACCGTTCGCATCGCCGATAGAGCCTACTTTCACGCCCAAAAGCTTAAGCTTCGCAGACATGTCAGCACCTTCAAATGTGCTTTCGTTACCAACAACGTGGTCAACCGCTACCGTTGCCATTTTGTAACCAGGAGCCACTAGGCCGTAGAACGTTTGGTTCCAAGACGCACACTCACCGATTGCGTAGATGTCTTTGTCTGTCGTTTGACAGTGATCATTAATCTCGATACCGCCACGTGGTGCAATACCCAGCCCCATTTGACGAGCAAGTTTGTCTTGTGGGCGAATACCAGCAGAGAATACGATGAAATCAGTTTCTAGCTCTGTACCGTCTGCAAAGCGCATTACGTTACGAGCTTCAGTGCCTTCAGGAGCAATCTCAAGCGTGTTCTTACTTGTATGTACGTTAACGCCCATACGTTCGATTTTTTGACGAAGTTGGTTACCACCCGCTTGGTCAAGCTGCTCAGCCATTAGCTTTGGAGCAAACTCAACAACGTGCGTGGTTACACCAAGAGCTTTTAGTGCGCCTGCAGCTTCAAGACCAAGCAAACCACCACCAACAACCACACCAGATTTAGAATTCTTAGCGGTTGCTTCGATAGCTTTCAAGTCTTCGATTGTGCGGTAAACGAAACAGTCTTTACCTTCGTTACCTTTGATTGGCGGAACGAATGGGTATGAACCTGTAGCAAGGATTAGCTTGTCGTATTGAATTTCACGACCAGTACTTGAGTAAACTGTTTTCTTTTCACGGTTAACGTTAATAGCACGCTCACCGATCAGCATGTTGATGCCGTGTTTCTCGTAGAAGCCTTCTTTAACTAAAGAAAGTTCGTCCGCAGTATGGTGTGAAAAGTAAGAAGAAAGGTGCACACGATCATAGGCTACGCGAGGCTCTTCACAGAAGACTGTGATGTCCATGTTAGCAACGTCTGTCTTCTCGACTAAATCTTCGATATAGCGATGGCCGACCATCCCGTTACCGATTACGACTAGCTTCATCTTGCTCATAAGAATTCCTGAAGGTTATATATTTCTTAACTGAGCGAATAATGAATTATGAAAGAAAATGAAAATATGATGTAAATCAATTACGAAATCGAACTACCCTAAAGGGGTAGGACAAAAGAGGTAGATCTGCTGATTTATCATACGAAGCAAACGAATAACCGTAGGTTTAATAAGGTTTAGCGGGGTTTTATATACACTTTCGTGCAGTAGATAAGATGTTGTAAAGTTTCACAATAGGTTAGCAGTAACACAAGTAAATGACAATCATTTTCACTTGCGGTCATAATAAGTGTAATAACTCATGAAAGCGTTACAGGATCATGAGCAACTATGTATAAATATGAAGAATTTAATGACGCAAAAGACAGTCGCCCTTTTCCATTCCCCACTCATTCCACTCACAAACGGCGCAATTGGTTAACAGATGCTGTTGGTTGTTTAGCAAATGATAGGTTTACATAAGGAAAAGACCGGCACAAAAGTGATCTGATATAGCTTGTTCCTAGTGGTGCTACTGATTAGAGAGCATACGTGGAAGTTTGAACATAGCATGAGGGTTTAGAATTTCAGATAGCAAAAAGGCCAGCATTTCTGCTGGCCTTTCAACTTTGAATAGTGGAGGCGCCTCCCGGAGTCGAACCGAGGTCCACGGATTTGCAATCCGCTGCATAGCCACTCTGCCAAGGCGCCTTCAATAGTGTTTTAAGAGAACAACTCTTTTGATTAATACCAAGCGAGGTAATAATCAAATAGATGGTGCCCCGGGCCGGACTTGAACCGGCACAACGCGAACGTCGAGGGATTTTAAATCCCTTGTGTCTACCAATTCCACCACCAGGGCACGCAATTCTTTATTGCGATGCCGATTACTGAAAAGTAAAACACCATCTTAATGTCGAAATGAATCAACACTACAAAATTTGGAGCGATACATCGGGTTCGAACCGATGACCTCAACCTTGGCAAGGTTGC